>JAEWKP010000136.1 GCA_023393655.1 Pseudomonadota bacterium | reverse complement strand
CGGTCGCAGCGAAGAGCAGGCTGGCGGGCGGGCAGATCGCGAGGTCGACATTCGGCTTCAGTGCCACGTCGTATCCCTTCGCCACCGCGGCCGTGATGGCGAGGTCGGCCTTGAGCCCGTTCATCTTGCAGTTGCCCGCCACCAGCGGCTTGATGCTGCGCGTCACGTCGATCCTCCTGAAATCAGCTCTTTCGGCTCTAGCAACGCCCGGCCGGCGCCGCAATCGCGTGCAAAGCCGCAGGGCGATTGCGGCTTTCGTCATCGGTTCCTATAAGCAGCGCCGAGAATTGCGCGCGCGGGCCCGCTCCCGCGCCACGGACAGGTTCAGGGAAAGACAGCTTCGATGATGATGCAGGGCATCCGCAAGGCGGGTCAGGGCTTATTTGGAAAGCTCGTCATCGCCATCATGTTCGGCTTCCTCATCATCTCCTTCGCGATCTGGGGCGTGGGCGACATCTTCCGCGGCTACGGCCGCAACGAGGTCGCCAGGGTCGGCAAGACCGAGATCGGCCTCGAACAGATGCGCACGGCCTATCAGAACGAGATCCAGAACCTGATCCGCCAGCAGCGCCGGCAGATCTCGCCCGAGATGGCGCGCGCGGCCGGCCTCGACCGGCAGGTGCTGTCGCGTCTCATCAGCGAGGCGACGCTCGACCAGACGGCGCAGAGCATGCGGCTGGCGGTGTCCGACGACACCATCCGCAATCTGATCTTCGACGACCAGACGTTCCGCGACGCCGCCGGCCAGTTCTCCGCGGCACGCTTCAACGAGCTGCTGCGCTCGAACGGCTATACCGAGCAGAGCTATGTCGCGCTCCAGCGCTCGACGATCCTGCGCCAGCAGATCTCGGAAATGGTCGTGGGCGGCCTCTCCGCCCCGCTGGCACTGCAGGAAGTCGGCAATCGCCTGCGCAACGAGAAGCGCTCGATCACCTTCGCCCGCATGCCGGCGAGCGCCGCCGGCGAGATCGCGGCACCGACAGAGGACCAGCTCAAGAGCTTCTTCAACGATCGCAAGATCGCGTTCCGCGCGCCGGAATACCGCACGGCGGCCATCCTCGCGGTCACCGCCGAGACGCTGGCCGATCCCGCCAAGGTCACCGACGAGGAGGCCAAGGCCCGCTACGAGGCGACGAAGGCCCAGCGCTTCACCTCGGTCGAGACGCGCACCGTGCAGCAGATCCCGTTCCCGAACGCCGAGGAGGCGCAGGCCGCCAAGGCCAAGATCGATGGCGGCGAGACCTTCGACGAGATCGCCACCGAGCGGAACGTCGCCTTCAACGACCTGACGCTGGGGACCTTCACCCGCGAGCAGATCGTCGACCCCGCCGTGCGCGAGGCCGCCTTCGCGCTGGAGCAAGGCGCCGTCAGCGCTCCGGTCACCGGGGCATTCGGCACGGTGCTGCTGCGCGTCACCAAGGTCGACGCTGCGCATGTGCGTCCGTTCGAGGAGGTCGTGGCCGAGGTGAAGCAGGAGCTCGCGACGAGCCGCGCCGCTGCCCAAGTGACCGATCTGCACGACAAGATCGAGGACCAGCGCGCCTCCGCCAAGCCGCTTGCCGAGATCGCCAAGGAGCTCAATCTCAAGCTGCGCACCGCTGGGCCGATGAATGCCGGCCTCGGCAAGCCCGACGGCTCGCGCGAAGAGGCGCTGCCGGGCGGCGATCCCACCCTGCAGGCGATCTTCCGCTCGGATATCGGCGTCGACAACGAGGCGATCCGCCTGGCCCGCGACACCGGCTATGTCTGGTTCGACGTCACCAAGATCGATCCGGCACGGGAGCGCAATTTCGACGAGGTCAAGGCCGAGGTCGAGACGCAGTGGCGCGCCGACGAGACGGCGACGAAGCTCTCGGCCAAGGCGCGCGAACTCGTCGAGCGTCTCGACAAGGGCGAGAGCTTCGATGCCGTCGCGGCATCGGCCGGCCTGACCATCGAGACGGCGGCCGATCTCGGCCGGCAGGACCAGCGCCCGGAGTTGCCGGGCACGGTCGTCGCCCAGGTCTTCGGCACAGCCGCGGGCAAGGGCAATTCCGCCGCCGGCACCGATGGCGCGCGCATCCTGTTCAAGGTCGATTCGGCGACCGTCGCGCCTTACCTCCGCACGACGCAGGAGGCCGGGAATTTCGAGCGGCTGCTGTCGTCCAGCGTCAGCGAGGACATCCTGCTGCAATATGTCGCGAAGCGGCAGGCCGAGCTCGGCGTCAGCGTCAACGAAGCCAATTTCCGCAACGCGACGGGTGGGGCGCAGAATTGACGATGCAGCCGCTCCAGGAGTTCGAGCGCTTCGCGCAGACCTATGAGACCGGCGCGCCGCAATTGCTGCGGCAGGTGCTGGTCGGCGATTGCGAGACGCCGGTCGCCGCCTTCCTGAAGCTGCGTCACGCCACGGCCGGCCCGGCCTTCCTGCTCGAATCGGTCGAGGGCGGCGCCGTGCGCGGCCGCTACTCGATGATCGGGCTCGAACCCGACCTGATCTGGCGCTGCCATCACGGGCAGGCCTCGCTCTGCCGGCCGGCCCTGGGCGATTCGTTCCTGCCCGATCCGCGGCCCGCCTTCGAGAGCCTGCGCGCGCTGCTCGTCGAGAGCGCCATTCCGGAGGCAGAAGGCCTGCCGCCGATGGCCTCCGGCGTGTTCGGCTATCTCGGCTACGACATGGTCCGGTTGATGGAACGCCTGGCCATGCCGAAGGAGACCGGAACCGGCGTGCCCGACGCCATCCTGACGCGGCCGACGCTGATGGTGGTGTTCGATGCGGTGCGCGACGAGATCCATGTCGTGACCCCGGTCCGGCATATGCCGGGCCTCAGTGCCCGCCACGCCTATGAGCGGGCGCAGGAGCGGCTGGAGGCGGTGGTGAAGGCGCTGGAAGGCGCCCTCCCCGCCGAAGCGGAGATCGACATCGCCAACCTGCCGGTCCCGGCGACCACCTCGAACACCAGCGAGGCCGAGTATCTGGAGATGGTCGACAAGGCGAAGGAGTACATCCGCGCCGGCGACATCTTCCAGGTCGTGCTGTCGCAGCGCTTCGAGGCGCCTTTCGCCCTGCCGCCCTTCGCGCTCTACCGGGCGCTCCGACGGGTCAATCCGGCGCCCTTCCTCTGCTATCTCGATTTCGGCGACTTCCAGATCGTCTGCTCGAGCCCGGAAATCCTCGTCCGCCTGCGCGACGATACCGTCACGATCCGGCCGATCGCCGGCACGCGGCGGCGCGGTGCAACCCAGGCAGAGGACGATGCCCTGGCCGAGGAACTGCTGGCCGATCCCAAGGAGCGCGCCGAGCACCTGATGCTGCTCGATCTCGGGCGCAACGATGTCGGCCGCGTCGCCGAGATCGGCTCGGTCAAGGTCACCGACTCGTTCTTCATCGAGCGCTACAGCCAGGTCATGCACATCGTCTCGAATGTCGAGGGCAAGATCGACCCGAAGCACGATTCGCTGGGGGCGCTGATCGCCGGCTTTCCGGCCGGAACGGTGTCGGGTGCGCCAAAAGTCCGGGCGATGGAGATCATCGACGAGCTGGAGCGCGATGCGCGCGGCGCCTATGCCGGCTGCATCGGCTATTTCGGCGCCAATGGCGAGATGGATACCTGCATCGTGCTGCGCACGGCCGTGGTCAAGGACGGGCGCATGCATGTCCAGGCCGGTGCCGGCATCGTCTATGATTCGAACCCGGCCTCCGAGCAGGAGGAGTGCATCAACAAGGCCAAGGCCCTGTTCCGCGCAGCCGAGGAAACGATCCGCATCGCCGCCCGCACCGGGCGCGGCCAGTAGTCATACGCGCTGGCCTGGAACGCTGCTGGCTTTTCTCGGAAACCGGATGTCATCCCGGGCTTGACCCGGGATCCATCGGAGGCCTCCGGAGCTCTACGATGGATCCCGGATCGGCGCGGCTTCGCCGCTTGTCCGGGATGACGGCG
>JAEWKP010000114.1 GCA_023393655.1 Pseudomonadota bacterium | reverse complement strand
GAACCACGCATTCGTCATTCCGGGTTCTTCGCTCACGGTGAGCCACCGAAAGACAACTGCGGTTGCCTCCTGGATCGCGATCACCTCGGCGACAACAGCCGCTCTAGTCACAAAAAACGGCGCGAGGCTTTCGCCGCGCGCCTTTCCGGATAGCCTATATCCTGCGATCAGCGGCGGCCGATCGGCGGGTAATCGCGCTGGGCCGAGCCGGTATAGAGCTGGCGCGGGCGGCCGATCTTCTGGGACGGGTCCTCGATCATTTCCTTCCACTGCGCGATCCAGCCGACCGTGCGGGCAACCGCGAAGAGCACCGTGAACATCGAGGTCGGGAAGCCCATCGCCTTGAGGGTGATGCCCGAATAGAAGTCGATGTTCGGGTAGAGCTTCTTCTCGATGAAATACTCGTCCGACAGCGCGATGCGCTCAAGCTCGACCGCGACGTCGAGCAGCGGGTCGTCCTTGATGCCGAGCTCGTTCAGCACCTCATGCGTGGTCTTCTGCATGATCTTCGCGCGCGGGTCGTAGTTCTTGTAGACCCGGTGGCCGAAGCCCATCAGGCGGAACGGATCGTTCTTGTCCTTCGCCTTGGCGATGTACTTCGGGATGTTGTCGACCGAGCCGATCTCCTCGAGCATCTTGAGCGCGGCTTCGTTGGCGCCGCCATGGGCGGGTCCCCACAGGCAGGCCGTGCCGGCCGCGATGCAGGCGAAGGGATTGGCGCCCGAGGAGCCAGCGAGGCGGACCGTCGAGGTCGAGGCGTTCTGCTCGTGGTCGGCGTGCAGGATGAAGATGCGGTCGAGCGCGCGCGACAGAACCGGATTGACCTTGTATTCCTCGGCCGGCACCGCGAAGCACATGCGCAGGAAGTTCGAGGTGTAGTCGAGCGAGTTCAGCGGATACACGAAGGGCTGGCCGATCGTGTACTTGTAGGCCATCGCCGCCAGCGTCGGCACCTTCGCGATCATGCGCATCGAGGCGATCATGCGCTGATGCGGATCCGAGATGTCGGTCGAGTCGTGATAGAAGGCCGACATCGCGCCGATCGAGGCAACCATCACCGCCATCGGGTGCGCGTCGCGGCGGAAGCCCTGGAAGAAGCGGGCCATCTGCTCGTGCACCATGGTGTGGCGCGTGATGCGATAATCGAAATCGGCCTTCTGGGCGGCCGTCGGCAGCTCGCCCTCGAGCAGCAGGTAGCAGGTCTCGAGGAAGTCGCCGTGCTCGGCGAGCTGCTCGATCGGGTAGCCGCGATAGAGCAGGACGCCCTTGTCGCCATCGATATAGGTGATCTGCGACTCGCAGCTCGCCGTCGAGGTGAAGCCGGGGTCGTAGGTGAACATGCCCGTCTGGGCGTAGAGCTTGGCGATGTCGATGACGGCGGGGCCGACCGACCCCTCCTTGATCGCCATGTCGACGGTCTTGTCGCCGACCTGGAGCTGGCTGGTATTTCCGCTCATCGATACCGATCCTTTCAAGGCTCGCTGCTGTTCAGCCCCGGTTTCGCCTATCCGCGCTTGCGCGCCGGGCATCTCTCATCCGAAGGCCGCGATAAGACGAACACATGTCGGACGAAGACGGGAGAAGGCTGGCTCATGTGACTGATTTACAAGCAATATTCGTGCCTCGCCGCGTTGCCGCGGTGCAATGCACATGCGCGTCACTAGACCATTTGCGCAGCGCATTCAACCAAGCCAAAAGGCGGTTGGAACCGCGTTCCGCTCATATCTGCGCGAGTGGGTGGTTTGCGCCCGACGAAGGTGCTTCCGAGGCCATGATTTTCCCGGGCTTACCATGAGCAGTCACGGCGAACCCGGGGGATTCAAACAGCCGGCTTGTCATTCCGGAGCCTCGTGCCGTGAAGAGCCCGGGACCCGCTGGCGGGCCGCTTTCCGTCATGGTCGGGCTTGTCCCGACCATCCACGTCTTCCGTGGGCAGGCGCAGTGTTCAAGACGTGGATGCTCGCCACAAGGGCGAGCATGACGCCACTCTGAGCCGCTCTAAACGCCTCCGCTTCACGCAGCCTGATCGGCGAGACGCGCCAGCGTCTCATCGCGGCCGAGCACGGCCATGACGTCGAACAGGCCAGGCGACATTGCCCGGCCGGTCAGCGCCGCCCGCAGCGGCTGCGCGGCCTGGCCAAGCTTGAGCCGGCTCTCCTCGACATAGGCGCGCACCGCCGCTTCGAGTGGTGCCGGAGACCAGTCGGCGACCGCGGCGAGCTTTTCCGCGATCTTCGGCAGGCGCTGGCGGGCGGCTTCGTCGAGCAGGCCCTTGGCCTTCTCGTCGAGCTGCAGCGGGCGCTGGGCATAGAGATAGAAGGCGCTGTCGAGCAATTCGATCAGCGTCTTGGCGCGCTCCTTGAGACCGGGCATGGCGGCGAGGAACTTCGCCTCCAGCTCGGGCGAGAGCGTATCGCCCAGCCCGCGCGCCGGCCCGATCTCCGGCAGGATGACCTTGAGCGCAGCGAGCAGTTCGGCATCGTCGGACTGGCGCATGTAGAGCCCGTTGAGGTTCTCCAGCTTGGCGTAGTCGAAGCGCGCCGGCGAGCGGCCGATCGAGGAGAGATTGAAGGCGTCGATCATCTCCTGCGTGGAAAAGACCTCCTGGTCGCCATGGCTCCAGCCCAGCCGCACCAGATAGTTGCGCAGAGCCGCCGGCAGATAGCCCATCGAGCGATAGGCATCGATGCCGAGCGCGCCATGGCGCTTCGAGAGCTTGGCGCCGTCCGAGCCGTGGATCAGCGGGATATGCGACATGCTCGGCACGTCCCAGCCGAGCGCCTCATAGATCTGCGTCTGGCGGGCGGCGTTGGTCAGGTGGTCGTCGCCGCGGATGATATGGGTCACGCCCATGTCGTGGTCGTCGACGACGACGGCGAGCATATAGGTCGGCGTGCCGTCCGAGCGCAGCAGAACGAGATCGTCGAGATTCTCGTTCTGCCAGACGACGCGGCCCTGGACCTCGTCATTGACCACGGTCTCGCCGGTCTGCGGCGCCTTGAGGCGGATCACCGGCTTTGCGCCTTCCGGCGCCGACGCCGGGTCGCGATCGCGCCAGCGCCCGTCATAGCGCAGCGGCTTGCCCTCGGCGCGCGCCTTCTCGCGCATCTCCTCGAGCTCGGCCTGAGTCGCATAGCAGTGATAGGCCTTGCCGGCGGCGAGCATCTGCTCGGCGACCTCGCGATGCCGCGCCACGCGCTGGAACTGGTAGACGGTCTGGCCGTCCCAATCGAGGCCGAGCCATTCCAGCCCGTCGAGGATCGCCGCGATCGCCGCATCGGTCGAGCGTTCCCGATCGGTATCCTCGATGCGCAGCAGCATCTTGCCGCCTTGCCGGCGGGCATAGAGCCAGTTGAACAGCGCGGTCCGGGCTCCGCCGATATGCAGGAAGCCGGTAGGCGAGGGCGCAAAGCGCGTGACGACGGCGTTGCTCATGGGAGGGAACTCCGGCCGGGCGGCGCGGGCCGTCCGGGGCAAGACAGGGGATGGCGCAGGTTGAGACATGACAACCGGCGCGCGCCCTGTAACATGGCTTGGCCGGAAAGGTTAAGCGGTCAAATCGCAGCGCCGGCAAGGGAGGCGGGCGATGCAGCCGGCGCCGCCGGGGCAGGGGCAGCAGAGCGGCCGGCGCGGCGCGCGCGCCGATATCTTGCCGGCTTGGCTCGGTGCCTCGCTGCCGCTGACGGCCGGCCTTCGCCCCTTGCTTCGACAGCTCTGGCTCCACCTGCAGCAGGGATTGGCGCTGGAGGTTGAACGGCGCCGGCCCTTCCTCTGGCTGCCCATCGCGATGGGCGTCGGCATCCAGCTCTATTTCGCGGCCGATCGTGAGCCGGCGCTCTGGGCGCCGCTGCTCGGCCTGGCGCTGAGTGCTGCACTGGCCTTCGCCCTGCGCCTGCGCCGCTTCGCCGCGATGGCCTGCCTCGCTGCGGCCGCAGCTTTCGCCGGATTCGCCGCCGGGGTCTGGCGCACGGCCGATATCGCCGCACCGATGCTGGAGCGACCACGGATCGGCAAGCTGACCGGCTTCGTCGAGAGCGTCGAGGCCCGCGACAAGGGCGCGCGGCTCGTCGTGCTGGTGACCGATCTCGCCAATGTGCCGGCTGACCAGCGTCCGAAGCGCGTGCGCGTCAATATCCGGCAGGGCTCCGTGGCACCGGGCGACCATATCGTCGCGACCGCCCGCCTGCTGCCGCCGCCGGGGCCGGCGCGGGCCGGCGGCTATGATTTCGGCCGCGATGCCTTCTTCCGCGGGATCGGCGCTGTCGGCAGCATTTCCGGCAAGATCGCCCTGGCGCCGGCGCCCTCGCCGATGCCGACGCGCCTGGCGATCGACGTGATGATCGACCGCGCGCGCAACACGCTGACACGGCGCATCGCCGAGGTCGGAGGCGGGCAGGGCGGGGCGGTCGCTGCCGCGCTCGTCACCGGCAAGCGCGGCCTGATCACCGAAGCGACGAACAACGACCTGCGCGCTGCGGGAATCTATCACATCGTCTCGATATCCGGCCTGCACATGGTGCTCGCCGCCGGCACGATCTTCTGGCTTGTTCGGGCGCTGCTGGTCCTGTCGCAGACGGTCGCCCTGCATTGGCCGGTCAAGAAGCTCGCGGCGGCAGCGGCAATGCTCGGCGCGACCGCCTATTGCATCTTTTCCGGAGGCGATGTCGCGACCGAGCGCTCGCTGATCATGACCCTGGTCATGCTGGGCGCGATCCTGGTCGACCGCGCGGCGCTCAGCATGCGCAATCTCGCGCTCGCCGCCATGATCGTGCTGCTGCGCGAGCCGGAGGCGCTGCTTGGGCCGAGCTTCCAGATGTCCTTCGGCGCGGTCGCGGCGCTGATCGCCTTCGCGGAACGCTGGGAAGAGCGAAGCCGCACCGAACCGCCGCGCGTGCTGCCCTGGCCGCTCGGGCCGATCTGGACGGCGGCGCTGGGCATCCTCGTCACCACCATGCTGGCGACGGCCGCGACGGCGCCCTTCGGCGCCTATCATTTCCAGGCCTTCAATCCGTTCGGCCTGCTCGGCAATGCCATGGCGCTGCCCTTCGTCTCGCTCTTCGTGATGCCGGCGGCCGTGTTCGGCGTGCTCGCCTATCCGTTCGGGCTGGATTGGCCGGCCTGGGCCTTGATGGGGCTTGCCTCCGACGTCGTGCTCACGGTGGCGCATTGGGTCGCGACCATCGACCATTCCACCGTGACGGTGGCGGCTTTCGGCTCAGGCGTGCTCGCCTGCTTCGCGACGGCGCTGCTCTGGCTGACACTCTGGACCACGGCCTGGCGCTGGCTTGCCGCCCTGCCGCTGATCTTCGGCGTCGCGTTCGCCGGCAAGCCGGAACGGCCGGAGATCCTGATCGAGCGCGACGGCTCCGGGGTGGCCGTGCGCGGCTCCGATGGCCGCCTCGCCATCGCGGGCAAGCCCAGCCGCTTCGTCCTGCAGCAATGGCTCGCCGCCGATGGCGACAGCCGCTCGCCCGACGATCCGACATTGCGCGCCGGTATCGCTTGCGACCGGCTGGCATGCGTCGCGCAGACCGCTGACAAGCGCACGGTCTCCTATACGCGCGAGCGGCTCGCCATCATCGAGGATTGCCAGCGCGCCGACCTCGTCGTCACCGCCATCCCCTGGGGCGGCACCTGCAAGGCCAGGCTGGTCGAGCGCATGACGCTGTCGCGCGATGGCGCGACCTCGCTCTACCGGACGGCGTCGGGATGGAGCAGCCATGCCGCGGAGCAGTCCGGCAGCGAGCGGCCCTGGAGCCGCCGGCACGAGCGACGCCTGACGGAGCCAGGCACGCGTCCCACCCATCAGCTGGTGACCGTGCAGCCCGTACCGGCCGCCGACACCGAATCCGAGACCGACAGCGAGCGCCTTCAGTAGCGCCGCATCAGGTTGACGAGGCGGCCCTGGATCTTGACCCGGTCGGGGCCGAGCACGCGGGTCTCATAAGCCGGGTTCGCCGCTTCGAGTGCGATCGAGGAGCCGCGCTTGCGCAGGCGCTTCAGCGTCGCCTCCTCGTCGTCGATCAGTGCGACGACGATATCGCCGGTATTGGCCGTGTCCTGCCGGCGGATGACGACGGTGTCGCCGTCGAGGATGCCGGCCTCCACCATTGAATCGCCGCGGACTTCCAGCGCGTAATGCTCGCCGGAGCCGAGCATGTCCGGCGGCAGCGAGACCGTGTGGCTGCGGCTCTGGATCGCCGAGATCGGCGTGCCCGCCGCGATGCGGCCCATCACCGGGATGGCGATGGAATGCCGGCTGTCGTCCTCGGCAGGGCGCGGCTTGGCGACGCTCGGCTGGGCGCCGAGACCACCCTGGACGATGGCCGGGCTGAAGCGAGGCCGCGCCTGCGGCGCGCCGAGCCCGTCAGGCATCTTGATGACTTCGAGCGCACGCGCCCGGTTCGGCAGGCGGCGGATGAAGCCGCGCTCCTCCAGCGCCATGATCAGGCGGTGGATGCCGGACTTCGAGCGCAGGTCGAGTGCGTCCTTCATCTCGTCGAAGGAGGGCGGCACGCCACTTTCGCGCAAGCGTTCCTGGATGAAGCGCAGGAGTTCATGTTGCTTGCGTGTCAGCATGGTCGCCGCCAGCCCCTCAATGCGCAGATTCGAAACAAAGCACGAACACCATACGCGTTCTGCTTGTGTTCCGCAAGCTGCTACCGCAAGGGCAGGATGCGGCAGGCGTCGCCTTTCTTCGCGAGGGCGGCATGGGCTGGACGAATCGTCAGCGCCTGCGCCCGTGCCAGCGTGCCGAGCATCGAGGAATCCTGCCGATCGAAGGGCGTCGCGACCCAGCCATCCGGCGTCAGCGCAAGCTCCGAGCGCAGGTAGTCCTCGCGCTCGTCATTGCCGGGCATGTCGCGGCCGAGGATGGCGGGAATGCTGCGGTCGCGATCGGCATCGGCGATGCCGAGCAAGGCCTCGATCAGGGGCAGCACGAAGAGATGGCCGCAGACGATCGAGGACACCGGATTGCCCGGCAGCCCGACTACGACCATCCGGCCGAGCCGCCCGGTCATCATCGGCTTGCCCGGCCGCATCGCGATCTTCCAGAAGCCGAGCGACATGCCGGCGCGCGTCAGCGCTTCCTGCACGAGATCATGCGCGCCCACCGAGGCGCCGCCCAGCGTGATCAGCACATCGGCGTCAGCTTCGCGCGCTTGCGCGATCTTCGCCGCGAGATCGGCATGGTCGTCGCGAGCGATGCCAAGGTCGAGCACGGTGCCGCCGGCCTTCTCGACAAGCGCGGCCAGCGAGAACGAATTCGAAGCGACGATCTGGTCGCGGCCGACCGGTTCGCCCGGCGCCACCAGCTCGTCGCCGGTGGCGAGGATCGCGACCCGCGGCTTGCGCCGGACGGGGAGGGTCGGATGGCCCATCGCGGCGGCAAGCCCGAGTGCCGCGCTGTCGAGCACGCGCCCGGTCGACAGCAAAACGTCACCCTCATGGAAATCCAGTCCCGCCGCGCGCAGGAACTTGCCCTTGGCCGGCGGCACGCGGACCTGGATCACCGGGCTGCCGACGCCGTCGGCATCTTCCTGCATCAGGATGGTGTCGGCTCCATCAGGCATCGGCGCACCCGTGAATATGCGCACGGCCTGTCCCGGCCTGACCGCGCCCTCATAGGCCCGGCCGGCGGCGGATTCGCCGATGACGGTGAGCGAGACGCCTTCCGCCATCTCGTCGCCGCGCACGGCATAGCCGTCCATGGCGGAATTGGCGAAGGGCGGCTGGGTCCTGAGCGCCTTGACCTCGCCGGCGAGCATCCGCCAGGCGCATTGCGCCAGCGGCAGGGTTTCCGCCCCCGTCGGCCCCGGGATGCTGTCGAGCAGCGCCTTGCGCGCGACCGGGACCGGAGTGAGCGCCATCAGCTCGCCTTTGCGTCGTAATCGCCGGACTGGCCGCCGGATTTGTGCAGCAGGCGGATATTCTCGATCCGCATCGCCCGGTCGACGGCCTTGACCATGTCGTAGACGGTGAGACAGGCGACGGAGACGGCGGTGAGTGCCTCCATCTCGACGCCGGTCTGGCCCTTCATCTTGACCTCGGCGCGTACGTGCACGCCCGGCAAGGCCTCGTCGATCGTGAGATCGACGGCGATCTTGCTGAGCAGCAGCGGATGGCAGAGCGGGATCAGTTCATGCGTACGCTTCGCCGCCATGATGCCGGCGAGGCGCGCCGTGCCGAGCACGTCGCCCTTCTTGGCGTTGCCGTCGCGCACGGTTGCGATTGTTTCCGGCGCCATAACGACCTGGCCCTCGGCGACCGCGATGCGGGTCGTCTCGGCCTTGCCGCCGACATCGACCATATGCGCCTGGCCTTGCGCGTCGAGATGGCTGAGCCGGCTCACGCCGCGACGGCCTTGCCGGTGAGCAGCGCTTGCGTTGCCGCGGTGACATCGGCCTGCCGCATCAGGCTCTCGCCGACGAGGAAGCTGTTGACGCGGCTGCGGTTGAGCCGGGCGATGTCCTCGTGCGTGAAGATGCCGCTCTCGCTGATCACGATCCGGTCGGCCGGCACGCGCGGCGCCAGGCGCTCGGTCGCCGCGATATCGACATTGAAGCTGCGCAGGTCGCGGTTGTTGATGCCGAGCAGGCGGCTTTCGAGGCTCAAGGCCCGGTCGAGCTCGGCATCGTCATGGACCTCGACGAGCACGTCCATGCCGAGCTCGCGCGCGGTCTCGTTCAGCGCCCTGGCGGTGGC
>JAEWKP010000016.1 GCA_023393655.1 Pseudomonadota bacterium | reverse complement strand
CCGTTGCGCCGGCCTTTCAGGCTGGCGCGTGGCCCAGCCTCAGAAGCTGTAGCCGAGCTTCACCTTGACCAGATGCTGGCTGAAATTGGTCAGGTCGAGATTGCCGGGCTCGCCCTTGGCCTTGCCGGCGACCTGGATGTTGTAGGCGGCGGAGAGGGCGAGCTGCTTCGTCGCCTGCCAGAAGATGCCGGGACCGGCGAAGGTGGCGTAGCCCGCTTCCTTGCCGAAGCCGAGCTCGTTATGGGCGCGCATGTGGCGGACTTCGCCGCTCAGATAGAGCCCGTCCGCGACCTGCCAGGCGAGCGAGCCGGCGACCGTGAAGGTGGTGGAGCGCTGATAGGGCGAGGGGCCGCTCCAGGTCAGATCCTGCGAGAGGTTGAGCGCCGCATAGAGCGTGTTCGGGATCAGCGTCTTGTCGGCGAAGATGCGGATGCCGGTATTGTAGGTGGTGAAGCGGCCGGCGCCGTCCGGGTCGGTGCGGTTCAGGCTGGGGTCGATGACCAGTGTCAGGCCGAGGCCGTGCATGTCGCGCCCCAGCAGCTTGTATTTCATCTCGACGCCGGCGCCGAAGGCGCGCGAGTCGGCGCTGACGCCGCCCGTCGAGGCGCTGGTGATGTTGCCCAGCACATAGGGGCCGATCTCGAAGCAGGGAAACAGACCATAGGAGCCCTGCAGGGTCAGGCCATGGCTATTCGCACTGCCGCCGCGGGTGCCGAAGCCGCCGCCATAGGTCAGGCTCGGTCCGAAGGAACCGACATCCGCGACATCGGAGCCGGTGGTGAAGCCGAAGGCGTCCGTCGGGATGCCCTCGCTTTCCGTACACGCGGAGACGGCGGGGGCTGGGGCGACGGGTGCTCCCTTGCGGGACGAGAGGTCGGCGGCAGTCGCGGGGGCCGCGAGGGCTGCGGCGATCAGGGCGAGAGCGATGGCTTTCGAAGACATAGGCGTGCTCCGGGGAGGTCTCGGATCAATACGCTATTGCAAATCAATTGCAATATCTATCTCATCCTCGATCGAACCATGCCGCGAGCTTGAGCCTGCCGCGATAAAAGAGCCATAGTGGTTTCGGTAATCCAGCCCGATGTTGTTGCGCCGCAACAGTCAGGGCTTGGGCACGCGCGACAGCCGCTCCAGCGCACGCGGCGCTATCCCAGCGAGCGCGTCGATGGGCTTCCAGGCGGCGGCATGCACCTCCTCGACCTGCGCGACGAGCGGCAGGGCGGGGTCGGCCAGGAAGAGATATTGCAGGTCGTGATGGATATGGGCCGGCTCGCCGCGGGATGGCTTGCCCGGTACGTCATGGCTGTCGATGGTGAATGGCAGGTCGCTACCCTGATGCCAGGGGTGGAGGGCGAGGCCCTGCACGCCGGTTTCCTCGATCGCCTCGCGCGCGGCCGAGAGATGGAAATGCTCGGCGTCCTCCCAATGGCCGCCGGGCTGGAGCCAGCGCCCGATCACGACATGGTCGATCAGCAGGACCCGGGCATGATCCGGCGAGAGCACGAAGGCGCTGGTGGTGAGATGGCCGGGGAAGGTGTCACGCCGGTCGAGCGCGTGGCCTTCAGTCATCTGCCAGCGCAGCAAGGCGAGATGCTCGCGCGGGTCGGCGACTTCGGCGCGGTAGCGCTCGACGGCGCGCGACAGGCTCGTGCGGAAGTCCATGGGATCAGCGAGGCTCGAGCGGCAGGCGGTAGGATTCGAAATGGCCGTTCTTCGGGCCGTCATAGCCGATCAGGACCGCGAGGCCCTTGCCGTCCTGCCTCAGCACGGTCAGGGATTCCGCCTTGTCGCCGCCGCGAGCCGGTAGATCGCCGAGCGGCGTCGCGGCATCGGGTTTGGCCGGGTCGACCAGCAGCAGGGAATAGGGCAGGGCCTGTTCCTGCGCCGGGCCGATGAGGGCAACCAGGCGGCCATCGGGGAGGGGCGCGAGATCGCGGATGCCGCGGTTGCTGCCGGCCGGTAGTTCCAAGACCCGCGGCGCTTCCGTCGCGGGCGCATGGCCCGGCGCGAACAGGGCGTTCAGCGAGGCACCGACGAGGAAGCCGCGCTTACCGAGGGAGGGCGCGCGCAGGCCGGCCCAGAGGGTATCGCCGGTGACCGCGATGCCTTCGACGTTCATGCCGCCACCGTCCATCAGGCCGCGCCCGAAGAAGGCGCCGGCAGGACCTGCGGCGCGCAGCACGTCGCTCAAGCGATAGGTCAACTCGACCTTGCCGGCGGCGGCGCCTTCGGCATCGACCTTGATCCGGGCAAGGTGGAATGCCGAGAGTCGGAACTCGCCCCGCTTGCGCGAGCAGCCATGCGATCCTGAGACGTAGAAGGCACCCTCGGCATAGGCCACGGCCTCGCCATCGAGCTCGGCGAACCGGCCGGGCATCTTGCAGATGCCTTGCGGCGGCTGGCCAAGCACATCGGGTGAGGCTTCCGTCCCGATGACGGCCAGGGTTGCCTCCGGAGTGACCCGGTTCTCGGCGATACGCGCGAATTGCGCGAAGGAGCCCTCGTCATTGATCAGCAGGCAGCGCTGTACACCGTTCGCGGCCGGCATGCAGGCAAGGCCGCTGACATCGTGCGCCGGCTTGCCGGGCTTCTTGCCGGAGAAGTCTCCGAGCGTCCTGAAGCGCTGCTCCGGCGCGAGCGTCGCGGCCCGGGCGAGGGGGGCGGCGAGCGTGGCGGCGGCGAGGAGCATGACGAACAGGCGATAGCGCATCGGGCGAATCCGAAAGGAGAGGCGCGGATTGAGCGCGACGGACCGATGGATGTCAAAGCGCCTTACGGCGGTTCCTATGAGGTCTTGATGTTTGCGCCCTCCGACTCGTCTCGAAAGGCTATGGCCGCCCTCGTAATTTGCCCGTGCGGTCTCGGGAAACCACGGCGCTGTCTGATCGATGGAGGGTTCGATGGCCATGATCGGCACGTATCGCCGCCGCCGGGAGGCGGTCCACCGGACGGTCTGCCGGACATCGGCCGGAGGCTGGAAAGCCGACCTGCTGCATCTGTTCGGCTCGATCATCCTGCTCGCCATTCTCATCGGCGGGCAGGTCTGGTGGCATCTGCACTGACCCTGCAAAAAGAAAGGGCGCCGCGCTAACCCCGCGCCCGGCATACGGGGACGC
>JAEWKP010000355.1 GCA_023393655.1 Pseudomonadota bacterium | reverse complement strand
CTTCAGCGCCGCATCGTAGCGCCGGTCCGCGCCGGCAGCCGCCATCAGCTCCGCCCGCAGCACATCGACCGCGCCCTCCTCGCGCGCCAGCGAGCGCAGCATGTCGAGGCAGATGACGTTGCCCGATCCCTCCCAGATCGCGTTGAGCGGCGCCTCCCTGTAGAGCCGTGCCATCGGGCTCTCCTCGATGAAGCCGTTGCCGCCATGGCATTCCAGCGCCTCGGTGACGACGGCGGGCGCACGCCGCGTGATCCAGTATTTCGCGATCGGTGCGCCGACCCGCGCCAGTAAACGCTCGCTCGGCGATTCCTCCTGACGGTCGAGCGCCGCGAACAGCCGGAAAGCGAGCCAGGCGGCGGCTTCCGCCTCGATCGCAATGTCGGCCAGCACGTTCTGCATGATCGGCTGATCGATCAGCGCCTTCTGGAAGGCGCGGCGATGCTGGGCGTGATGGGCCGCGAGCGAGACCGCCATCCGCATCAGCCCGGACGAGGCCGCCGCGATGTCGAGCCGCGAATTATGATTCATCGACAGGCCCGTGCGGATGCCCCTGCCCGGCTCGCCGATGAGGTGACCGATCGCGCCCCTGAATTCCACCTCTGATGAGGCATTCGAGCGATTGCCGACCTTGTCCTTGAGGCGTTGGATCGCGACGCCGTTGCGCGATCCGTCCGGCAGCCAACCCGGCACGACGAAGCAGGAGATGCCCTCCCCCGTCCGCGCCAGCGTCAGAAAGACGTCGGAATGCGGGACCGAGAAGAACCATTTCCGCCCATGCAGCGACCACGTCCCGTCGCGATTATCCTCGGCCACCGTCTGGGTCTGCCGCAGGTCCGAGCCGCCTTGCGTCTCGGTCATCGCCGTGCCGACAGTCGCGCCGGTCTTGAGCTGCGCCGGCCCCTGCCGTGGATCGTAGCGGTTGGAGGTGACGAGCGAGCCCCACCGTTCCCACAGCGCCGCGTCCTGTTTCAACACCGGCACGGCGGCATAGGTCATGCTAATCGGGCAGCAGATGCCGCTCTCCGCCCCGTACCAGAGATATTGCAGGGCGGCCCGCGCCACCTGCGCGCCGGGCTCCGGCCGTTTCCACGCCAGCGCATGCGTCTCCTGCCCGATGGCGAGCGCCATCAATTCGTGCCAGGCGGGATGGAAGGCGATCTGATCGATGCGGTTGCCGAAACGGTCGAAGGCCTTCAGCTCGGGCGTGTAGCGGTTGGCGAGATAAGCCAGCTCCTGCACCCGAGCCGAGGCGACTGTCCGCCCGGCTTCATGCAGCCGCTCGCGCGCCCAATCGGCGCCGAAAGCAGAAACGATTCCCGACAACACCGGATCGGTGGCGAAAGCGTCGTAATCCGCCAGCACAGGCACTTGATTGGTGACTTCCCAGCGTTCCGCTCCGCCTTGCCCGGTCATTGCTGCCACCTCCCTGTGGAACGGGATATAAAATGATCGCTCCGGCAGGGCGCAATCCTGACAGCGACGCCCTATATTCGCCGGAGAACGAATCACGCACGAGCAGCGCACACCCTTGTCCGAGACAGACAGCTTTTCCGCTCCTCCGCCCCGCCCCGGCGGCCTCGCCGCGCGCGCTGCCGCGCAGCCGGCGGCCGGCTATCTCGCGGGTCTCAACCCGGAGCAGCGTCAGGCGGTCGAGGCAACGGATGGTCCGGTTCTGGTGCTGGCCGGCGCCGGCACCGGCAAGACCCGCGTGCTGACCACGCGCATCGGCCACCTGATCTCGACCAGCCGTGCCTACCCCTCGCAGATTCTCGCCGTGACCTTCACCAACAAGGCGGCGCGCGAGATGAAGGAGCGCGTCGCCCATCTCGTCGGCCCGGTCGCCGAGGGCATGCCCTGGCTCGGCACCTTCCACTCGATCTCGGCCAAGCTGCTGCGCCGCCATGCTGAGTTGCTCGACCTGCGCAGCGATTTCACCATCCTCGATACCGACGACCAGATTCGCCTGATGAAGCAGGTGATCCAGGCCGAAGGCATCGACGAGAAGCGCTGGCCCGGCCGCATGCTGGCGGGTTTCATCGATAGCTGGAAGAACCGCGGCCTGGCGCCCAAGGACGTTCCCGCCGGCGAGGCCGCCGTCTTCGCGCATGGCAAGGGCGGCAAGCTCTATGCCGCCTATCAGGAGCGATTGAAGGCGCTGAACGCCGTCGATTTCGGCGATCTGCTGCTGCACTGCCTGACGCTGTTCCGCGACTATCCGGACGTGCTCACAGAATACCACCTAAAATTCCACTACATCCTTGTTGATGAGTATCAAGATACGAATACGGCGCAGTATCTCTGGCTACGCCTACTTGCTCAACACCGCCGCAACATCTGCTGCGTCGGCGACGACGATCAGTCGATCTATGGCTGGCGCGGCGCCGAGGTCGATAACATCCTACGCTTCGAGCACGATTTTCCGGGCGCGACCGTGATCCGGCTGGAGCGCAATTACCGCTCGACCGGCCACATCCTCGCGACCGCCTCAAAGCTGATTGCCCGCAACGAGGGCCGCCTCGGCAAGACGCTCCGCACCGAGGATGCGCTCGGCGAGAAGGTCACCATCACCGGCGCCTGGGACAGCCAGGAGGAGGCCCGCCTGATCTCCGACGAGATCGAGGCGATGCAGTCGAAGAAGTACAATCTCGCCGAGGTCGCGGTGCTCGTGCGCATCTCCGCCCAGATGCGCGAGATCGAAGAACGCTTCGTCCAGGCCGGCGTGCCCTATCGCGTCATCGGCGGCCCGCGTTTCTACGAGCGCGCCGAAATCCGCGATGCGCTGGCCTATCTGCGCTGCGTGGTGTCGCCGACCGACGATCTCGCCTTCGAGCGCATCGTCAACGTGCCCAAGCGCGGGCTGGGCGACGCGACCGTCCAGCTCCTGCACAATCACGCCCGCGCCACCGGCTTCTCGCTAATGCAGTCGGCCCGCGCCGCGGTCGAGAGCGACGAATTGAAGCCCAAGGCCCGCACCGCGCTGCGCGAGCTGGTCGACGCCTTCGGCCGCTGGTCGGCGCGTTCCGAGCACATGCCGCAGGGCGAGCTCGCCGAGCTGGTGCTTGAAGAGTCCGGCTATACCGAGATGTGGAAGAAGGATCGCTCGGCCGATGCCGCCGGGCGCCTCGAAAACCTCAAGGAGCTCGTCCGCTCGCTCGACGAGTTCCCCGACCTGCCGGCCTTCCTCGAACACGTCTCACTGGTGATGGACGTCGCCGATGGCGAGGCCGAGGCGCGCGTCTCGATCATGACGCTGCATGCCGCCAAGGGGCTGGAGTTCGACACGGTCTTCCTGCCCGGCTGGGAGGAAGGCCTGTTCCCGAACCAGCGCGCGCTCGACGAGAGCGGCCGCGCCGGGCTGGAGGAAGAGCGCCGCCTCGCCCATGTCGGCCTCACCCGCGCCCGCAAAAAGCTGAAGCTCTATTTCGCCTCGAACCGGCGCATCCACGGCCTCTGGCAGACCAGCCTGCCCTCCCGCTTCATCGACGAGTTGCCGGAGGAGCATGTCGAGGTCGAGCAGGCGCCGACCAGCTATTCGCAGGGCGGCTACGGTGCCTCGCGCTTCGACCGGATGGAAAGCTTTGGCTCGAGCTACAACACGCCAGGTTGGCAGCGCGCTCAGGAAAACCGCGCGAAGAACAGCGGCTTCTCCGAAAGCGGCCGCGGCTTCGGTCAAGGCAGCTTCAATCAAGGCGGTTTCGGCAGCGGCTCGCGCCAGCGCGGCCCCCTACTGATCGAGGGCGAGCTGACAGCGAAATCCTCAGGCGAATCCGCCTATGGCGAGGGCGCCCGCGTCTTCCACGTCAAGTTCGGCCCTGGCTCCGTCGCCAGCGTCGACGGCAACAAGCTGACGGTGGATTTCGACAAGGCCGGCCGGAAGATGGTGCTCGACTCGTTCGTGCAGAAGGCCGGCTGAGGCGACTGATACCGTTTTCGAAAAGATCACCGACCATGCCTCCCCAGATCACCCTTTCCGACGCCGAAGACGAGAGGTTC
>JAEWKP010000274.1 GCA_023393655.1 Pseudomonadota bacterium | reverse complement strand
CTTGAAAAGCGGCGCGGCCGCATCGAAGGATAGTCCCGTGCCGGCGCGCATCTCGCTGCAAATTCCCGACAAGGCCCTGCTCGGCGCCTATGAGGCGGCTCTGCGCGGCGGCTGGTCGCCGAACACGACGCGCGACGTCGCGCCCGAGCATCTCGCTGCCATTGCCGCCGACGCGGAAGCCTTCCTCGCCGAAATCCGTGGCGGACCCGGCCGCATCCGCCTGCCGGATGGCCGCGAGGTCGACCGCATTCCCGGCCCGACGCGCTGGATCTTCGCCGAGGATCGGCCGGAGCGGCCCTTCATCGGCTCGATCAACCTGCGCTGGCAGGAGGATGCGGCCGGTCGCCCGATCCTCGCCCTGCCGGAGCATGTGCTCGGCCATGTCGGCTACACCATCCTGCCGGCCTTCGCCGGGCACGGCTACGCGACCGCGGCGCTTGCCGCGATGCTCGGCGTGGCGCGCGAAGCCGGTCTGCCCGAGATCAGCATCACCTGCGACGCGACCAACCACGCTTCACGCCGCATCATCGAGAAGAACGGCGGGCGGCTGGTCGAGACCTTCGTTGCGCCGCTCTACGGTCCCGATCAACGCCTCCGTTTCAGCGTCAGTACCGCCCCATGACCGATATCGTCATCACCGAGTTCATCGACGACACCGCTCTCGCCAACCTGAAAGCGCGGTTCACGGTCCATTACGACCCCGAGCTCTATGCCGATATCGACGGGATGGCGCGGCTTTTCGCCGATGTCCCGGCCGTGATCGTGCGCAACCAGACGCAGGTGCGCGGCAAGGTGCTGGAAGCGGCGAAGGCGCTCAAGGTGATCGGTCGCCTCGGCGTCGGCCTCGACAATCTCGACATGGAGACCTGCGCCGCCCGTGGCATCCGCGTCTTCCCGGCGACGGGCGCCAACAGCCTCTCCGTCGTCGAATACGTCATCGGCACGACGATGACCCTGCTGCGCGGCGCCTATTACGCCAATGCCGCGATGCTGGCCGGCGAATTCCCCAAGACGCAGCTGATCGGCCGCGAGATCGCCGGCAAGCTGATGGGCCTCGTCGGCTTCGGCTCCATCGCCCGCGACGTCGCCCGTCATGCCCGCGCCATCGGCATGGAGGTCGCGGCCTACCATCCGCGCCTGCCCGTGGACGATCCGGCCTGGAGCGGCGTGCGCCGGCTGGAGCTCGACGAATTGCTGGCGCAGGCCGACGTCATCAGCCTGCATGTCCCGCTGACCGCGGAAACCCGTGGCATGATCGACGCCAAGGCCTTTGCCCGGATGAAGCTGGACGCGATCGTGATCAACACGGCGCGCGGCGGCATTCTGGACGAGGCGGCTCTGGTGAAGGCGCTCAAGGCCGGCAAGCTCGGCGGCGCGGCGATCGACGCCTACGAGCAGGAGCCGCTCGGCAAGGGCGCGGCCAAGGTCTTCACTGGCGCGCCGAACCTGATCCTGACGCCGCATATCGCCGGCAATACGGTGGAGTCGAACAGCCGGGTGTCCGGGCTCGTCGCCGAGAAGGTCATGGCGGCGCTGGACGAGCGGATTTAGGGCGTAAATTAGTGGGGTGGGAGGAGCGTCTGCTTTCGACCGTTGAGGAACCCACCAATGAACATCACTACTAAGCGTCAGCGGCGACGAACGCGGCCGTAATGTCTATCCTCCGGTCTCCACTACGATCGAAATGGAAGACAATGCCACTTAGTGAGATCGTAGAGACCAAATCACTAAGGTCATCCTCATAAAATTCTTTCCCGATTTCGTCCAAATATTGCTCAAATTCGCTTAATTCAAACGGGTGATAGGGTAAATTGATGCCAGGAACAATTAGTCGTTTTGGTGACGTTGAGCCAGGATACACGAATGCAAGATTGATTTTACCCACTTCAGAAAAATAGAGGCAGAGATCGCCAAAATTTACTGCATGGTTCAAGTCATCATACTCAAACGGCAACCCGAGCCGAAAGGCGCCTTCTATGCCGTGTGTCAACCCTGACCGAATTGCCTTCAAATCTGTGTTCGAACACAAGGAGGCAAGCGCCTCATACAGTTGTTGCGGGGCATTCTCGGTGTTTGCGGCCGACATTATCGAAGCTCTCCTCTGTGTGGGGCTAGCACACCGCAATTCTCATGTCCGCTTCCGGTCCATTGCAGACGCACTTCAACGCGCCCTCCATCTTGGCATTATAAGCCTCACACGAAATCGAACCGATCGACATCGACCAGGCCCTTGTCGGTGATCTTGAGATGCGGGATCACCGGCAGCGTCAGGAAGGCGACCGGCAGGAAGGGCTCGGCCAGCACGACGCCCAGCGCCTTCGCCGCCGCGCGTAAGCCTTCAAGATCGTGCCGCACCGCCTCGAACGGCTGCTCGCTCATCAGCCCGGCGACCGGCAGACCCAGCTCGGCCATGACCTCGCCGCCATCGGCCACGGCAAAGCCGCCGCCGATCTCGATCAGGCGGTTGGCCGCCGCCGCCATCGAGGCCTCGTCGACGCCGACGACGCAGAGATTATGGCTGTCATGCCCGACCGAGGAGGCGATGGCGCCGCGCTTCATCCCGAAGCCATGGACGAAGCCGGTGGCGATGCCGCCGTTCTTGCCGTGCCGCTCGATCACCGTGACCTTGATCGCATCCTGAGCCAGATCGGGCAGGGCCTCGCCGTCGCGTGAGGGCAGGGCCATCGCCAGCCGTTCGGTGATGATCCGCCCCGGCACCACGCCGATCACCGGCGTCTCGCCGGCGCGGGCTTTCACCGAGAAATCAGCGGCGGAGAGCCTGCGGCTCTTCACGCTGCCGAGCCCGACCGGCGCGATTACCGCCCGGTCCGCGAACAGCGCCTCTTCCACCAGCCGGCCCCCGGTCAGGACCTGCTTCACCGAGCAGGAGGCGAGGTCCTCGACCAGCACGATATCGGCGCGCTTGCCCGGCCCGATGAAGCCGCGATCGAACAGCCCGAAATTCCGCGCCGCCGAGAGCGAGGCGATGCGGTACGTCGCCAGCACATCCGCGCCCTCGGCGATCGCGGTGCGGATCATGTAGTCGAGATGGCCTTCCTCGCCGATATCGAGCGGGTTGCGGTCATCGGTGCAGAAGGCGAGGAAGGGCGAGGCGTCGCGCGAGATCAGCGGGATCAATTGATGCAAATCCTTCGAGACCGAGCCCTCGCGGATCAGGATCGCCATGCCCTTGGCGAGCTTTTCGCGGGCTTCGTCTGCCGTCGTCGTCTCGTGGTCGGTGCGGATGCCGGCGGCGAGATAGGCGTTGAGGTCCATCCCGCGCACCAGCGGCGCATGGCCGTCGATATGGCGATGCGAGAAGGCCTCCAGCTTGGCGAGACAGCCGGGATCGCGATGGATCACGCCCGGGAAATTCATGAACTCGGCCAAGCCGATCACCTTGGGATGATCCATCATCGGCATCAGGTCACCGGCCTCCAGCGCGGCGCCCGCCGTCTCCAGATGCGTCGCCGGCACGCAGCTTGAGAGATTGACGCGCAGGTCCATCCGCATCGCCTCGGCGCAGGCGAGAAAATAGCGGATGCCCTCGACGCCGAGCACGTTCGAGATTTCGTGCGGGTCGCAGATGGCGGTGGTGACGCCATGCGGCAGCACGCAGCGCTCGAACTCGAGCGGCGTCACCAGCGAGGATTCGATATGCAGATGCGTGTCGATGAAGCCGGGCACGGCGATCAGGCCTCTGGCGTCGATGACGCGCTTGCCTTCATAGGTCCCGTAGGTCCCGACGATGGTATCGCCGCAGATCGCGATATCGCTCTCGACCAGCACGCCGGTGACGAGGTCGAGCAACCTAGCGCCCTTGATGACGAGATCGGCCGGCTCGTCGCCATGCCCCTGGGCAATCCGGCGGGCGATCGTTGCTGCGTCGGTCATGGGGCGATTCCGTGGGTTCGTCATGGCGCCAGCCTGCCTCTCTCCGGCTGCATTGTCGACTTGGTCGGCGGCGCGGATCGGCCTAGATAGGGGCCGGCATTTCGAAAGCCCGGAGCCTTCGCATGAAACTCACCTGGTACGGCCATTCCGCTTTCCGCGTCGATCTCGACGGCGCCGCCATCCTGATCGATCCGTTCTTCACCGGGAATCCGGCCTTCGAGGGCGATGTCGCGGTGATCTCGAAGGGCGTCAGCCATATCGTCGTCACCCACGGCCATGGCGACCATGTCGGCGACACGCTCGATATCGCCGGGAAGACCGGCGCGACCGTCATCACCAATTACGACCTCGCCATGCATCTGGCCTCGCAGGGGCTGAAGAGCTTTCAGCCGATGAACACCGGCGGTACGGTCGATCTCGGCCCGTTCAGCGTCACGCTCGTCCGCGCCGACCATTCGGCCGGGATGGGCGAGGGCGGCGTCAACGTCCCTGTCGGCAATTCGAACGGCGCGATCATCAAGGCCAGGGGCGAGAAGACGCTCTGGCACATGGGCGATACCGACATCTTCTCCGACATGGCGTTGCTCAGCGAGATCCACGGCGTCGAAGCCTGCATCTGCCCGATCGGTGACCGCTTCACCATGGGCGGCAAGGTCGCCGCGCTCGCCATGACGCGCTTCGTCAAGCCGAAGCTCGCGATCCCCGCCCATTACGGCACCTTCCCGATCATCGACCAGAATGCCGACGCCTTCGTCGCCGGCATGCAGGGCAGCGGCATCGAAGTCGTACTGCCCCGGAAGGGCGAGGCTTTCGCGATCTGAGCCGGAGAATCCGGCCTGATCGTTCAATGCTGATTTACGTTTGCCCGTTCGCCGCGCTATAGCGCGGCGAACCGTTTTCCGGCGCGCGATCCGCGCCCTCTTCAGGAGTCCGCCATGTCGGTCGATCTCGCCACCGTCAAACGCGTCGCGCATCTCGCGCGCATCGCCGTGCCGGAGGCCGATCTGCCCAAGCTGCAAGGTGAGCTCAATGCCATCCTCGGCTTCGTCGAGCAGCTCAACGAGGTGAATGTCGACGGCATCGAGCCGATGACCTCGGTGACGCCGATGGCGATCTTGCAGCGCGAGGACGTGGTCAATGACGGCGAGATCGCCAACGAGATCGTCGCCAACGCCCCGGCCTCCGAGGACAACTATTTCATGGTGCCGAAGGTGATCGAATAAGCGCGAGGCGCGCCTGTTCGATCATCCTGGAGGCGCGAGGCGTCATCCGGGATCACCATCTGCATACAGAACGGAACTGAAACCGTGACCGATCTCACCCGCCTGACGCTGACCGAGGCCCGCGACGGCCTGAAGGCCAAGACCTTCTCCGCGACCGAGCTGACCAAGGCGCATATCGCCGCCGTCGAGAAGGCCCGCGCCCTCAACGCCTATGTGCTGGAAACCCCGGAGCATGCCCTGAAGCAGGCCGCCGCCTCCGACGCGAAGCTCGCCAAGGGCGAGGCCGGCCCGCTCGAAGGCCTTCCGCTCGGCATCAAGGACCTGTTCGCGACCAACGGCGTGCGCACCACCGCCTGCTCGAACATCCTCGGCAATTTCGTGCCGGCCTATGAATCGACTGTGACGAGCCAGCTCTGGCGCGACGGTGCCGTGATGCTCGGCAAGCTCAACAACGACGAATTCGCCATGGGCTCGTCGAACGAGACCAGCGCTTTCGGCAATGTCGTGAATCCGTGGCGCCGCAAGGGTTCCAACGTCTCGGCGGGCGCTGGCGGTGCCGTCGAGGGCAATCATCTCGTGCCGGGCGGCTCGTCGGGCGGTTCGGCTTCGGCCGTCGCCGCCGATCTGTGCCTGGCTGCGACCGCGACCGATACCGGCGGCTCGATCCGCCAGCCGGCCGCGTTCACCGGCACGGTCGGCATCAAGCCGACCTATGGCCGCTGCTCGCGCTGGGGCACGGTCGCCTTCGCCTCCTCGCTGGACCAGGCCGGGCCGATCGCCAAGACCGTGCGCGACGCGGCCGTGATGCTGCGCTCGATGTCGGGCCATGATCCGAAGGACACCACTTCGGTGAACATGGCCGTGCCGGATTACGAGGCGGCTGTCGGCCGCTCCGTGAAGGGCATGAAGATCGGCATTCCCCGCGAGTACCGTCTCGACGGCCTCAACGCCGAGATCGACGCGCTCTGGCAGCAGGGCATCGAATGGCTGCGTGCGGCGGGCGCCGAGATCGTCGAGATTTCGCTGCCGCATACCAAATACGCCCTGCCGGCCTATTACATCGTCGCCCCGGCCGAGGCCTCCTCGAACCTCGCCCGCTATGACGGCGTCCGCTACGGCTTGCGCGAGCAGGGCAGGGACATCGTCGAGATGTACGAGAAGACCCGTGCCGCCGGCTTCGGCGCCGAGGTCAAGCGCCGCATCATGATCGGCACCTATGTGCTCTCGGCCGGCTATTACGACGCCTATTACGTCAAGGCCCAGAAGATCCGCACGCTGATCAAGCGCGATTTCGAGACGGTCTATGCGCAGGGCATCGACGCTGTTTTGACGCCTGCCACGCCATCCGCGGCTTTCGGCATCGGCGAGAAGGGCTCGGCCGATCCGGTCGAGATGTATCTCAACGACATCTTCACGGTGACGGTGAATATGGCCGGCCTGCCCGGCATCGCCGTGCCCGCCGGCCTCGATGCCCAGGGCCTGCCGCTCGGCTTGCAGCTCATCGGCCGCCCCTTCGACGAGGAGGCGCTGTTCTCCCTCGGCGAGGTGATCGAGCAGGCGGCGGGCCGTTTCGCCGTCTCCGAGCGTTGGTGGGGCTGACTTCGGCTGCCCAGGCTGCTGAGAAGAACGCTTCGCCATACCGGGCGGGTGGCGAAGCAGTCCCGTCCCGGGATGGCATCGGCCGTTCCCGGTCGTTAGGCTGGTTGCCTCTTCAAAGGAGACGGCGATGATCGTCAGCCGCGCGATGGCCTATGCCTGCCTGATGGTGTTCGCCGGCATCCTCGTGCTCATCGCCGGCTTGATGATCCTGCTCACGATCGTCCAGTTGGCGCGCGGCGAGACGATTCCGGATCTGGGCGCCAGAGCGATCGGCACGGTCATCGCCGCCGGCCTCGCGCCGCTCTGCCGGGCAATGGCGCGGCGTCTGGTCTAGGCACGCCGGGCAGGGGCGGTGAACGAAAAAGGGGCCGCATCGCTGCGGCCCCTTTCTTATTGGCTGTCCGGGCTTTCCGCGGCTCAATGTGCCCCGGTCGCATGTGCCGCGGCTTTCCGCCTGCTCCCGCGCAGATCCGCCAGCCAGCGCACCATCACGTAGAACACCGGCGTGAAGATCAGGCCGAAGAAGGTCACGCCCAGCATGCCGGAGAACACCGCAATGCCCATCGCCTGGCGCATCTCGGCGCCGGCACCGACCGAGACGGTCAGCGGCAGCACGCCGAGGATGAAGGCCATCGAGGTCATCAGGATCGGCCGCAGGCGGGTCTTGGCGGCGGCGATGGCCGCGTCGCGGCGGTGCATGCCCTCGTCCTCGGCCTGCTTGGCGAACTCGACGATCAGGATCGCGTTCTTGGCTGCAAGGCCGACCAGCACGACCAGGCCGATATCGACCAGGATGTTGCGGTCGAGCCCGGCATAGTTCACCCCGAACATCGCGGCCAGGATACACATCGGCACGATCAGGATGACCGAGAGCGGCAGGAGCCAGCTTTCGTAGAGCGCCGCCAGCAGCAGGAAGACGAACACCACCGCCAGCCCGAAGGCGATCACCGCGGTGTTGCCCGCGAGCTTCTCCTGCAGCGCGATCTCGGTCCATTCGAAGCCGAAGCCGGCCGGCAGCCGCTCCGCCGCGATCTTCTCGACCGCCGCGATGCCCTGTCCGGTCGAATATCCGTGCGCCATCGAGAGCTGCACTTCGGCTGCCGGGTAGAGGTTGTAGCGCGGCACGCGATAGGCACCGGTCGTGTCGTGGAAGGACGCGACCGAGCCGATCGGCACCATCTCGCCATCCGCATTGCGGGTCTTGAGCGTGGCGACGTCGCGCGTCGTCAGGCGGAACGGGTTGTCGGCCTGCGCCGTGACGCGGAAGGTGCGGCCCAGCAGGATGAAGTCGTTGATATAGGCCGAGCCCATATAGACCGACAGGGTCTCGAAGATGCGCGTCACCGGCACGCCGAGCATCTCCGCCTTGGTGCGGTCGATATCGGCATAGATCTGCGGCGTCTTGGTCGAGAACAGCGTGAAGGGCTGCTGGATGCCCGGGACCTGCCCGGCCGAGCCGGCGACGGTCCAGGCCGCCCCTTCGAGCGCCGCAAGCCCGCGCCCGCCACGATCCTGCACATAGCCCTTAAGGCCGCCGCCGGTGCCGATGCCCGGAATGGCCGGCGGCTCGATCAGCAGGGTAAAGGCCTCGGTGATCCCGAACATCTGCTGGCGCAGATCGTTCAGGATGCCCTGTGTGGTCAGGCCCTGCTTCTCGCGATCCTTGAACGGTGAGAGGGTGACGAAGGCGACGCCCGCGTTCGGCGCGATCGTGAAGGTCGCGCCGTCGAGGCCGGCGAAGGCGACGGTATGGGCCACGCCGGGGCGCGACTGCAGGATCTCGTTGGCCTTGCGCAGCACCGTGTCCGTGCGTTGCAGCGAGGAGCCCGGCGGCAACTGGATCACGGCGATGAAATAGCCGCGGTCGAGCTGTGGCACGAGGCCGGTCGGAGTCTTGCGAATGTCCCAGACGGTGGCCGCGATCAGGCCGGAATAGACGATCAGCAGGATCACCGCGATCCGGATGAGGCGCGAGGTGATGCGGCCATAGGTCCGCGACAGCCAGGCGAAGCCGGCGTTGAAATAGTGGAAGAACCAGCGGACCGGTGCGCCCAGCTTGTAGAGGAAGCCGTGCTGCTCGTGCTCGTCATGCTTCTTGTGCGCCTTGAGCAGCACCGCCGACATCGCCGGCGAGAGCGTGAGCGAGACGAAGCAGGAGATTGCCGTCGAGGCTGCGATCGTCACCGCGAACTGCTGGTAGAACGTGCCCTGCAGGCCGCTGATGAAGGCGGTCGGGATGAACACCGCGCAGAGCACCAGCGCGATCGCGAGCAGTGCGCCGCCGACCTCGTCCATGGTCTTGTGCGCCGCTTCCTTGGGCGTCATGCCCTCGGCGAGGTAGCGCTCGACATTCTCCACCACGACGATCGCGGCGTCGACGACGATGCCGATGGCGAGCACGAGCGCCAGCAGCGAGATCGTGTTGAAGGAGATGCCGACCGCGCTCATCACCAGGAAGGTGCCGACCAGCGAGACCGGGATCGCGACGATCGGGATGATCGCGGCGCGCCATGTCTGCAGGAACAGGATGACCACGATCACGACGAGCACGACCGCTTCGAGCAGGGTGTGCACCACCGCGTCGACGGATTCGCCGATGAACTCGGTCGGGTTGTAGATGATGCGGTGCTCGAGGCCGACCGGGAACTGCTTGGCCATATCGGACATCGTCGCGATCAGCTTGTCCGAGGTCGCGAGCGCGTTCGAGCCCGGCCGCTGGAAGACGCCGATGGCGACGGTGTTCTTGTTATCGAGATAGGCGTTGGTGGTGTAGTCCTGCGAACCGAGCTCGACGCGGGCGATGTCGCGGACGCGGATCGTGCCGCCATCGGCGTCCGAGCGTACGACGATGTTCTCGAACTCCGAGATATCCGTCAGGCGGCCGAGCGTGTTGACCGAGAGCTGGAAGGCCTCGTCCGACTTCGCCGGCGGCTGGTTCAGAGCGCCGGCCGCGACCTGGACGTTCGCCGCCCGGAGCGCGGCGACGACGTCGCCCGCGGTCAGGTTGCGCGCCGCCACCTTGGCGGGGTCGAGCCAGATGCGCATCGAGAAGTCGCGTGCGCCGAAGACCTGCACGTCGCCGACGCCGTCGACGCGGGTCAGCACATCCTTCACGTAGAGCGAGGCGTAGTTGGAGATGTATTGCGCGTCGCGCGACCCGTCCGGCGAGATCATGTTGATGACCATCAGGAAGTCGGGCGAGGCCTTGCGCACCTGCAGGCCGAGCTGGCGCACCTCCGCCGGCAGGCGCGCTTCGGCCTGCGAGACGCGGTTCTGCACCAGCACCTGCGCCTGGTCGACATCGACGCCGGCCTTGAACACGACGTTGATGGTCACCCGCCCGTCGCCGGTCGACTGCGAGGTGATGTAGAGCATGTCGTCGACGCCGTTCACCTCCTGCTCGATCGGCGTCGCCACCGTGGCGGCCACGGTCTCGGCCGAGGCGCCCGGATAGGTCGCGGTGATCGACACCGTCGGCGGCGCGATTTCGGGATATTCGGCGATCGGCAGCGAGCGCTGCGCGATGGCGCCGGCGATCGTCAGCAGCACCGAGAGCACGGTGGCGAAGATCGGCCGGTCGATGAAGAAATGGGCGAAGCGGAACATGGGAATGTCCTGGCCGGAATAAGGCGGGCGGGCGCCCGTTGGCGTCCGTGATTCGATGCCGGGCCAGGCAGGGCCCGAGAGGCAGGCACCGGCTTTCGCGGAAAGCCGGTGCGGCAGGCGCTCAGTTGGTCGGCGCGACCTTGATCTCGCCGGGCTGCGGGGCGACGGTGACGCCCGGGCGGACCATCGGGTTGGCGGTGCCGCCGACGATCACCTTGTCCTCGGGCGTCAGCCCGGACCGGATCACCCTGAGGCCCTCGCTGAGCGGCCCGAGCACGACCGGCTTCGGCACGACTTTGTTCTCGGGGCCGATCGTCAGCACGATCTTGTGGGCCTGGTCAGAGGCGATGACCGTGTCCGGCACCAGCAAGGCGTCGGACTCGCCGGCGAAGAAGCGCAGGCGACCGAAGGTGCCGGGCGTCAGGAACTGGTCCTTGTTCTCGAACACGGCGCGGCCGCGGATCGTTGCCGAACGGGCGTTGAGCGCGTTGTCGATGAAGTTGACCTTGCCCCGGCGGCCCCATTTGGGTTCGTCGGACAGGCGCACCTCGACCACCGTCCCGGCATCCTTGCTGGCGCCTTCGCGCGGATTGCTCATCCGGGCATAGCGCAGGTAATCGGCTTCCGAGACGTCGAAGGTGAAGTAGATCGGCGCGACCGCGACGATGGTCGTCAGCAGCGATGCGCCCGACTGGCCGCCGGCGATCAGGTTGCCCGGATCGACGCGGCGGTTCGAGATGCGCCCGGCCAGCGGCGCGCGCACCTCGGTCCATTCGAGGTTGAGCTCGGCGTTCTTCAGGTTCGCCTCGGCGCCCTGCAGCGACCCGACCGCACTGTTCAGGTTGGCGCGGCGCTGGTCGACGTCGCGCGCCGTGATCGTGCGGTTCTGGGTCAGGCCCTCGGCGCGCTCGACTTCGTTCTGGGCGAGCTCGACCTGCGCCTTGGCGCGCGCGACTTCGGCGCGGGCAACGTCGACGGCCAGTTTGTAAGGCCGCTGATCGATGGTAAAGAGCAGGTCGCCCTTCTGGACGAGCGAGCCGTCGGAGAAATGCACGCTGTCGATGAAGCCGGAGACGCGGGCGCGCACGTCGACCTGTTCGCTGGCCTCGAAGCGGCCGGTGTACTCGTCCCAGTTGGTGATGCGCTTGGCGAGCGGGTTGGCGACCTGGACCGGGGGGGCCGGAGGAGCCCCCTGTGCGGCGGCGTCGAAAGCCGTCAGAGCGGTCGACGTGAAGATGGCGGTGAGCACCAGACCGATGAAACGGCTGCGTGACATGACGGAACTCCGGGTAACGAGCCGGCCCAACCAATGAGGGTTTCCGGCATTTTGCGCAAGAAGGGGTGGCGAGTGACGAATGTCAAGAACCATCACCCGTCAATCGGCGCGATATAGCGCCTCATAAGCCACATTCCCGCCATCTGGTTGCAGGAGCGCAACGCGGCGGGCCTTTTTCGCCACGCGTGAGAGCTGTTCCGGAGCAACGGAAGCTTGCCGCCCGCCCGCCGACATCGTAACGCGTAAGCGAATATAGCAGCCGGAAGAGTCCAGATGAACGCGCATGCCCGCCCCGCCGACCCGAAGAAGCTGATCAAGGGCGCGACCGGCGATTGGGAGATCGTGGGCGACATGTAGATCCATGCCCAGGTCACCTCCAATGCCAAGCTGTTCTCCGGCGCCTCGACCGGCTTCGGCGCCGAGCCGAACGAGCATGTCAGCCTCGGCGACGCGGCCATGCCCGGCATGCTGCCGGTGATCAATGCCGAATGCGTCAAGCAGGCGGTGCGGACGGGCCTCGGCCTCAACGCGCAGATCAACAACCGCTCGGTCTTCGAT
>JAEWKP010000233.1 GCA_023393655.1 Pseudomonadota bacterium | reverse complement strand
GAAGTTGATCGAGGCCGGGGCCGACTGGAAGGCCGTGAACATCGAGGTCCAGAGCGGGGAGACCGGCACGCGGATCTTGAAGCCCTTGAGGTCGTCGGGCGTATTGACCGGGCCCTTGGACGAGGTGATCTGGCGGAAGCCGTTATCCCAGATCTTGTCCATGACGACGAGATTGGCCTTGTTGATCTGGCCGCGGACGTAAGTCCCGAGCTCGCCGTCCATCGCCTTCCAGACCGCATCATAGTTCGGGAAGGCGAAGCCGATGCCGGAGAGCGAGGCGTTGGCGACCAGGGTCGAGAGGATCAGCGGCGAGAGCGTGAAGAACTCGACGCCGCCCGAGCGGACCTGGCTCAGCATGTCGGTGTCGGAGCCGAGCTGGTTGTTCGGGAAGATCTGGATGTCGACGCGGCCCTTGGTCTCTTCCTTGATCTTGGCCACGGCTTCGTTGGCGCGCGTGTTCATCGGGTGCGCGACGGGCAGGTTGTTGGCGTATTTATAGGTGAACTCGGCAGACTGCGCGTTGGCACGGCCGATATGGAAGGTGCCGATGGCGGAAGCGGCGGCTGTTGCCTGGAGCAGGGTGCGGCGCGAGATGGTCATGGGCGTTTTCTCCTTGAGAATATCTGGTTTCTTGCTGGTTTCTTGTTGTGAGCTTCACAGCACCCAGGTCGACAGGCCGGGCACGAGGGCGATGACGACGAGGCCGATGATCAGGGCGAAGATATAGGGCCAGACCGCGCCCATCGCCTCGTCCGGCGAGACGTTGCCGATCTTGCAGGCGATGTAGAAGCCGATGCCGATCGGCGGCGCCATCAGGCCGATATTCATCGCGGTGACCACGACCATCGAATAATGCACGTCGTTGATGCCGAGGTTCTTGGCGATCGGGAACATCAATGGCGCCATCAGCACGATTGCCGGCAGGCCCTCCAGCACGCAGCCCAGGATCATGAAGACGACGATGGTGACGGCCATGAAGGTGAGCCAGCCGCCGGGCAGGTTCGCCATGAAGACGGCGAGGTCGCGGGCGAAGCCGGTCTGGGTCAGCGCCCAGGCCATGGCCAGGGCCGTGCCGAGAATGACCAGGATCGCACCCGAGAGCGCCGCGGTCTCGACCAGCATCTGGTAGAACTTGCGCGGGCTGATGCCGCCATAGAGCACGATGCCGATGACGAGCGCATAGAGCACCGCGATGGTCGAGACCTCGGTCGCGGTGGCGACGCCGCCGCCGACCGCAGCGCGGATGATGAAGGGCAGGACCAGCGCCGGTGCGGCGACGAGCGCGACCTTGCCGATCACCGCGAAGGGCGCGCGGCGCACGCCCTTCATGTCCTCCGCCGCCGCCTTCCAGCGGGCGAGGCCGGCGAGCGCGACCAGCAGAACGCCGGCGATGACGAAGCCCGCGTTGAACAGCCCGGCGATCGAGACGCCGGCGACGGAGCCGAGCACGATCAGCACGATCGAGGGCGGCACGGTGTCGGCCATGGCGGCGCCGGTGGAGAGCAGCGCGATCAGGTCCTTGGGCTTGTAGCCGCGCCGCTTCATCTCCGGGAACAGCGCGGGCGCGACCGTCGCCATGTCCGAGACCTTCGAGCCCGAGATGCCCGAGACGAGATAGAGCGAGCCGAGCAGGACATAGGACATGCCGGCGCGGACATGGCCGAGCAGCGAGGCCAGGAAATCGACGATCGCCTTGCCCATGCCGGTGGCGTCGAGCACGCAGCCGAGCAGCACGAAGATCGGCACCGAGAGCAGGATGAGGCTCGACATGCCCTCGTCCATGCGCCCGATCATGACGATGGTCGGGACGCTGGTCGAGAAGGCGAGGAAGGCGAGCGTGCCGAGCCCGAAACAGAAGGCGATCGGGACGCCGGCGATGAGGCAGGCGGCGACGACGCCGAGCAGGAAGATCAGGATGTTGTAGTAGCCGAGCCCCTTCAGCGTCGGCCCGAGCAGCCAGAAGGCGAAGCCGAACCCGCCGACGACCAGCACGGCCGCAGCGATGTCGACGAGGCGCGCGGTCTTGAAGATATAGCGCAGGGTGAGCAGCAGCATCAGCACGATGCCGACGGCCAGTGCCGAGACGCGCCAGCTGACGGGGATGTTGAGCGCGGCCGAGGTGACGTAGCTCTCTTCCACGGCATAATCGATCGCCGGATAGACCATCGCCGCCAGGAAGGCGGCAACGGCGATGAGTGCCAGCGTTTCGACGAATTCGCGCAGCCGTGGCGGCATCATGCCGACGAAGAGCGACAGCCGCAGGTGCTCGTTCCGATCGACGGCGATGGCGGCGCCGAGCATGGCGAGCCAGATGAAGGCGATCGAGGCGACCTCGTCGACCCAGACGAAGGGCAGCGAGAAGACGTAGCGCGAGACGACGCCGAGCAGCAGCACGCCGATGATGAAGGCGACCAGCACGGCGGCGACGGCCTCGACCGGACGCATGATCGGCGAGCCGGGACGTGCGTCCTCGTTCTCGCTGAGGTTTTCAGGGATCTTCAGGGTATCGACGACATCGACCATGCGGCGGCCTCAGGCGCCGGTCGCCGGACGCAAAGCGCCCGCTATGCAGGATGCCCTGGGGGCCATCGTTCCGCTCCTCCCTCCGCGCCGATCTTGTTGGGTCGTCGGCGTCGCTTGTGGTCCACACTGTGAATAGCCGGGCAGCGGGACGGCAGGCAGATTACACAAGGGAAGCGGCATTGCAATCCGCAAAGCGCCCATCTACGGTTGGAGAACAAGAACAAGGTCCATATCATGGACTGTGTGGAGGAGCGCTTGCCGCCAAATTCCGCGCCCGAAGCCGGGCTGTCCGGCTCGCAGAGCGTCGACCGCGCGCTCGGGCTGCTCTCGCTGATCGGGCGGGAGCCGGCCGAGGGGTTGCCGCTTGGCGAGATCGTCGCCGGCAGCGGGCTCAACAAGCCAACGACGCGGCGCCTCCTGCTGGCGCTGATGCGGGCGGGGCTGGTCGAGCAGGAGCCGCAGACGCGGCATTATTGCCTGGGCGAGGAGGCTTTCGTGCTCGGCGTGCTGGCCGCGCGGCGCCATAGCCTGCTCGAGATCGCGATGGATGGCCTGCGCCGGCTTTCGGCGGAGACGCAGGATACGAGCTTCCTCACCGTCCGGCGCGAGAACTACGCGATCTGCCTGCATCGGGAGGAGGGGACCTATCCGGTCCGCACGCACGCGCTGCAGGCCGGCGACCAGCACCCGCTCGGCGTCGGTGCGGGCTCGCTCGCCATGCTCGCGGCCCTGCCGGATGACGATGTGGACCGGGTCATCGCCGCCAATGACGCGGCGCTGCTGGCGCGCTATCCCGGCTTCGCGCCGGAGGCTTTGCGGGCCGATGTCGCCGGGACGCGTGCGCGGGGCTTCTCGCTCAATCCCGGCCGGCTCGTGGCCAGCTCATGGGGCATAGGCCGGGCCTTCCGCTACCCGGACGGGCGGGTCGCAGGGGCGCTGTCGATCGCCGCGATCGACAGCCGGATGACGCCAAGCCGGCAGGTGGAGCTTTCGCTCCTGCTGGCGCGCGAGGCCGAGCGGCTGGAAACGCTGCTCAAGCAGATGTTCGTATCCAAGCGGGCAGCACGGCCGATCGTGGCCGCCGCACCGCGTTCCATCGAGACAGGGAGAGCCGCACGATGAGCTCTGCAAAAGCAGCCCCGACCGGGGGCGTCGTGCCGATGACGCGGCGGGTGATGAACCTTGCCCATATCGCGACGCAGAATGCCCGGCGCCTGCCCGCGCACTCCGCCATCATCTGGGGGGAGAAGACGCTGGATTGGGACGAGCTCGATATGCAGGTCTCGGCGCTGGCTGCCGGCCAGCGGGCGCGCGGCATCGGCAAGGGCGACCGACTGCTCGTCCATTCCAAGAACTGCGACGCGATGTTCGTCTCGATGTTCGCAACCTTCCGGCTCGGCGCGGTCTGGGTGCCGACGAATTTCCGCCTGCTGCCGGACGAGGTCGCCTATCTCGCGACAGCCTCCGGCGCGAAGGGCTTCCTCTGCCATGGCGATTACCCGGAGCATGCGGCGGCGGTCGCTGCCGCGAGCCCGGCGCCGGAGTTCATCTGGCGGATCGGCGCGGGGGCGTTCGGCGAGGACGAGGTCGGCGCGGTCATCGCCCGCCATCGCGGCGAAAAGGTCGAGAACGCCGCGGTCGAGCATGACGATCCCTGCTGGTTCTTCTTCACCTCCGGCACGACCGGGCGTTCCAAGGCGGCCGTGCTGACCCATGGCCAGATGGGCTTCGTCATCACCAACCATCTCTGCGATCTCGTTCCCGGTTCGACCGAGACCGACGCCTCGCTGGTGGTGGCGCCGCTTTCGCATGGTGCGGGCGTGCATCAGCTCATGATCTCTGCGCGCGGCGCGACCTCGATCCTGCTGCCGACCGAGCGCTTCGATATCGACGAGGCCTACCGGCTGATCGCGAAGCACCGCATCAGCAACATCTTCACCGTGCCGACGATCCTGAAGATGCTGGTCGAGCATCCCGCCGCCGACCAGCATGATCATTCCAGTTTGCGCTACATCATCTATGCCGGCGCGCCGATGTATCGCGAGGACCAGAAGGCGGCGCTCAAAAAGCTCGGAAAGGTGATCGTGCAGTATTTCGGGCTGGGCGAGGTCACCGGCAACATCACCGTGCTGCCGCCGGCCCTGCACGAGGCCGAGGACGGCCCGAACGCGCGCATCGGCACCTGCGGCTTCGAGCGCACCGGCATGCAGGTGCAAATCCAGAACGATGATGGGAAAGAGGCCGAGCTGGGCGTGCAGGGCGAGATCTGCGTGATCGGGCCGGCCGTCTTTGCCGGCTATTACGACAACCCGGAAGCCAACGCGAAATCCTTCCGCAACGGCTGGTTCCGCACCGGCGATCTCGGCCATATGGACGCGCAGGGCTTCGTCTACATCACCGGCCGGGCCTCGGACATGTACATCTCCGGCGGCTCGAACATCTATCCGCGCGAGATCGAGGAGAAGATCCTGACCCATCCCGCGATCGCGGAGGTCGCCGTGCTCGGCGTGCCCGATCCGGTCTGGGGCGAGATCGGCATCGCGGTCTGCGTCAACCGGCCCGGCCAGAACGCGACCGAAGCCGAGATCGCGGATTTCCTCGGGCCGAAGATCGCCCGCTACAAGATGCCCAAGCGCTTCCTGTTCTGGGAGGCCCTGCCGAAATCGGGCTATGGCAAAGTGCCGAAGCGCCTTGTCAAGGACGAGCTGGAGAAGCGCGGCGAGCTCGACTTCCTGAAGGGGAAGGCGTCGTGAGGCGCATCCAGCAGCCCGGCACCGGCACGCCCGAGCGCATCCAGTGGGTGAAATGCGGCGGGCGCGCTTTTTCGCTGACGCTGCCGGCCGGCGTGCCGCTGCTGGAGGCGGTGAGGAGCGGCTTCGCGGCCGAGGGTTTCGTCTCGGGCGTGGTGAAGCTCGATGGGCTCAAGCTCGCGCCCTTCGCCTATGTGATGCCGGCGCTCTCGAAGACGCCCGAGCATGCGGCCTTCTACAGCGAGACCTTTCGGCCGGAGGGCGCGGCGCGGATCGAGGTCGGCGCCATGACCTTCGGCCAGCGCGATGGGGCATCTTTCTTCCACGCGCATGCGCTGTGGGTCGAGGGCGAGGGCAAGCGCAGCGGCGGGCATATCCTGCCGGACGAGACCACTGTGGCCGAGACGATCACGGTGGAGGCTGTTGGGCTGAACGGTGCGGTATTCACGGCCGAGCCGGATAGCGAGACGCATTTCAAGCTGTTCGGGCCGGTGGCTGCGGCGCTCGGTGGCGCCGGGGCAGGGCGGTTCTTCGCACTGCGCGTGAAGCCGAATGTCGATTTCTGCGGGGCCGTGGAAGTGTTCTGTGCCGAGCACGGTATCCGCGAAGCGGTGATCCACGGCGGCGTCGGCTCGACCATCGGGGCGCGGTTCACGGATGGCGGCGTGGTCGAAAATTTCGCGACGGAGGTTGCGATCACGGATGGGCGGGTCGTGGCCGGCGCCGGCGGCTTTGAAGCGGCGATCGATGTCGCCCTGGTCGACTATAGCGGTGTGCTGGCGAGCGGACGGCTGAAGCGCGGCGATAACCCGGTGCTGATGACGTTCGAACTGGTGCTAGAGGCGCGCTGACAGCTTTTCAGAACCCGTGGGGAACCCTCTCCCGGAGGGAGAGGGCAGGGTGAGGGGAAAGCCGCTCACCGTATGGCTGTGAGGCGGTCGCTGCGCAGCGGTGAGGTCGGAGTTGACTGGTCCAAGGGCCTACACCTCACCCCTACCCCTCTCCTTCCAGGAGAGGGGATCCCGCGCTCTTGCACCGCCGCCTTTTCAATCGCTTCGCTGTTTCGCGATCTCCCGATTGCGCAGGTCCTTGCGCATGATCTTGCCGGTCGCGGTCAGCGGCAGCTCCGTCACGAACTCGACCTCGCGCGGGTACTGGTAGGCCGCCAGCCGGTCGCGCACGAAGGCCTGGATTTCGGTGGCCAGCTCGGCCGTCGGCGTCCCGTCGGGCTTCGTCAATACGAAAGCCTTGACGATCTCGGTGCGGACGGGATGGGGCACGCCGACCACCGCGACCATCAGCACGGCCGGGTGGCGGATGATGCAGTCCTCGATGTCGCCCGGTCCGATGCGGTAGGAGCCCGAGGAGATGATGTCGTCGTCGCGGCCCTGGAACCAGAAATAGCCCTCTTCGTCGCGCGCGCCGCTATCGCCCGTGACGAGCCAGTCGCCAATGAACTTTGCCGCCGTGGCATCGGGCTGGTTCCAGTATTCCAGCATCATCACCGGATCGGGTCGTGCGACCGCGATCAACCCCTGCTCGCCGGCCGGTAATTCCCGACCCTCGGGCGAGATCACTGCGACGCGGTGGCCGGGCACCGCGCGACCCATCGAGCCGGGCTTCACGGGATAGAGGCTCGCACAGTTCGACACGAGCAGGTTCGCCTCGGTCTGGCCGTAGAACTCGTTGACCGGGAAGCCGAAGGTCTCGCGGCTCCAGTCGAGCATATCGGCGCCAAGCGTCTCGCCGCCGGTGCCGATCGAACGCATCGCGTAGCCAAAGCGTTTGGGGTCGCGCTCCTGCCGCATCAGCTTGAGCGCGGTCGGCGGCAGGAAGGCGTTGCGGACCTTGTGCCTGTTCATCAGCGCGAAGGCGGCCTCGGGATCGAACTTGCGGGCGCGGGAGGCGAGCACCGGCACGCCGCAATAGAGGCTGGGCAGGAGCACGTCGAGCAGGCCGCCGATCCAGGCCCAGTCGGCCGGGGTCCAGAACAGGTCGTTCGCCTGCGGGAAGAATTCCTGCGGCAGCTGCACGCCCGGCAGATGGCCGAGCAGGACGCGGTGGGCATGCAGCGCGCCCTTCGGCTTTCCGGTGGTGCCGGAGGTGTAGATGATCACGGCCGGGTCGTCGGCGCGCGTGTCGGCGGCGGTGAAGCGGTCGGAGGCTTTCGCCATCCCCGCCTCGAAATCGAGATGGCCGGCGCCGCCGACGACGAAGATCTTGCGCAGGTTCGGGAGGGCGTCGCGGATCGCCTCGACCTTGCCGAGATTCTCGGCGTCGGTGACGAGCACGCTGGCGCCGCTATGGCCGAGTCGGTGCTCCAACGCCTCCGGACCGAACAGGATGAAGAGCGGCAGCGCGATGGCGCCGAGCTTATAGGCGCCGAGATGGGCGATCGCGGTCTGCGGCGATTGCGGCAGCAGGATGCCGACGCGCTCGCCCTGCCCGATGCCGTGAGCGACGAGCAGATTGGCGAAGCGATTCGAGGCACGGGCGAGATCGTCGAAGGAGAGCGTCGCAACCTTGCCTCCGTCCTCCTCGAAGATCAGTGCCGGCTTACCGGTGCCGTCGGCATGCGCGTCCGAGCAGGCCGTGCCGATGTTGAAGCGCTCCGGGATGCGCCAGGCGAAGGCGTCCAGCGTGTCGCGATAGGTCGCGCGGCGTTCGAGCATGATCGGCTCCGGTCTTCGCATGCGTTTGTGCCGATCCTGCCCAGCCGACCTGTGGGCTGACAAGCCCGAGCGGAGCAGCTTACGGTTTGCGCAAAATTGTGGAGAAGCGAGGACATGCCCGTGAGCAAGCCGATCTGGGTCGAGGCCGCGATCAACGGCCCCTGGGGCAAGGAGCGCCAGCCCGGCATTCCGATCAGCATTCCCGATATCGTCGCGGACGGCATCGCCGCCGTCGAGGCTGGCGCTGCGATCGTGCATCTGCATGTCTACGACATGGCGACCGGCCGGCAGCGCGACGACTGGCAGCTCTATGCGCAGGCGATCGAGGGCATCCGCGCCAGGGTCGACGCCATCGTCTATCCGACGATCCCGATCCTCGGCTCCGGCTATGCCGGCGACATGATCGGTTCCGGCCGCTATACCCATCTTGAAGAGCTGGCGAAGCGCGGGCTGGCCGAATGGGGCGTTCTCGATCCCGGCTCCTGCAACTGGACGACCTTCGCCGGCATCCCGCAGGGCGAGGCCGGCTTCATCTACCAGAACCCGGGCGAGCATATTCGCGAGGGGATGGAGGTGGCCGAGCGCCACAAGGTCCATCCGAGCTACGCGATCTACGAGCCTGGTTTCACGCGGCTCGGCGCGGCTTTGGCCAAGGCCTATCCGGGCATGCCGATGCCGATCTATCGCTTGATGTTCTCGGATGCCTTCGCCTGGGGTTTTCCGCCGCGCGAATGGGCGCTGGAGGCGCATCTCAGGCTGCTGGCCGAGGATGCGCCGGAGGCGCCGGTAATGATCGCCGGGCTCGGCGTCGATCTCTCCGATCTCATCGGCCCGGCGGTGGCGCGGGGCGTCCATGTCCGCGGCGGGCTGGAGGATGCGCCCTTCGGCTGCGAGAAGACGAATCGAGACTTGATCGCGGAGACCGTCCGCCGGGTCGAGGCAGCGGGCGGAAGGCCTGCGAGCCCGGCCGAGGTGCGGAACGGGCTGTCGCGGCAGGCGAAGGGAGAGGCGCGATGAGCGTGCGCGATCAATTGCTCGAACGGTTCCTGCGCTATGTCGCAATCGAGAGCCAGAGCGACATGAAGGCGACGAGCCTGCCGAGCACGCCGGGCCAGCAGGTTCTGGCCAAGTTGCTGGCCGAGGAGCTGCGTGCGTTCGGGCTGGAAAACGTCGTCATCGACGACCACGCCACGGTGACGGCGCTGAAGCGCGGTACCAAGCCCGGCGCACCGCGCATCGGCTTCATCGCCCATGTCGATACGGTCGATGTCGGCCTGTCGCCGGTGATCAAGCCGCAGGTGCTGCGTTTCGCGGGCGAGGATCTCTGCCTCAATGCGGAGAAGGACATCTGGCTGCGCGTCGCCGAGCATCCGGAGATCGCCTCCTACAAGGGCAGCGAGATCGTCTTCAGCGACGGCACCAGCGTCCTCGGGGCCGACAACAAGGCGGCGGTCGCGATCGTGATGACGCTGCTGGCGGAGTTGCGTCCGGAGGACCAGCACGGCGACATCCTCGTCGCCTTCGTGCCGGACGAGGAGATCGGCCTGCGCGGCGCCAAGGCGCTCGATCTCGCCCGCTTCGATTGCGACTTCGCCTATACGATCGACAGCTGCGAGGTCGGCGAGGTCGTCTGGGAGAACTTCAACGCAGCGATGGCGGAGATCGTCTTCACCGGTGTCACGGCCCATCCGATGTCGGCGAAGGGCGTGCTGGTGAACCCGATCCTGATGGCGCAGGATTACATGGCCGCCTTCGACCGGGCGCAGATGCCGGAGAACACGGCCGGCCGCGAAGGCTATACCTGGTTCGTCGAACTCGTCGCCAATGCGGCCGAGGCGGTGTTGCGGGCCAATATCCGTGATTTCGACAAGACGTCCTTCGCGGCGCGCAAGCAGCGGATCGGCGAGGTCGCGGCCGAGATTGCAAAGCGCTATCCGACCGGACGGGTCACCTCGGAGGTGACGGATGTCTACGGCAATATCGCCGACAGCCTGGGCGAGGACCGGCGCTCGGTCGATCTCTTGATGGCGGCGCTGGCCGAATTGCAGATCGCGCCCAAGCTGATCCCGATGCGGGGCGGCACGGACGGGGCGGCGCTCTCGGCGCGCGGGCTGCCGACGCCGAATTTCTTCACCGGAGCGCATAATTTCCACTCGCGCTTCGAGTTTCTGCCGCTGCCGGCCTTCGAGACCTCCTATGAGGTGGCGCGGCGGATCTGCCTGCTGGCGGGGCAGGAACCGTAGCGCGGCTTGTCGCATTGGCGTGCGGCCTGCCCGCGCCTACATGAGGTGGGCAGGAACAGCGAAAGCACTATCCGCATGTCCGAACGCGATAGCGAAGCCAACCGTTTCTCCGCCCGTGCGGCGCGCTATGCGCGCGTCGGCGCCAATGTCGGCGGTGTCGCGGCCCGGATCGCCGGCGCGCGGCTCTTCGGCGTCGAGGGGCGCGACGCCAGCAATGCCGAGGCGCTGGCCAAGGCGCTGGGTGGGCTGAAGGGGCCGATCATGAAGGTGGCGCAGCTCGTCGCCACCATTCCAGATGTCGTGCCGCCGGAATACGCTGCCGAATTGCAGAAGCTGCAATCGCAGGCGCCGCCGATGGGCGCGGCCTTCGTCAAGCGGCGGATGATGGCCGAGCTCGGCGCCAACTGGCGCGAACGCTTCGGCGAATTCGACCTGAAGCCGGCGGCGGCGGCCTCGCTTGGACAGGTCCATCGCGCGACGACGCTGGATGGCGCGGCGCTGGCCTGCAAGCTGCAATATCCCGACATGGAATCGGCGGTCGAGGCCGATATCGCGCAGCTCGAGGTGCTGTTCTCGCTGCACCGGCGCATGGGCGCGGTGATCGATACCACCGAGATCGTCAAGGAGATCGGCGCCCGCGTCCGCGAGGAACTCGACTACCGGCGCGAGGCCAGGCATGCCGCGCTCTATCAGGCGATCCTCGCCGACACCCCGCAGGTCCGCGTGCCGGCCGTCGAAGCCGGGCTCTCGACCGGGCGGCTTCTTTCCATGCACTGGCTCGAGGGCAGCCCGATCCTCTCGTACAAGCAGGATGGGCAGGCGGTGCGAGACCGGATTTCGACCGCGATGTTCACGGCGTGGTGGCGCCCGTTCAGCCATCATGGCGTCATCCATGGCGATCCGCATCTCGGGAACTACACCGTGTTCTCGGAGGGCGGGGAGCCGCAGGGAATCAACCTGCTCGACTATGGCTGCATCCGCATCTTCCCGCCTTCCTTCGTTGGCGGTGTCGTCGATCTCTACAAGGGTCTGCGGGATGGCGAGGAAGCCCACGTTGTCCATGCCTACGAGACCTGGGGTTTCAAGGGACTGACGAAAGATCTCGTCGAAACCCTGAACATCTGGGCGCGCTTCATCTATGGGCCGCTGCTGGAGGACCGGGTGAGGCGCATCGCCGAGGATGTCAGCCCGGCCGAATACGGGCGCAAGCAGGCTTTCCAGATGCACCAGGCCCTGAAGGCGCGCGGGCCGGTGACGGTGCCGCGCGAGTTCGTGTTCATGGACCGCGCCGCGATCGGGCTTGGCGGCGTCTTCCTGCATCTCGACGCAGAGTTGAATTTCCACCGGCTGTTCGAGGCGGAAATCGACGGGTTTTCGGTGGAGCGTGTCGCCGAGCGGCAGGGCATGGCGCTGGCCGCGGCGGGATTGAAGCCGTAGCTTTGCGCGGCTCAGTCGCCTCCGCCGCCACAATCACCGCCGCTGTCGTCGCCGAAGCCTCCGCTTCCTCCATCTCCTCCGCTGGAGGTACGGCGCCATGTGGCGATGTCCTCGTCGTCGCGCTTCGTCTGCTCGCGCGCCTCGGCGAACCAGCGTTTAGCCTTCTCGCGTAGAGCGGGATCGAGGTCCAGGAGGCGGTCCTTCGCTGCCTGCTTGGTCCGATCGTCCACCGGCACCTCCCTTGAGTGATCAAAGTATAGGCGAATCTGCGTCGTGGCGCCTCCGTCGGTGCACACTGGCGTTAATCGTTTCAAAAACAGCGGCCACGAGAGAGTTTTATTCTATTTAAATCGATTGAATTGCTTCAATGCTGTTGCTAAAGAGGAACGATGTGGTGTGACCTCGTCACGCTCCACGGTTGCAGCAAGCTGCCGCGTTGCCCGTGCGTCGCGGGTACGCTACAGGCTTAGAGAGACTGTGTCTTTTTCAGGATCGAGACCATGGCCGACCACGCCCATCACGCCGACGCCCCCGCGATGGACTATCCCGAGCATGAGCGGACTTATACCGGCTTCGTGCATTTCGCCGAGGTCGCGACCGTCGCCTCGCTCGCCATCGTCGCGGCGCTCGCCGTCGGCGGCACCAAGCATGCCTGGGGCACGGCGCTGATCGGCACGCTTCTTGCTGTCATCGGCACGGGCGTCGGCATCGCCGCCCCCTCGATCTCCTGGCGCGCGCCTCTCGTCTCACTCGTGCTGATGCTGCTCGCGCTGCTCCTGCTCTGACCGTCTCCCCATAACGCCGGAAAGGCCTTTTCCCGCCATGCGCATTGCTGTCCCAGCCGAAACGCAAGGGGCGGAAACCCGCGTCGCAGCGACGCCGGAGACCGTCCGCAAGTTCAAGGGCCTCGGTGCCGAGGTCGTGGTCGAGACCGGGGCGGGCAAAGCCTCCGGCATCCTCGATGCGGACTATGAGGCAGCAGGGGCGACGATCGCGAAAACGGCGGCGGAAGCGCTCGCCGGCGCAGCGATTGTGCTGAAGGTGCGGCGTCCGTCCGAGAGCGAGATCACCGGCCTGCCGGCTGGTGCGCTCGTCGTCGCGACGATGGACCCTTATGGCAACGAGGAGCAGATCGCGGCGCTGGCGAAAGCCAATGTCGCCGCCTTCGCCATGGAGTTCATGCCGCGCATCACCCGAGCGCAGGTGATGGACGTGCTGTCCTCGCAGGCCAATCTCGCCGGCTATCGTGCCGTGATCGACGGCGCGGCCGAGTACGGCCGGGCGCTGCCGATGATGATGACGGCGGCGGGCACGGTGCCGGCTGCGAAGATCTTCGTGATGGGGGTCGGTGTCGCCGGCCTGCAGGCGATCGCGACCGCGCGACGCCTGGGTGCCATCGTCACCGCGACCGACGTGCGCCCCGCCACCAAGGAACAGGTCGAATCGCTCGGCGCCAAGTTCCTCGCCGTCGAGGACGAGGAGTTCAAGCAGGCGCAGACCGCCGGCGGCTACGCCAAGGAGATGTCCAAGGAATACCAGGCGAAGCAGGCTGAGCTGACCGCCAGCCACATCGCCAAGCAGGATATCGTCATCACCACCGCGCTGATCCCGGGGCGGCCTGCGCCGAAGCTGATCTCGGCGGCGATGGTCGAGAGCATGAAGCCCGGCTCCGTGATCGTCGATCTCGCGGTCGAGCGCGGCGGCAATTGCGAGCTCGCCAAGGCGGGCGAGGTCGTGACGACCGATAACGGCGTCAAGATCGTCGGCCATCTCAACGTGCCCGGCCGCCTGCCCGCAACCTCCTCCTCGCTCTACGCCAAGAACCTCGTTGCCTTCGTCGAGACGCTGATCGACAAGGCCGAGAAGAAGCTCGCGGTGAACTGGGACGACGAGCTGGTCAAGGCGACCGCCCTGACGAAGGACGGCGCCGTCATCCATCCGAATTTCGCAGCCAAGGCCTGAGCGAAGGAATTCCGACCATGGCAACTCCCTCCACCGAACAGGCTCTCGAACAGGCCCGCAACGCGGCCGCCCTTGCCAAACAGGCGGCCGAGCTCGCCGAGCGCTACGCCGACCAGGCCGCGGCCGCGGCCAGCATCGCGACCGGCGGCGTCGACCCGACGGTCTACCGCCTCGCGATCTTCGTGCTCGCCGTCTTCGTCGGCTACTACGTCGTCTGGTCGGTGACGCCGGCGCTGCACACGCCGCTGATGTCGGTGACCAACGCGATCTCCTCCGTCATTGTCGTCGGCGCCTTGCTGGCGGTCGGCGTCGAGACCCTGCCGACGCTCGGTGACGGGCCGATCTGGGCCAAGGTCTTCGGCTTCCTCGCGCTGGTCCTCGCCTCGGTGAATATCATCCGCGGCTTCCTCGTCACCGAGCGGATGCTCGCGATGTACAAGAAGAAGGGCTGATCGCCATGGCCGCGAACCTCTCAGCCCTGCTCTACGTCGTCTCCGGCGTCCTCTTCATCATGGCCCTGCGCGGCCTGTCGCATCCGACGACCTCGCGACAGGGCAACCGCTACGGCATGATCGGCATGGCGATCGCCATCGTCACGACCGTGGTGTTCTTCCCGCCGTCGGGCTTCTCGGGCTGGCTGCTCGTCGTCATCGGCATCGCCATCGGCGGTGGTATCGGCGCGGTCATGGCCAAGCGCGTGCAGATGACGCAGATGCCGCAGCTCGTCGCCTTCTTCCACTCGCTGGTCGGCCTTGCCGCGGTGCTGGTGGCGGCGGCGGCGCTCTATGCGCCGGAGGCCTTCGGCATCGGCCATGCCGGCTCGATCAAGGGCGCCAGCCTGTTCGAGATGGCGCTGGGCGTCGCGATCGGCGCGGTCACCTTCACCGGCTCGATCATCGCTTTCCTCAAGCTCGACGGGCGGATGAGCGGCAAGCCGATCATGCTGCCGCAGCGCCATGGCATCAATATCGGGCTCGGCATCGCGCTGGTGGTGCTGCTGGCGATCTTCATCAAGAGCGAGAGCCACACCGTCTTCTGGCTGATCGTCGCGGTCTCGCTGGTGCTCGGCGTGCTGCTGATCATCCCGATCGGCGGCGCCGACATGCCGGTCGTCGTCTCGATGCAGAACTCCTATTCCGGCTGGGCGGCCGCCGGCATCGGCTTCACGCTTGGCAACATGGCCCTGATCATCACCGGCGCGCTGGTCGGCTCGTCGGGCGCGATCCTGTCCTACATCATGTGCAAGGCGATGAACCGGAGCTTCGTCTCCGTCATCCTCGGCGGCTTCGGCGGCGATGACGCCGCAGCCGGCGCGGGCGGCGCGGTCGAGGCGCGGCCGGTCAAGCAGGGCTCGCCTGATGACGCCGCCTACATCATGAAGAATGCCGGCAAGGTCATCATCGTGCCCGGCTACGGCATGGCGGTGGCACAGGCGCAGCACACGCTGCGCGAGATGGCGGACCTGCTCAAGAAGGAAGGCGTCGAGGTCAAATACGCCATCCATCCGGTGGCGGGCCGCATGCCCGGCCATATGAACGTGCTGCTGGCCGAGGCCAACGTGCCCTATGACGAGGTCTTCGAGCTCGAGGACATCAACTCGGAGTTCGGCCAGGCCGACGTCGCCTTCGTCATCGGCGCCAACGACGTGACGAACCCGGCCGCCAAGACCGACAAGTCCTCGCCGATCTACGGCATGCCGATCCTCGACGTCGAGAAGGCCAAGACCGTGCTCTTCATCAAGCGCGGCATGGCGGCAGGCTATGCCGGCGTCGAGAACGAGCTGTTCTTCCGGCCCAACACCATGATGCTGTTCGGCGACGCCAAGAAGGTCACCGACGCGATCGTCAAGGCAATGGCGCACTGACGCGCCGAGCCGTCATCGGATTGCTGCAAAGGGCCGGCTTGATCGCCGGCCCTTTCGTTTCCGGAACCTGCACCGCGTGATGATCCGGCGCCTGCTGAAACTGCTGCTGCTGCTGGGGCTGGCGGGCTACTTCGCCGGGCTGGGCATGCTTTATCTGCGCCAGCGCGAGATGATGTATCCGCGCGATCCGGCGAAGGCGGATATCAGTACGGCCGGGCTGGCCGCCGCCGAGGAGGTCAGCGTGGCTACGGCCGATGGCGAGAAGCTCGTCGCCTGGGTGGTACCGCCGCGCGCGGGCAAGCCGGTCCTGCTCTACTTCCACGGCAATGCCGGCAATCTCGGGCGTGCCGGGCGGATCGCACGCTTCCGGGGGCTCACGGAGGACGGCACGGGCCTGTTCGCCATCAGCTATCGCGGCTATGGCGGCTCATCCGGCACACCGAGCGAAGAGGGGTTGCTGCAGGATGCACGGGCGGCCTATGGCGCTGCCGCGGCGCGGTTCGGAGCCGGCAAGCTGGCGGGTTACGGGGAGTCGCTGGGCACCGGCGTTGTCCTGAAGCTCGCGGCGGAGGTGCCGCTCCAGGCGGTGGTGCTGGAGGCGCCCTATCGTTCGACGCTGGCCGTGGCGCAGGGGCTGTATCCCTATCTGCCGCTCAGCCTGGTGATGAAGGACCAGTTCCGCTCGGACGAGATCATCGCCCGGGTTCGGGCGCCGCTGCTCGTGCTGCATGGCGAGCGCGACCAGGTCATTCCCTTCGCGCAGGGGCGGCAGCTCTACGCGCTCGCGAACGAGCCCAAGCGCTTCCTGGGCTTTACCGCGGGGCGGCACGCCGATCTGCCGCGCTACGGATCGATCGGCGAGATCAGGCGTTTCCTGGTCGATGCCGTGTCAGGCGGCATCGCCGGGGCGGATAGCCGCGTGATCGGGGAGGGGACCGGCGCGCGCCCCTGATTGCGCGCGTCCGATGCTCCGTCAGCTCCGGAAGAGGCCGCCGCCGCTGCCGAGGCGCGAGGAGCCCGAGCGGGCCTGGGCATTGTTGCCGTCGATGGAAAGCGCGCGCTGATAGGCTTCGGAGGCTTCGGCTTTCTTGCCGAGCTTCTCGAAGGCGAAGCCGCGGCCGGCCCAGGCATTGGCATTGCGGTTGTCGACGTTGAGGGCGGCCGTGAAATCCTCCAGCGCGGAATCGTATTTGCCGAGCGCGTTCAGGCTCTGGCCGCGCGCGATATAGGGCGGCGCGGTGTAGGGATTGCGGTCGATCACCGAGTCGAAATCGGTGACGGCATGCTGGTGCTGGCCTTCCTTCTGATAGACGAGGCCGCGGGCATGGAAAGCTTCCGCCGATTCGGGATTGAGCCGGATCGCGATGTTGAGATCGGCCAGCGCCTGCTGGCTGTTGCCTTGCGCGCGCAGCAGGTTGGCGCGGGCGATATAGGCCGGAGCGTAATTCGCATTGGCGGTGGTGGCGCGGTTGAAATCGGCGAGCGCCGAATCGGAGCGGCCGCTCTGGCGCAGCGCGAGACCGCGATTCGTATAGGCGGAGGCGAGGGTCGGATCGATCTGAACCGCCTTGGTGAAGTCCGAGATCGCATCCGAGAAGCGGCCGACGCGGGCATAGGCCGCGCCGCGGGTGTTATAGGCGCCGGGGTCGTTCGGGTTGCGCGAGATGACCTCGCTCAGCGAGCCGATATTGACGCTGGCATCGGCGGCGTCGCGCGTGTCGAGCTCGGCGACGGCGGGCTGTGAACCGAGATTGGAGACGGTGTCGCAACCCGCCAGGGCCAGCGCCATGCCGGCTGCGGCCAACCAGTAATTGCCTCGGATCATGCTCTGCCTCATCGGTTTTCGTGCTTCGCTTGCCGCGATGCCCTCGTTCCGGAGGATGCCCGGCTTCCGGATCGCCACGCGTCCAGCCGGGCGCAAAGTGACGAACCGGCTCATTGTTCCAGCACCAGATTTCTTCGAAAAGCGGATCTCACTTTCCGGTCCGATGCAAGCCGTCGCGGCGTGGTTGCGCTCCCTCACCGGCAGCGCTCTCTCGGAGAAGACGCCCGAAATCCGCCAAAACTTGGTTAACGCCGCTCAAATGACAACGCGCCCGGAGCGAGCTCCAGGCGCAAATCGCTATCGGCCCTGTCATGGCAGCCCCGCTGGGGGCGACCGGAGGGGCTCAGGGGCGCTTGGGCTTCGCCGGCGCGGGCAGGAGGCCTTCGCGCTGGAGCTTCTTGCGCTGGAGCTTGCGGGCGCGGCGCACGGCCTCGGCCTCTTCGCGAGCGCGCTTCTCGGAAGGCTTCTCGTAGTGACCACGAAGCTTCATCTCACGGAAGATGCCCTCGCGCTGCATCTTCTTCTTGAGGGCGCGGAGCGCCTGATCGACATTGTTGTCGCGAACGAGAACCTGCACGTGAAACGTCCGTCCTTAACGGGTTGATCCAAGAATGGAGGCCGGCGGTAAGGCAGAGCCCACCGCGCGAAGATGGGTGCCGATAGCAGAATTCAATTCGGCTGTCCACGCCACTATCCCCTGAAAATGCGGGGCCGGATGCCGTTCGGGAATCGGCTTTGGCCGGGCGCTCAGGCGCACTCGTCCGTGACCCGTGTGACATGGCCCATCTTGCGGCCCGGACGGGCGTCGCGCTTGCCGTAGAGATGCAGATGCGCGCCGGGCTCGGCCAGCAGTTCGCGCCAGCGCAGCGCGCTCGCACCGATCAGATTTTCCATCTCGACGCGACCGCGCCGGGTGGTCGCGCCGAGCGGGAACCCGCAGACGGCGCGGACATGCTGGTGGAACTGCGAGGTCTGGGCGCCCTCGCTGGTCCAATGCCCGGAATTATGGACGCGCGGGGCGATCTCGTTGACCACGACGCGCTCGCCGAGGCCGCCTTCGGCCTCGAGCACGAACAGCTCCACGGCGAAGACGCCGACATAGCCGAGCGCCTCGCCGATGCGGCGGGCGGCTTCGATCGCCTGCAGCGCGGCAGCTTCCGAAAGCTTCGCCGGGACGCGCGTATAGGCGAGAATGTGGTCGCGATGCTCGTTCTCGCAGACGTCGAAAGCGGCGAAGGAGCCGTCGAGCCCGCGCGCGGCGATGACCGAGACCTCGCGCACGAAGGAGACGAAGCCTTCGAGGATCGCCGGAAAGCGCCCGATCGCCTCATGAGCCTGGGCGAGGTCGCTGCCCGGAGCGATCTTGACCTGGCCCTTGCCGTCATAGCCGAAGCGGCGGGTCTTCAGGACCGAGGGGCGGCCGAGCTCGGCGGCCGCGGTTTCGAGATCGGCCAGCGTATCGACGGCCCGGAACGGCGCGACGGCCAGGCCGAGCCCGGAGACGAAGCGCTTCTCGCTGAGTCGGTCCTGGGTCACCGCAAGCGCCCGCGCGCCAGGGTGGAGCGGCACGCGCGCGGCGAGGAAGGCCGCCGTCGCGGCCGGGACGTTCTCAAAATCGTAGGTGACGACATCGACGGCATCGGAGAAACGGGCGAGCGCCTCCTGATCCTCATAGTCCGCGACGGTGTGGCGCGCCGCCACGTCGAAGGCCGGGCTGTCGGTCTCGGGTGCAAAGATATGGCAGCGGATGCCGAGATCGGCGGCGGCGAGCGCCATCATCCGGGCGAGCTGGCCGCCGCCGAGGATGCCGAGCATGGCGCCAGGCGCGAGGCCGGTGGGGACGGGAGGATTCATGCGTCGTCCCGGCTGGGGCGCTCGGCGATGCCGGCGCTCTGGCGGGCTCGGTAGGCATCGAGGCGTTCGGCGAGCGCCTGATCGGAAAGGGCCAGCACGGCTGCGGCAAGGAGGGCGGCGTTGACGGCGCCGGCGCGGCCGATGGCCAACGTCCCGACCGGGATGCCTGCCGGCATCTGGACGATCGAGAGCAGGCTGTCCTGGCCCGACAGGGCCTTGGATTCGACGGGCACGCCGAAAACCGGCAGCGGCGTCAGCGATGCCGTCATGCCCGGCAGATGCGCGGCACCGCCGGCACCGGCGATGACCACCTTGAAGCCCTCGGCCTTCGCGCCCCTGGCGAAGTCGAAGAGCCGCTCCGGCGTGCGGTGGGCCGAGACGATGCGGGCGTCATAGGGGATGGCGAGCACTTCGAGCGCCTCTGCCGCATGACGCATCGTCGCCCAGTCGGACTGGCTGCCCATGATGATGGCGACGGGGGGGCTGCTGGCTGCCATGGAATGCGCTCGGGCTCGGCTCCGGAAGCGCGCGATCTAGACCGGTCGATGCGGGGTAAGCAAGGGCGAATCGGCGTAAGGCAGCCGGAAAGGGCGGCTTCAGGCAATGATGTCGGGCGTCAGCGCGTCCTCGATCTGGGAAATGCGGTCCTTGAGGTAGAGCTTGCGCTTCTTCAGGCGCTGGACCTGGACCTGATTGATCGAGCCGACGCGCTCCAGCGCATCGATGGCGCTGTCGAGATCGCGGTGCTCCTCGCGCAGCCGCGCGAGTTCGGAGGTGAAGGTCTCGACCTCTTCCGGGCTGAGCTCGAATCCCATGGGCATCTCATCATCGCCTTGATCGGGGGCGACTATGCGCGTGCCGCCCGGAGTCCTGCAAGTGCGGGCGGGGCGGCTGAAGGCTAGGGAAGCCATCTATTCACGGCTTTCCGGAAACGGACCGGTCACGATCACAGAATCTCATGAATGCCGTGTGACGGCGCGGGGAAGACGTGAAGCCGGCTCTATGCCAGATTGGTTAAGTCAACCGCTCATCAGGAGGATCCAGATGTCGTTGCAGACCCGTCTTGCGGAACTCGAGCGCAAGCACCGTCAACTCGAGGACGCCATCTCCCAGGCTGTGGCGAGCCCGTCTTCGAGTGACCTCAGCCTCGCAGAGCTGAAGCGGAAGAAATTGCAACTGAAGGATGAGATCGAACGCGTACGGATGACCATGCCGGAGCGAACCTTGCACTGAGCCTTCGGGCCGCCAGGCCCGTTGCGTGCTATACAGATGCGGATGGACCGGCCCGAAAGGGCCGGTTTTTCGTGGGCGGCTCCAAGAGCCGTCAACGGAATGACACAATGGACTTCGAAGCTCCTTCAGCATGTCCCGAAAACCGCATGGCCCGTTTCGGGGTGATGCAAGCTGACGGGAACATCTGGCGCGATGGCCAGTTGAGGCCGGGCGCGCCTCGCGCGGGGGAGACTGTCATGGGCATCATCTGGACCATCATCATCGGTTTCATTGCCGGCGTCGTCGCCAAGTTCGTCATGCCGGGCTCGAACGAGCCGGCCGGCTTCATCCTGACGACGATCCTCGGCATTATCGGGGCCTTCGTCGCGACCTGGCTCGGCCAGTCGCTCGGCTGGTACGCGCCAGGCGAGGGAGCCGGGCTGATCGGCGCCGTCGTCGGTGCCATCATCGTCCTGGCCGTCTGGGGGATGATCAGCAGCCGCAATCGCGCTGTCTGAACCCGCCCATTCCCGCATCGGCTCTGTCGCGATGCGACCTCGAGCCGATATTTTCTCCCATATGGAGTGATTGCCGTGAGTGACGACAACAGCAGCAGCGGATTCCCGTCCCTGACCGCCCTTCTGGGTCTCCTCGCCGTCGCCGGCTACCAGAACCGCGACAAGATCTCGGAATGGCTGGGCGGGCGCGGCCAGCCTGAACCGGGCGAGGCGCCGGTGCCGCAGCCGGGCCAGGTCGGTGCCGCGCCGCAGGGCGATGGCGGCGGGCTTCTCGGTGGTCTCGGCGGATTGCTCGGGGCCGGCGGTGTCGGCGGCATGCTGAATGGCGGGCTCGGCGAACTGGCCGACCGCTTCAAGCAGGCGGGACAGAGCGAGAAAGTCGATTCCTGGGTGCAGCACGGACCCAACCAGCAGGTCGCACCCAATGATCTCGAACAGGCGCTCGGCCCGCAGGTGATCGACGCGATCGCGACCCGGACGGGACTGTCGCGCGACGAGTTGCTGGAGCGGCTGTCGCAGGTCCTGCCGGAAGCCGTCGACCGCTTCACGCCGAACGGGCGGCTGGACCGCGCCGGGGCCTGAGAGCGGGGCTCGCTACGCTCCACGTTATGGTCGGGCCTGTCCCGACCATCCACGTCTTCGCTCGGCGAGGGACGTGTTCAAGACGTGGATGCTCGCCACAAGGGCGAGCATGACGGACGCCGTGGCCGGGCCGGCTGGCCTACAGTGCCCGCGCCATCTCGCGCAGACGGAATTTCTGGATCTTGCCGGTCGAGGTCTTCGGCACCTCGGCGAAGACGATCGTGCGCGGGCATTTGAACGACGCGAGATGCTCGCGGCACCAGGCGATGATCTCGGCCTCGGTTGCGGTCTTGCCCGGCTTCAGTTCGATGAAGGCGCAAGGGCTCTCGCCCCATTTCTCGTCGGGGCGGGCGACAACCGCTGCCGCCTGAACGGCCGGATGCTTGTAGAGCGCGTCCTCGACCTCGATCGAGGAGATGTTCTCGCCGCCGGAAATGATGATGTCCTTCGAGCGGTCCTTGAGCTGGATGTAGCCGTCGGGGTAGCGCACGCCGAGATCGCCGGTGTGGAACCAGCCGCCGGCAAAGGCAGCTTCTGTCGCCTTCCGGTTGCCGAGATAGCCCTTCATCACGACATTGCCGCGCATCACGACCTCGCCAAGGGTCCGGCCGTCGCGCGGGACCGGCTGCATCGTCTCGGGATCGAGCACGTCGAGCCCTTCCAGCGCCGGGTAGCGCACGCCCTGGCGGGCTTTCTTGGCGGCCTGCTCTGCCGGAGAGAGCGCGTTCCAGTCGTCGTTCCAGTCGTTGACGACGGAGGGGCCGTAGCACTCGGTCAGTCCGTAGAGATGCGTCACCTCGAAGCCGGCCTGCTTCATGCCGGCGAGCACGGCCTCGGGCGGGGGCGCGGCGGCGGTGAAGAAGGAGACCGTCTGCGGGAAGTCGCGGCGCTCCTCGGGCGTGGCGTTGAGCAAAGCCGACATCACGATCGGCGCACCGCAGAGATGGGTCACGCTATGATCGGCGAGCGCATCGTACATCGCCTTGGCGCGGACCTGGCGCAGGCAGACATGGGTCCCGGCGACGATCGAGATCGTCCAGGGGAAGCACCAGCCGTTGCAGTGGAACATCGGCAGGGTCCAGAGATAGACCGGGTGCCGGCCCATGTTGCCGGTGATCACGTTGGAGGTCGCGAGCAGGTTGGCGCCGCGATGGTGGTAGACCACGCCCTTGGGATCGCCGGTGGTGCCGGAGGTGTAGTTCAACGCGATGGCGTCCCACTCGTCTCCCGGCATCGGCCAGTCGAAGTCCGGATCGCCGGAGGCGACGAGCCCCTCGTATTCGATCTCGCCCAGCCGCTCGCCGGGACCGTCATAGACGGGGTCGTCATAGTCGATGACGATCGGCTTCGCCTTGCAGAGAGCAAGGGCTTCCTTGATCGTCTTCGAGAATTCCCGATCGGTGATCAGCACCTTCGCCCCGCCATGGTCGAGCGAGAAGGCGATGATCGCGGCGTCGAGCCGGGTGTTCAGTGTGTTCAGGACGGCGCCGGCCATCGGCACCCCGTTATGGCATTCGAGCATGGCCGGCGTGTTCGGCAGCATGGCCGCCACCGTGTCGTTCTTGCCGATGCCATGCTTGGCCAGCGCCGAGGCGAGGCGGCGCGAGCGGGCGTAGAACTCGGCATAGGAGCGGCGCAGCGGGCCGTGGATGATCGCGGTGCGGTCCGGAAAGACCGATGCCGCGCGCTCGAGGAAAGCGAGTGGCGTCAGCGGCTGGTAATTCGCCGGGTTGCGGTCGAGATCGGTATCATAGGCCGAACGGGTCATCGGGAGCCTTCCTCGCAAGCGCAGGAAGCCTTAGCGGCTGGCGCGCTCCCAGGTAATCCATCCCTTTTTCCGATGCGGCGCAATCGCGCGGATGCGGCTCAGCCGAGAAGATGCAGGCCGCGCAGACCGTCGAAGACGAGCTTGCAGCCGACAAGCAGCAGGAGCCAGTAGATGATCCCGTAGAAGCGTTCAGCCGGCACCCGCCGCACCAGCCAGACGCCGGCGAAGGTCGCCGCGACCGCGACCGGCAACAGCGCCGCCGAGGCGGTGAGGTTCTGCAGACTGAACTGGCCGAGCGCGATGTAGGGGATGAGCTTCACGAGGTTCATCGCAGCGAAGAAGATCGCGCCGGTGCCGACGAAGACGGCCGGCGGCAATTTCTGCGGCATGACGTAGATCTGGAAGGGCGGGCCCCCGGCATGGGCGATCATGCTGGTGAAGCCGCAGAGGAGGCCCCAGAAGCTGCCCGGCCCCCAGCTCGCCCGCTTCACTACCGGCGCCCGCTTGCCGTCGCCGAGCATGCGACGCAGCGCGAAGCCGATCGAGATCACGCCCACGGCGAGGCCGACCGCCGCATCCGAAACCTTCGCCGCCAGCAGGTAGCCGGCGAGAATGCCCAGAAGCGCGCCCGGCGCCAGCGTCGCGAGGTTGCGGCGGTCGAATTCGCGGCGATAGGACCAGACGGTGACGACATCCTGCGCGATCAGGAGCGGCAGCATGATCGCGGCTGCCGTCACCGGGGAGACGACCAGTGCCATCAGCGGCAGCGAGAGCAGGCCGAGACCCGAGAAGCCGCCCTTCGACAATCCCATCAGGATGACGGCCGGGACCATGGCGGCGAAGAAGGCGAAGTCGAGGGACATGGGGTGACGCTGCGCCGCAGGGCCGAATGCTGCAGAATGGGATGGGCGAAAGTCTAAAATCTGCAAGCTTGCGCTGAGCGCGCGGAAGAGCGCAGGGTTTGCGCAAAATCAGCCCCGCCATCGCCGGCTCGCCACGGGGCTTTAGGATGAAACCCGGCGCAGAGGAACGCTTCCGATGAATGGCTCCCATGCGGCGCCCGCCCGCCCGGCGCAAGGCTATGCCGAAACCTATGCAAGATGGCAGGCCGATCCGGATGCCTATTGGCTGGAGATCGCAAAAGGCATCGACTGGATCAAGCCGCCAGAGACGGCCTTCGATCCGACTGCGGGCATTTATGGCCGCTGGTTCCCGGATGCGACCTGCAACACCTGCTTCAACGCGCTCGACCGGCATGTGCGCGACGGGCGCGGGCAGCAGGCCGCGCTGATCTATGACAGCCCGGTCACCGGGACGAAGGCGAGTTATACCTACGCTGAGATGCTGGAAGAGGTCGCGACGTTCGCCGCCGTCCTGCAGGATCTCGGCGTGGTGAAGGGCGACCGCGTCATCATCTACATGCCGATGGTGCCGGAAGCGGTCTTCGCGATGCTGGCCTGCGCCCGGATCGGCGCGGTGCATTCGGTGGTGTTCGGCGGTTTCGCGGCGAAGGAGCTGGCGACACGCATCGACGATGCCGAGCCCAAGGTGATTCTGACCGCGACCTGCGGCATCGAGCCGACGCGCGTGGTCGAGTACAAGCCGCTGCTCGACGGCGCGATCGAGATGGCCAGGCACAAGCCGCAGGCCTGCGTCGTGCTGCAGCGGCCCCAGGCCGATGCCTCGATGCATGTGACCCGCGACAAGAACTGGCGCACGCTGGTGGCTGCGGCGAAGGCCGCGGGGCGCAAGGCGGATTGCGTCGAGGTCGCGGCGACGGACCCGCTCTACATCCTCTACACCTCCGGCACGACCGGACGGCCCAAGGGCGTGGTGCGCGACAATGGCGGGCACATGGTCGTGCTCAAGGCGACGATGGACCAGCTCTTCGATGTCGGGCCGGGCGAGGTGATGTTCTGCGCCTCCGATGTCGGCTGGGTCGTCGGCCACGGCTATATCGTCTATGCGCCGCTGATCCAGGGCGCCACCAGCGTGCTCTACGAGGGCAAGCCGGTCGGCACGCCCGATCCCGGCGCCTTCTGGCGGGTGATCGCCGAGCACGGCGCCAAGGTGCTGTTCACGGCGCCGACCGCCTTCCGTGCCATCCGCAAGGAGGACCCCGAGGGCAGGCACCTCGCCGGCCACGACCTGTCGCGCTTCAGGGCGCTGTTCCTTGCCGGCGAGCGGGCCGATCCCGAGACGCTGAAATGGGCCGAAACGCTGCTGCAAGTGCCGGTGATCGACCATTGGTGGCAGACCGAGAGCGGTTCGCCGATCGTCGGCGATCCCCTGGGCCTCGGCCTCCTGCCGGTGAAGCACGGCTCGTCGACCGTGCCGCTGCCCGGCTGGGACGTGCAATGCCTCGACGAGGGCGGGCGACTGGTCGAACCCGGCACGATGGGCGCGATCGTGCTGAAGCTGCCATTGCCGCCCGGCGCGCTGACGACGCTGTGGAACGACGATACGCGCTTCAGGGAGGCCTATCTCACGACCTATCCGGGCTACTACAACACATCGGATGCCGGCTTCATCGAGGCGGACGGCTATGTCTTCATCATGGGCCGCACCGACGACATCATCAATGTCGCCGGGCACCGGCTCTCGACAGGCGGGATGGAGGAGGTGCTGGCGGCGCATCCGGCGGTGGCGGAATGCGCGGTGGTCGGCATCCGCGACGCACTCAAGGGCGAGCAGCCTTGCGGCTTCGTCGTGCTGAAGGCGGGCGCGACCGAGACGCCCGAGCAGGTCGAGCGCGAGCTCGTCGCGCTGGTGCGCGAGCGGATCGGGCCGGTGGCGGCGTTCAAGCTGGCGCTGACGGTCGCCCGGCTGCCGAAGACGCGCTCCGGCAAGATCCTCAGGGCGACGATGAAGAAGATCGCCGATGGCGAGGATTATGCGGTGCCGGCGACGATCGAGGATCTTGCGGTGCTCGGCGAGATCGGCGTGGCGCTGAAGGGCCGGGGGATCGGGTAGGGTCGGCCGTTTCGGGGCGAGCTTAGTAGGCGATCGTCGCGCCGTTCCAGCTCAGCAGCCGTTCCGGAACGGCGAGGCGCATGAGGTCTTCGCCGACCAGCAAGGCGCCGGCATAGCCGGCTGCCCGCACTTCGCGGGCGAGCGCGGTGGTGTCCGCGTTCGGCGGCACCAGATGGGTCAACGCCAGCGCCTTGGCTCCGGCACGCGTCGCGAGCCCTGCCACGACAGCCGGCGTCATGTGGTAGCTCTCGACCGCGGCGACCGTCTGCGCGGACCGAACCCCGGCGACGACCGGCATCTGGCTGGCAATGAAGACCTCACAGACCAGCAGGTCGCAGCCGGCGGCTTGCGTTTCCAGCGAAGGGGTCAGGCGGGTGTCGCCGGAGAAGACGAGGCGCGCTGCGCCATGCGACACGCTCAGGCCGAAAGCCGGCTCGACCGGGCGGTGATCGACCAGGAAGGCCTCGACGGAGAGCTCACCGAGACCGGTGACCGGGCCTTCGTGCAGTTCTTCGAAGATGACCTCGAGCCCCGTCGCATCGGGTCGCTTCTCGAAGGCGATGCGCAGGGTCCGCTCGCGCTCGAAGGCGGCATATTGCGCGCGGAGATTGGCGAGGGCGGGCGCGGGAGCGAGCACCCGCCAGGGCCTGGCGCGGCCCTGATGCCAGGAGGAGACCACGAGCTGGTAGAAATCGACCAGATGGTCGGAATGCTCGTGGGTGACGATCAGCGCATCGATATCGGCGCCGCGCGTGCCGGCGGCGACCAGGCGCTGGCTGACGCCGGAGCCGCAGTCGATCAGCAGCTTGCGGCCAGCCGCCTCGACGAGATGCGAGGGGCCGGCGCGACGCAGGCTGACAGGCGGTGCGCCGGTGCCGAGGAAGGTGAAGGCGAGACCGTCCAAGCTCGACATGCGCAGCGTCCCTGGTTGAGAGCTCTTACTCGTCGTCCTCGTCCTCGGCCGGGCGCCTGACCTGCTTCAACTTGGCGAAGACGGAATCGACGTCGATCGCCGCTTCTTCCTCGCGCTTCGGCCGGCTCATGTCGGCGAAGGGCTGGGTCTCGCTGGGCTTGGGCTCCGGCGCGGTGGTCTCCTCGGCCGAGAGCAGGGTCGAGCCGGCCTCGACCAGCGCGGCCGGACGGTCCTTGGCGGCGCGGCCGACTTCGAAATCGAGGTCGATCTGCGAGCACAGGCCGAGGCTGACCGGGTCGATCGGGGTCAGCGTCTGGGCGTTCCAGTGTGTGCGGTCGCGGATCTGCGCGATGGTCGACTTGGTCGTGCCGATCAGGCGGATGACCTGCGCGTCCTTGAGCTCGGGGTGGTTGCGCAGCAGCCAGAGGATGGCGGTCGGACGGTCCTGGCGCTTGGAAACCGGGGTGTAGCGCGGGCCCTTGGTGCGCTTGATCTCCGGCACCTTCACCTTGCGCTCGGCGAGCTTGAGGTGGTGGCTCGGGTTCTTGGCGGCGCGCTCCAGTTCCTCGCGGGTGAGCTGGCCGGAGGTGATCGGGTCGAGACCCTTGATGCCGGCGGCGACTTCGCCATCCGCGATGCCGCGCACTTCGAGCGGGTGCAGCTTGCAGAACTCGGCGATCTGCTCGAACGTCAGCGAGGTGTTCTCGACCAGCCAGACCGCGGTGGCCTTGGGCATCAGCGGGGTTTGTGACACGGCAACGGTCTCCTGTTCGCCTTCGCGCCGCCGCTCGGTGGGGCTCGTAAAGGCAGGGTCGCGGACAATAGCTCTCATGCGCCGAACGGCCTCCCCGGCCGGCCATCCAAATCATCGACGATGAGCAGGATGGCGCGCCTTATAGGCGAGGGCGGGGCAAGTGTCCATGAAAAGCAGCGCTCACACCGTCAGCACGATCTTGCCGATATGGGCGCTGGATTCCATCAGGCGATGGGCCTCGGCCGCCTGCCCCAGCGGGAAGGTGGCGTGGACCAGCGGCTTGCAGCGCCCGGCCTCGAGCAGGGGCCAGACCTTCGCGTGCAGTTCGGCAGCGATGGCCGCTTTCTCGGGCACGGTGCGCGGCCGCAGCGTCGAGCCGGTATGGCTCAGCCGCTTCAGCATCAGACGGCTGAAATTGACCGTCGCCTTCGGCCCGTTGAGGAAGGCGATCTGGACGATGCGCCCCTGATCGGCCGCGAGCTCGTAGTTGCGATCGATATAGTCGCCGCCGACCATGTCGAGGATCAGGTCGGTGCCGCGTCCGCCCGTCGCCGCCTTCGCCGCTGCGACGAAATCCTCAGTCCGGTAGTTGATGGCGTGGTCGGCGCCGAGCTCAAGACAGGCCGCGCATTTGTCGTCGGATCCGGCGGTTGCCAAGACCGTCGCGCCAAAAGCCTTGGCGAGCTGGATCGCCGTCGTGCCGATGCCGGACGAGCCGCCATGGACGAGGAAGCTCTCGCCCGCCTGCAGGCGGCCGCGCTGGAAGACATTGGTCCAGACGGTGAAGAAGGTCTCGGGGATCGCGCCGGCCTCGGTCAGCGTCAGGCCCTTGGGAGCGGGCAGGGCGTTGCTCTCGTCGACCACGGCATATTCGGCATAGCCGCCGCCCGCCACGAGGGCGCAGACGGTCGAGCCTACGGCAAAGCGATTGGCGCCTTCGCCTTGCGCGACCACCGTGCCGGCGAACTCGAGGCCGGGGATGTCGGAGGCGCCGGGCGGCGGGTTGTAGCCGCCCTGTCTCTGCAGGACGTCGGGGCGGTTCACGCCGGCGGCGGCGATGGCGACGAGGATCTGGCCCGGACCGGGCTTCGGGACCGGGCGGGTTTCCGGCCGCAGGACCTCGGGGCCGCCCGGAGCCGCCATGCCGATCGCCGTCATCGTCTCGGGAAGGGGAGTGGTCATGGGCGGAGGCCTTTCGGAATGGTGCGTCGCAGCGTGACTGCGGCGGGGAGTTGGTTAGCTTGCCCCGCGCAGTTTGAGCAGATGCGAGGCCGCCATGTCGATATTCCCGGAGGATGACCGCCCCAAGCCGAAGAGCGTGCACGAGATCGGGCAGGATCTGTCGACGCTGTCGCTTGGCGAGATCGACGAGCGGGTCGCCGCGCTCAGAGCCGAGATCGAGCGCCTGATCGAGGCCCGATCCCGCAAGGACGCCTCGCGCTCCGCCGCGGACGCGTTCTTCCGCAAGCCCGCCTGAAAAAGCGTCAAAAAGAAACGCCCGTTAACAGGGCGTTAATGATTCCAAAGTATGAATCGGATCATCCAGTTTGTCTGGATGTCGAGTGGCTCCTGCCCACTCTGTTTGACGCCTCCCTGTTGACCTTCGAGCCGCCCTTGGCGGCTCTTTTTTTGCCTGCGCGTTCCCCGGACCCGGCGGATCTGGGATGCTCCTGTGGAGCCGCCCGCCTTGTTGTCGCCACAGGGGTTTAGCCTCGTTAAGGTTAACGACACCTTACCGGCGCCGGCAAACGGGATCGGCGCTATCCTTGCGACATCGGTATCCTGATCCGTGACGCGTTCCAGAGGCGCACGGGCTTGTGCCGATGGGAGACACCGCATGAACGACGCCCAGTTGCTCGATCCGCAGACGGAAGAGGGCGCGATTTCCTTCGCACGGGGCTTCGTGCGCTCCGATGCCTTCATGCTGCTGTTTCGCGAGGGAATGGGACTGGTCGAGCAGACGGCTGGCTATCTCGACGGTGACGGGCGCAAGGATGCCGCCGCCCTGCCGCGCGAAGCCTCGCTGACCTATGCCACCGAGAGCATGCGCCTGACGACGCGCCTGATGCAGATCGCCTCCTGGCTGCTGGTGCAGCGGGCGGTGGCGGAAGGCGAGCTGACGGCCGAGCAGGCCCGCACCGAGCATAACAAGGTCAAAATGGGCGATCCGATGCCGGCGCCGGCCGCGCATATCGTGGCGCAATTGCCCGAGCGGCTGCGCGACCTGATGGCGCATTCCTTCCGCTTGCAGGAGCGCATCCGCCATCTCGAAGGCCAGATGTCGGGCGCACCTGTCATTCGTGAGAGCGTGAATCCCGTTCTGAACCAGCTCGCCAGCCTGGAAGCGCGGCTCGGCTTCGGGCGGTAGCTTTCTGCAAAACCGCGCCGTCATCCCGGGCTTGACCCGGGATCCATCGTAGAGCGCGCCGCCCTCCGATGGATGCCGGATCGGCGCCGCTTTCGCAGCTTGTCCGGAATGACGACGGGGATTGTGGAGGACGCATTAAGGAGAGGGCGCGTTGAGCCCCAAAGCGAAAAACCCGGCCGCGAGGCCGGGTTTTCTTGTCTCAGGTCAAGGACGGCGGCGCCGCAGCGCCGCAGCATCACTTCTTGCCGATCGCGCCCAGGCCGGCGAAGCGCGAGTTGAAGCGCGAGACGCGGCCGCCGCGGTCCAGCATATGCTGGGTGCCGCCGGTCCAGGCCGGGTGGGTCGTGGGGTCGATGTCAAGGTTGAGGGTGTCCCCTTCCTTGCCGTAGGTCGAGCGGGTGGCATATTCGGTGCCATCGGTCATGACGACCTTGATGGCGTGATAGTCGGGATGGATGCCAGCCTTGGCCATGACGAAATCCTCAGAAAGCTTACAAAAACGGGCGCATCGACAAGCAGGCGAGCCTGCCCGGCCCGTCGAAAGAATTCGGATGAGCCTGTCGTGAATTTGGGTGCACATATCGCAGCCGGCGCTCCAGCGCAAGCGCGACGCACTCCCGGGGAGCGGCCCTGCGGCGTTGCGTCGTTTGCCAAGCTCGTCATGATCGGCTTCACCGGGGCGCGTTTTATATTGGTCAAAAGTGTGCGTGCAACGCGTACGCGAGATGCAGGAGGCCTGGTGCGTGGCCGAAGCTGAGAAGAACGACAGGAAGGCCCGGCCGGATTTCCGCTCGCTTGCGACCTTCTGGCCCTATGCGCGGGCGCAGAAGCGCCGGATCCTGCTCGCGCTCGTCGCGCTGGTCGTCGCCTCGCTGGCGACGCTGGCGCTGCCGCTGGCGGTGCGTCGCGTCATCGATGTCGGTTTCACCGGGGGCGAGCAGCAGCTCGCCAACAGCTATTTCATCCTGCTGATCGGCGTGGTCGGCGTGCTGGCGCTGGCGAGCTCGGCACGCTTCTACCTGGTGATGACGGTGGGCGAGCGCATCGTCGCGTCGCTGCGCGCCGACGTCTTCCGCCACCTGACGCGACTGGAACCGGCCTTCTTCGATTCGAGCCGGGCGGGCGACCTCGTCTCGCGGCTCACCGCCGATACCACGCAGATCAAGTCGACCTTCGCCTCGACGGCCTCGATCGCGCTGCGCAACGCCATCATGACGCTCGGCGCGCTGGCGATGATGGTGGCGACGAGCCTGCGGCTCTCCGCCATCGTCATCGGCGTCATCCCGCTGATCGTGATCCCGCTGGTCCTGTCCGGCCGCTCGGTCAGGCGGCGCGCGCGGGCGGCGCAGGACCGGCTTGCCGATGCCTCCGCCTTCGCGGCCGAGGCGGTCGGCGCCATCCGCACGATGCAGTCCTTCGGCGCCGCCGGGCAG
>JAEWKP010000269.1 GCA_023393655.1 Pseudomonadota bacterium | reverse complement strand
TCGACGCGATTAACGGTTTATTAGCCTTAACAAATGATGATCGGTCCAAAGCAATCCGGGCAGGCGTAGCGCCGCGCTTTCAGGGGACCGAGAGATGGCCAATACGATTCTCACCAGCGGCGTGCGCAACAACCTGCTGACGCTCCAGCAGACCACCGCCGAACAGGGCGCGATCCAGAACCGTCTGGCGACCGGGCGACGCGTCAATTCGGCGATCGACAACCCGATCAACTTCTTCACCGCAGCCGGCCTGAACGACCGCTCCAACCAGCTCGGGGGCTTGCTCGACGGCATTTCCAACGGCATCCAGACGATTCAGACGGCATCGAAGGGCATCGACGCGATCGTCAAGCTGGTGCAGTCGGCCCAGTCGACGATCAAGCAGGCCCAGGCCGACGCTGCCCAGAACCGCCCGAGCACCACGGGTGCCGCCATCGCCGCGACCAAGGCCGCGGCTCTCGCGACCACCGTCGCTGCCGCGGGCAGCATCGTGATCACGGCCGGGAACACCGAGTATACCGTGACGGTCGGCGCGACCGAGACGATCCGCGACGTCGTCAACAAGATCAATGATTCCGGCATCGCCACCGCGACGGTCAACAATTCCGGCGAACTGACGATCAAGGGGACGGGTTCGGACGCACTGACGATCGCCGGCGCCGACGCCGTGACCGGCGCTGCCGGCAGCGACGCCGCCGCTGTCGTCGCCGCGGGCAATTCGGATATCCGCGCCAACCTCGTGGACCAGTTCAACGAATTGCGCAGCCAGATCAACGAGCTCGCCAAGGACGCCGGCTTCAACGGCATCAACCTGCTCGCCGGCGATGCACTCTCCGTCGTCTTCAACGAGAAGACCGGTGCGGCCCAGAATAAGCTGGACATCCAGGGCGAAGAGATCAGCGCAACCAATCTCGGCATCGCCCAGGCGGGCTCCGCCGTCGGCGACATCGATTTCCAGAACGACAACGCCCTGGCCAATGCCTCCGACGCCTTGACCAACGCGCTGACCTCGCTGCGCTCGTCGGCCTCGTCGCTCGGCTCGCAGCTCTCGGTGATCCAGACCCGTCAGGACTTCACCAAGAACATGATCAACACCTTGACCATCGGCGCCGACAACCTCGTTCTCGCCGATTCCAACGAGGAAGGCGCCAAGCTGCTCGCGCTCAACACCCGCCAGCAGCTCTCGCAGACGGCGCTGTCGCTGGCCTCGCAGGCCGACCAGGGCGTGCTCCGGCTCTTCGGCTGACGCCGAAGACGGCACCGCCCTCCCCTCCGCCAGAAGGCAAGGACAAGACATGGCCCTCAAGGTCGAGCTCAAGCCCAAGGAGCGCATCATCATCGGCCAGGTGGTGATCCGCAACGACGAGCAGCGCACGCGCTTCTTCATCGAGGGCGATGCGCCCATCCTGCGCGAGAAGGACATTCTCACCGCAGCCAGCGCCGACACCCCGGCCAAGAAGATCTACCTCGCCATCCAGCTGATGTACCTGGCGCAGGACCCGACGCACGAGCATGAGACCTATTTCCAGCTCGTACGCGATTTCATCAATGCGGCGCCCAGCGCTCTGCCGCATGTTCATGAGATCAATAACCGCATCTTAAGCGACGACCTGTACAAGGCTCTGAAGGCGGCCAGAAAGCTGATCGCCTATGAAGCGGAATTGATCGAGAATGCAAAACGGGTTTAACGCCTACGCCGCTGCGGCCAAGACTGCCCAATCCGTCGTTTCGCCCCGCGAACTTGAAGCCTCCCTGCTGATCAAGGCCGCGACCCGGCTTCAGGCCGTCGCCGATGACTGGGAGACGCGCGGACGGGATATCGACGAAGCCCTCACCTACAACCGGCGCCTCTGGACCCTGCTGGTCTCCGCCATGATCGCCGAGGACAACCCTCTGCCGGTCGGCATCAAGACCAACATCCTCGGTCTGGCCAATTTCATCTTCAATCAGACGTTCAAGATCTCGGCCGATCCGCAGCCGCAGGGCCTGGGTGCGCTGATCAGCATCAACCGGGAAATCGCCGCGGGTTTACGCGGCCGCTGATAGCTTTCCGCGGAAGGCCTGAAAACAGAAACGCCGCCCGATGGGCGGCGTTTCTGTTTGCGGATTTTTCTCTGCGTTCAGAGGTAATTGGTCAGGGACAGCTTCGACAGCATCGAGGTGACCTGATAGCTCGCCTGCAACTGCGTCTGCAGCGACAGGATCTGCGTCGCGACCTCCTCCGTCGTCACGTTCTCGACGCCGGAGAGTGTCGAGATCAGGTAGTTCTTGGTGCTCTGGTGGCGCTCCTTGGCGCTGGCGAGCGCGGTCTGGGCCGAGCCGAACTCGGTGATGATCTCCGTCGGCTTCTGGACGGCGCCGCCGAAGCCGAGCTTGTCGCCGACCCGCGACGCCATCGCCTCGTAACCTGCCTGCGCATTCGCATCGCTGGCCGGAAAGGTCTCGGTCGCCATGATCGCGAACTGGGCGAGGCCGACGCGGAAGGCCTGCTCGTTGGCCCGCGCGCCTGTTCCCACGACCTGGCCCTGGTCGATCTGGACCGTTGCTGTATTGCGAGCAGGGTCGCTGCCGTCATCGCCGCGATACCAGGTCACCGTCGTCGCGGCCGTGCCGGCATTGCTCGGCGGTGCGGTCGCCGTCGCGAAATTCGGGCCCGGCACCCGCTTCGGCGGATTGCTTGGGCTGCCAGCGAAGAAATCCTCGGCCGCCACCTGCGCGGATGCGGCGGGGAGCGTCGTCTTCGCTTCCCTGCCGAGGGCAGCGTCGATCGAGGCCTTCAGCGCCGCCGCGGTATCGGCCGGCGTCGCGCCGATCTGGAAGCTGTCGGCGGCCGAGCCATCGGTCCCGGCGGCCCGGGCGGTCAGGGTCACCTCTTCCTGCGTTCCATCGGGCAGGGTCAGCTTGAGGGTCACCTTGTCGCCCGGCTGAGGCTGCGTCGTCACGTCGACGGCCAGGTTCGCCGGCGTACCCGCATTATAGGTCACGGCAAGGGCCGGGGAGCTCGACGTGACGCCGGCCAGCTTGAAGCCGTAGACATGGTTCTCGTCGGCGACCGTGACGCTCGTCGTGCCGGTGATTCCGGTCGTCAGCCGTCCGAGGCCGGAGCCGAGATCGGCCTGCTTTCGCTCGTCGATCAATTGCCTGAGCCCGGCCTTGCCGGCGCCGTCTCCGTTCATGATCTCGTCGAAGCCCGCCGTCGGCTCGGGATCGGAGGTCTTGCCCGAGAAGAGATAGCGCCCGTTGACCGCGGTGTTCAGCAGGTCGAGCGCCTGCTTGAACTTCTCCTCGGCCAGCACCTGCGGCGCAGAGCGGCCGCTGGCGCTCGGCACATAGCTGTTGGAACGGGTATCGGTGCGTGTCTCGTTGGCGAGCTGGGCGAAGTTCTCGACGCTCTGCGACGAGAGCTTGAGGTTCACATTGGTCAGCTCGATACCGCTGAGCCAGGAATCGAGCTGCGAAACCTTGGCGTTGAGGTCGAGGCTGACGCGCCGGTCGATGCCGAGGTCGCCATAGCTCGTGCTGCGCTGCTTGGTGTCGAGCTGGCGCTGAAGATCGTCGAACTGGGCCCGGGTCGAGACGTACTCGTTGGGCTTGGCCGCGCGATAGGCGCCGGTTCCGTAAGAGGTAATGGTCATCGCGGCCTCACACTCTCATCAGCACGTCCATCATCTCCTTCATCGTGGAGATGATGCGGGCATTGGCGGCATAGGCGGTCTGGAGTTCGATCAGCATCGACATCTCCTGGTCGACATTGACCTGGGATGTCGCCTGGAAACGGCTCTGGATCGAGGCGAGCGCGACCTGCTGGCCCTCGTCGAGGCGCTTGGCAGCCTCGACCGCCTGCCCCTGCGAGGACACCACGCGCTGGACGAAATTGGTGATCGTGCCGGAATAGGATGCCGCCGCCCCGTCCGGCGAGGAGCTGTTGTCGAAACTGCGGACGCTGCTCGTCAGGCTCTCGAGCAGCGCCATGGGCCGCGTCGCATCGCCGGCCGCCGTGCCGGCCGGGCCGACCAGCAGCGCGCTGTTCCGGATGACATCGGCATTGACCGCGATCCGGCCCGCCAGGCCGACCTTGCGCGTGGCCTCGTCATAGGAACCGACGAAGGGCTTGTTGTCCGCATCGACGAAGAGGGGCATCCCGGACGTCGCGGAATCGGCGGCGAGCACACCGGTCTTGGCGCCGAGCCCGGCAACGCGGCCTCCCGGCTCGGTGATCCGCAACAGCGAACCACTGGGATTGGCAACCGTGAAGCCCGTGGCGCCATTCGTGTCGAGCGCATTCTGGATCTGTGCGGCGACCGAAGCCGGACCGGCCGAAAAATCGATCGCGATCACCCGGTTGTTCGGGTCACTGCCGATCGGCAAGGTCGTTCCCGCAGGCGCATTGACGAAGGTGAAGTGCTGCGTCGGGCCCGGGGGAGTCGGCGTGTAGTCGAAGGTCAGCGTGTTGAGGCGCTGCTTTGTGGCATCGAAGCCGAGATCGAGATCGAGGCCGGTCTGCGCCGCCGGCGACGGCGGGTAGGCCACGCTCTGGAGGGAATTCTCCGAAAGCGCCTTCGACATCTGCGCGGCGATCTCGTCGAGCTGCGCCTGGGCCTGGACCAGCGTCTTGTCGCGCAATTCGATATTGGCCGCGATCTCGCCGGAGCGGAAGATCCGGTTGGCGATGGCGTCCGAGGCGTTGCCTGAGGCATCGATGATCTTGATCGTGCCGACGCCGCGCCTGGCCGGGTCGACATCCCACTGGTCGTCCGGCCCCAGGCCGGGATGCTCGTCGAACTTGAAGGTGACGGCCGCCGTACCGTCGAAGAGCTGGGTGCCCGAGCCGGTCACGACGCTGACCGAGCCGCGCGCGTCCTCCGTCGTCTTGATGTCGACGTATTGCGACAGCTCGGACAGGATTAGGTCGCGCTGGTCCTTCAGGGCGGCGGTGGCGCTGTCATTCGGGCTGCCGACAATACGTGTATTGACCTTGGACAGCGCGCCGAGCAGGTCGTTGACCTTGGTGACGGCCGTGGCGATGCCGCTCTCGGCCTGGCTGCGCAGGGACTGCACGCCGTTGGAGAGCGTGTTGAGCTGGCGTGCCAGATCCGTCGCATTGTCGAGCACCTGCGCGCGCAGGCTGTAGGACGACGGATCGTTCTGGAGCGATTGCAGCGCGCTGGTGAATTTGTTGAAGATCGTATCCAGCGCCGTGGCGCTGCCCGGCGCGCCATAGAGCTTGTCGAGATTGGACAGCGAGCTTGCGCGGGTCGACGTATAGGCCGCCCCCGAAGCCTCCTGCCAGAGCTGATGCTGGACGATCTTGTCGAGGAGACGCTGGACCTGCGTGCTCTGCACGCCGACCGTCAGCCCGCTCAGGCTGTCGGCGGTCGAGACGGTCCGGCGGACATAGCCCGTCGTTCCCGCATTGGCGACGTTCTGCGAAACGATGCCGATGCCGGCCTGCGCGGCGTTTAAGCCGCCGATCGCGGTGTTCAGGGAAGTGCTCAGGCCCATCGTCAACTCCTGTTGCGAGATGCGGCCCTCCTGGGCCGCAGCTTAGGCAGATGCGCCGTTCAGCGGATGATGTTGAACACCGCGGTCAGCATCTCCTGGGCTGTGGTGATGACCTTGGTATTGGCCGAATAGGCCTGCTGGGTGACGATCATCTTGGAGAATTCGTCGGCGATATCGGTGTTCGACTGCTCGACGCTGCCGCCAACCATCTGCGAGGTGCCCAGCCCGATGATCGGCGGGCCGGATTCGATCGTCTCCTCGAAGGCGCCGCCATCGAGCCGCTTCAGCGAGTTGTCGGCATTGAAGCGGGCGACCGAGACCTGCGCCAGCGCCACGACCTGGCCATTGCTGAAGGTACCGATCACCGCGCCCTCGGCCGAGACCGAGACGCGGTCGAGCGTGCCGGCGGTGTAGCCGTCCTGGCGGATGCTGCGCGCGTCGATCTGGCCGCTGACATCGCCGTTCTGGGTCACGCCATTGCCGCCGGTCGTGAGGTTGATGCCGGTGATCGTGGTTCCGTTGATCGTCATGGTCGGCAGCGTGATGTCGCCGCTGGCCGGGGAAACCATCTGCCCGGTGGCGCCGAAGGTGACATTCTGGCCGGCCTGGACATAGG
>JAEWKP010000039.1 GCA_023393655.1 Pseudomonadota bacterium | reverse complement strand
TTCAGGTTGCCGGCGACGCTGACGCGCGGCGCGCCGAGCTGGGCCAGCCGCTCGGCATCGCCCTGCGACTGCGCCAGGCAGGCCTCGAAGCAGGAGAGCAGGAAGCGCGAGGTCTTCGGCATCTTGTACCAGCGGGCGAAGGAGCGCTCCGACATCCGGCCATTGACCATCACCACGGGCATGGCGCGGCGCTGCGCCTCGATCAGCAGGTTGGGCCAGATCTCGGATTCGCAGATCAGGCAGAGATCCGGGCGCCAGTGGTCCATGAAGCGGCGCATGTAGCGGGGCACGTCGAGCGGGATGTATTGATGGATCACGCCGCCCGGCAGCCGCGCCGCCATCAGCTTGGCCGAGGTGACGGTGCCCGAGGTCACCAGAACGGCGAAGCCGCGCTTCTGCAATCTGGCAATCAGGGGCAGCAGGGTTACGGTCTCGCCCACGCTCGCGCCATGCAGCCAGACCAGTGGCTTGTTCGGCCGCTTGACGCTCGCGTGGCCGCGCCGTTCCGCGTGCCGTGCAGGGTCTTCCTTGCCGCGGCGCCGGCGCCAGAGCAGGAGCCCCGCCGCCGCCGGCTCCAGCAGCGCCGTCGCGTAGCGATAGGTCCTGAGGATCGCGCCCTTGCCGCTCATGCAGCTGCCCCGGCAGGCTGCTGCTTTTCGCGCAGGCCGGCGCCCGGATCACGGCTGCCGACGATCGCATAGCCGCGGGCATGGACATCGTCGAGGCTGGCCTGGACGGCGAGGCGGGCGGCTTCCTGCGTCGCTTCGTCGGCATCGCGCGCGACCAGGATCGGTTCGCCGACGACGATGGCGCAGCGCCCGAAGGGCAGGCCGATCGAGGCGCGGTCCCAGCTGTTGAAGTCGATGCGCCGGCTGGTCACCACGGCGACGGCCCGGATCGGCCGGCCGGAGGCGCGGGCCAAGGCGATGATACCGGGGCCGACGATGCGGGCGCGCTTGGGCACATCGGCCGTCAGCACCATGGTGTCGCCGGCTGCGAGGCGCCTGACCATGGCGAGGAAGGCGGCGGCGCCGCCCTTCTCGCGGATCTTCTTGCCGAGTGCGCCGGAACCGCGGATCGCGCCGATGCCGAGCTCGCGCAGCGCGACCGCATTGAAGCCGCCGTCGCCATGGCGCGAGACCAGCGAGCAGGCCGGCATCCAATCCGGCCGGGCGAAGGGGATCATGAGGTGCTGGCCGTGCCACATCGCGAAGATGAGAGGCAGGTCCGGCCGGACATGGTCGTAGATATCGGCAGGCTCGAAGACGATCCGGTTGGTGCGCTGGACGAGGCGCAGGTAGCCGGCCAGCAGCCGGCCGAGCGTTTCCTGCGCCACGCGCGTCTTGAGGATCGAAAAACCCATAGGTTCTGTCGTCAGGTCCTGTCGCTCAGATCCTGTCCCGGCTCAGCTCTTGGCAGTCTCGGGGTCGAGCAGCCGATGGAGATGGACGATGAAATAGCGCGTCTGCGCCTGGTCGACGGTCTGTTGCGCCTTGGCCTTCCAGGCCGTGTGGGCGCTGGCATAATTCGGAAAGACGCCGACGATGTCGAGCTTCGCCAGGTCCTTGAAGGTGATGCCTTCGAGTGAGGCGAGCTCGCCGCCGAGGACGAGGTGAAGGAGTTGCTTCTGTTCCGGTTCCGCGCTCATCGAACTCTCCTGCGAGGGCTGCTTGGCGCCCCCATAAGCCATCCCGGTCGTCCATGCGAGCGGACGGCGCGGGCAGCGTTGAAAAAAAACGTCAGGCCGGCTGCGTCCGTCCGTCGCGCAGGTGCTCGATCGCGGCCTGCAGGGGCGAGGCGAGCTTGCCGTTGCTCGCAACGAGCATGCCATGAACGGGGACTTCGCGGTTGTAGATGACGGGCCCGGCCTCGCCATCGGCCAGCCGCCCGCCGGCCTCGCTCAGCACGAGATCGGCCGCCGCCAGATCCCAATCGCGGGCATCGGGCGAGATCAGCCCGGCATCGATCGTGCCATCGGCAATGCGCGTCAGGCGCAGCGCCAGCGATGGAATCCGGGCAACGGCCTCGAAGCTTTCGAACTGGGCAAGCGCATCGAGCATCGGCTTGGGGCCGGCGATGCGCGCGCCGGTCAGGCTTTGCGCGGATGAGGCGTGAATGGTTTCGCCGTTGAGCGTCGCGCCGCCGCCGGCGAGCGCACGATAGGTCGCCTGGCAGGCCGGCGCATGGACGATGCCGAGGATCGGCGCACCCTGGTCGAGCAGCGCGACGCAGACGGCCCAGTCCGGCGAGCCCTGCATGAAGGCGCGCGTGCCGTCGATCGGATCGACGACCCAGACATAGCGGTGCGAGAGCCGCTGCGCGTCGTCGACCGTCTCCTCGGAGAGCCAGGCCGCTTCCGGCAGCAATTCCGAAAGCCGGATGCGCAGGAAAGTGTCGACGCCGATATCGGCTTCGGTGACGGGCGAGCCGCCGCTTTTCGCCCAGGTCCGCGCTGCGGTTGTCGCGCCGGGCCGGAACAGATCGAGGGCGATCGTACCGGCTTCCAGGCAACTTTCGCCGACGGCCTTCAGCAGCTCGGCCGCGATCGGTAGCGTGGTTGCGTTCATGGCATTCCTATCGACCGCGATAGTCGCTGTTTCAAGCCGAAAATGCGGCCACGGATCGAAAGATTCCGTCAAGCATCCGGCAGGAAACCCCCGGTTTGGGGCCGGATCAGGGCGAAAACACCTTCCTTTAACCCAACCCTTTAAGCGCTCGGACACGGCTGGCGGCCATCCTCGCAGGGCAAGCACGAGAGCCCCGGCATCGACAGAGGGCTCCGTTGCAGCAGGGATTAGAGAGAGGCGTTATAACCGATGGCCAGCGTCACGCCGGCCGCCGGAGAGAGCGGTCTTGTGCCCGTTTTCTCCGGCGGTCCGACCACCACAGCCATCGTTTCCCGCAACCCGATGCCGGCCCGCCCGGTCGCTCCGGCGATCGAGCGCATCGGTTCCGTGCGGATCCTGCGCGGCGGCGCCAACTGGCGCGGGGTCGCGCTGCGCCTGGCCAATCCGGCCGGTGACGACGAGCGTTTCGAACTGGCCCTGACCGCCGGCGACGGCCGTTCCATCGTGGTCGCTTCAGTTGATCAGGAGGATGCGGTCGCGCTCTGGCGTGATTTCGGCCGGACCAGCGGCTTGCCGCTGCTGCTCGAAGCCGCCGATGGCGTGGTGAGCGAGCCTTATCCGCAGCTCGGCCGCGTGGCGCTGGGAGCGGTGCGCATCCGCCGCCGTCATGGCCTGCTCAACGGTCGCCGTCCGCGTTTCCTCACGCGCCGCAAGACGGGGCGCCTCGCTGAATTGCCGGTGATCGTCAACGGCGACCGGATGACCGACTGACCTTCAGAACCAGCCTCGGCTCGCGGCATCGAGGGCGAGACCGGCCGCCAGAAGCAGGCCGGCATCCTGGTTCGACCGGAATATCCTGAGGGCTTCGGGCGCGCTCGCACCGTTGATCCGCGTCACCTGCCGGCCGAGATGGCTGGCGAAAGCAGCGAAGCCGAGCCAGGCGACTGGGCCGCCGCCGACCAGCCAGATCGCGATGCCCGTCAGCAGCGCCGCCAGTGCGAAGCACAGAGCCACCGCCTCGCGCGTGTGGTCGCCGAAATAGCGGGCGCTCGACCGGATGCCGGCGATGACGTCATCCTCGAGATCTTGCATGGCGTAGATCGGGTCGTAGCCGACGGTCCAGGCGATCGAGGCCGCATAGATCAGGTAGGCCGGCGGATCGAGCCGGCCGAAGACAGCGCTCCAGCCCATCAGCCCACCCCATGAAAAGGCGAGGCCCAGCACGAACTGCGGCATGTTCGTGATCCGCTTCATGAACGGATAGATCGCGACGATCACGAGCGAAGCGATGCCGAGGATGATCGTGAAGCGGTTGAACTGCAGCAGCACGATGAAGCCAAGGAGCGCCTGAGCCACCATGAACAACGCGGCGGCCTTCGCCGTCACCTGGCCGGACGGAAGCGGGCGCCCGCGGGTGCGCGCCACCTCGGCGTCGAGCTTGCGGTCGATGATGTCGTTGAAGGTACAGCCTGCCCCGCGCATCAGGACGGCGCCGACGAAGAAGAGCAGGCAATGCCAGGGATTGGGATAGGGCTGGCCGGCAGCGATGGCGGCGAGCCCGGCCGCCCACCAGCAGGGCATCAGCAGCAGCCACCATCCGATCGGCCGCTCGATGCGGGCGAGCTTGAGGAACGGTCGGGTGGCAAGGGGCGCCCGCGTGTCGACCCAATGTCCGGTCAGCGCATCGGGCAGGGGCGCGTCGGGCAGGCGCTGGTCTCGCCCGGGCATGGTTCCGAGGGGAGCCGGGTCGGGCATTGCGCCGGAGCGCCGGTCAGAGCGCGCCCTGCGGCACGCGCATCCCGCCGCCGGCGCCGCTGGTGATGGAATCGGCGCCGCCGAAGGGGTTGGCGCTCTGCGCCTGCTGCCGGGCGCGGCGCTGCATGGCGGCCTGCTGCTTCACGGCGTTGCAGGCCTGAGCGCGGAAGCCGGAAACCTTTTTGTTGTCGGCCTGCATGCCTTCGATGAAGGATGCCGGAATCTGGCACCAGTCCTGGTTGGCCGTGGCGAACTTGATCGCGGCGTCGCCACTGTTGGCGAGGCGACCGAAGGCGCTGCAGGCTTCCTGCGGCGTCATCTTCTTCTTGGCCTTCTGGGAGGCCGTGAGCTTGGCGACGATCGACTGGCGCTCGCCGAGCAGCTTCTGGATCTGTTCGCAGCCGGAGACCTGCGCGCTTGCGGGAGCAGCCGACAGCAACGGAGCTACGGCGAGGCCGAGCACCGCGATAACGCCTGAAGCCATCCAACGCCGCATGGTGTCCTTACTCCGGATTGCCGGCCCGCTCGGCCGATCGTTAAATACGTCCTTAACAGCAGGCGCTGTTAACGCCAACGACTCTTGCGAGTCTATGGTGGTCTTGTGGGAAGCGCTGCCTGCTACAAGCTGATTGTGGCGTTTTTCACGTCGCTCTCGATAAATCCATCGTTTCCCGGAGCCGCCCGCGCCCATGCCCGTTCCCGATTTCGCCCGGCACCGGCTTTTCATCGACAACGCCTTTGCTCCGGCGGCGGTTCTGCCGCTCGATCGCGAGCAGGCGAACTATCTTCTCAACGTCCTGCGATTGCGGGTCGATGGTACGGTTCTCGTCTTCAATGGGCGTGATGGCGAATGGCTGGCGCGCCTCGTGCCGGAAGGGCGCAAGCAGGCGAGCCTCGAACTGATCAAGCAGACGAGGCCTCAGCCACCCGCCGCCGACCTGCATTATCTGTTCGCGCCGCTGAAGCATGCGCGCCTGGATTACATGGCGCAGAAGGCGGTCGAGATGGGGGCGGGCCTGCTCCAGCCCGTCCTGACCCGCCGCACCCAGGTTTCGCGGCTCAATCTCGATCGCCTGCGCGCCAACGCCGTCGAGGCGGCCGAGCAATGCGGCATCCTGAGCCTGCCCGGGATCGAGCCGGAGCGCCCGCTCGACGCGGCGCTCGCGAGCCTGGCGCCGGAGCGATTGCTGGTCTTCTGCGACGAGGGCATGGCGCAGGCGAGCCCGGTTGCGGCGCTGGCGGCGCATGGACCCGCGCCGCTTGCCGTCCTGATCGGCCCCGAAGGCGGCTTCGACGAGGCCGAGCGGCAATTGATCCGGGCGCGGCCCAACACGCTGCCGATCTCGCTCGGCCCGCGTATCCTGAGGGCGGACACGGCTGCGGTGGCCGCGCTTGCGCTGGTGCAGGCTGTGCTCGGCGACTGGCCGAGAGCCTGATCGGGAGGGTGTCGAGACCTGCCGCCAGCGCCGGGCGCCTTTGCGCGAATGCACGGTTCCGGTCGTTGT
>JAEWKP010000436.1 GCA_023393655.1 Pseudomonadota bacterium | reverse complement strand
AAGATGAACGGGCTCAAGGCCGACCTCGCCATCACGGCCGCGGTGGCGAAGGGATACGACGTGGCACTGAAGCCGAATGTCGACCTCGCGATCTGCCCGCCCGCCAGCCTGCTCTTCGCTGCGACCGCCGCTCTGATCGGCTCGCGCATCGCGACCGGCGGGCAGGATTGCAGCACGCAAGGGGCCGGCGCCTTCACCGGCGAGGTTTCCGCCGCGATGCTCACTGACGCCGGCGCGAGCTTCTGCATTGTTGGCCATTCCGAGCGCCGCACGCTGCATGGCGAAACCAATGCGACGGTCAAGGCCAAGGCCGAGGCCGCGCAGAAGGCGCTGTTGGTACCGATCGTCTGCGTCGGCGAGACGAAGGACGAGCGCGAAGCCGGCAAGGCGCTCGCCGTCGTCAAGAAGCAATTGCGCGGCTCGGTGCCGGAGGGAGCGACGCCTGCGACGCTCGTCGTCGCCTATGAGCCGGTCTGGGCAATCGGCACCGGTCTCACGCCGACCGCGGCCGATGTCGCCGAGATGCATGAGGCGATCCGCGCCGAACTCGGCCGCCTGCTCGGCAAGCAGGCGGCTTCCGGCATCCGCTTGCTCTACGGCGGCTCGGTGAAGCCTTCCAACGCAGCCGAGCTGATGAATGTCGCGAATGTCGACGGCGCCCTCGTCGGTGGCGCCAGCCTCAAGGCCGAGGAATTCCTGGCGATCGCCCGCGCCTGCGCCGGCTGAGCATTCCTGTAAATCGGCCGGCACGCAGGGGTGGCGCTGCCGGCTGGCGCATGTTATGTGCCGCGCCGAATTCGCCTCGATCTTCGAGGAGGAGCGGGTGGCCCTTGGCGGCGGCCCGCGCCATGCCCATTTCGTGAGACCATGCAGAACGTTCTCATCGTCATCCACCTGATCATCGTCGTCGCGCTCGTCGGCGTCGTGCTGCTGCAGCGCTCCGAAGGCGGCGGCCTCGGCATGGGCTCGGGCGGGGGAGGCGGCGTCGGCGGCTTCATGACCGGCCGCGGCCAGGCCAATGCCCTGACCCGTGCGACCGCGATCCTCGCCGGCCTGTTCTTCCTGACCTCGGTCGTTCTGGCTGTGATGGCCACCCGCGGCCGCGTCCAGCGCTCGATCATCGACGGCGCGCCCGCGACCTCCGCTCCGGCCACGCCGGGCGCGCCAGCCGGCCCGAGCGCCCCGAATGCTGGCGGCGTCCTCGACCAGCTCCGCCAGATGCAGAACCAGAATCAGGGCGGCGCACAGCCGCCGACGCCGCCCGCGGCGCCGCAGCAGTAGACACGACAGGGCCCGGAAACCGGCCCTTCTCTTTTGTGTGGAGACAGGCCGGGCGACCGGCCTTCTCTTTTGTGGACAAGCGCGCCGGGCAAGGCGGGGCTGCTCAGAACGCGCTTAGCGAATCGAACCCGTGGCGATAGAGGTGACCTCCCATGACGCGGTATGTTTTCATCACCGGCGGCGTGGTGTCCTCGCTTGGCAAAGGCCTGGCGGCGGCGGCTCTCGCAGCCCTTCTCCAGGCGCGCGGCCACACGGTCCGCCTGCGCAAGCTCGACCCCTACCTCAATGTCGATCCGGGCACGATGAGCCCGTATCAGCACGGTGAGGTCTTCGTCACCGACGACGGCGCCGAGACCGATCTCGACCTCGGCCATTACGAGCGCTTCACCGGCCGGCCCTGCAACAAGGGCGACAACATCACTACCGGCCGCATCTACATGGACATCCTGACCAAGGAGCGTCGCGGCGATTATCTCGGCGCGACGATCCAGGTCGTGCCCCACGTCACCAATGCCATCAAGGAATTCATCCTGACCGGCAACGAGGGCTACGACTTCACCCTGGTCGAGATCGGCGGCACGGTCGGCGACATCGAGAGCCTGCCGTTCCTCGAGGCCATCCGCCAGGCCAACCAGCAGCTTCCGCGCGGCCAGTGCATCTTCGTGCACCTGACGCTGCTGCCCTATATCCCGACGGCCGGCGAATTGAAGACCAAGCCGACGCAGCATTCGGTCGCGGAGCTGCGCTCGATCGGCATCCAGCCCGACATCCTGCTCTGCCGCACCGACCGCGAGATCCCGCGCGAGGAGCGCCGCAAGCTGGCGCTGTTCTGCAATGTCCGTGAGACTGCCGTGATCGAGGCCCGCGACGTCGCCTCGATCTATGACGTGCCGCTCTCCTACCACGCCGAGGGGCTCGATAACGAGGTCCTCGCCGCCTTCGGCATGGATGCCAAGCCCGAGCCCGAGATCACCAACTGGAAGCGCATCTCCGAGCGCGTGAAGAACCCCGAGGGCGAGGTCACCATCGCCGTCGTCGGCAAATACACCGGCATGAAGGACGCCTATAAGTCCCTCATCGAGGCGCTGACCCATGGCGGCATCGCCAACAACGTCAAGGTCAATCTCGACTGGATCGAGTCGGAGGTCTTCGAGAAGGAGGATCCGGCGCCGTTCCTCGAACATGTCCACGGCATCCTCGTGCCCGGCGGCTTCGGCCATCGCGGCGCCGAGGGCAAGATCAAGGCGGCGACCTTCGCCCGCAACCGCAAGGTGCCCTATTTCGGCATCTGCTTCGGCATGCAGATGGCGGTGATCGAGGCGGCGCGTTCGCTCGCCGGCATCGAGGATGCCAATTCGACCGAGTTCGGCCCGACCGAGCAGCCTGTCGTCGGCCTGATGACCGAGTGGATGCGCGGCAACGAGCTGGAGCAGCGCGCGGCCAACGGCAATCTTGGCGGCACGATGCGGCTCGGCGCCTATGCCTCGACCCTGGCAACCGGCTCGAAGATCGCGGAGATCTACGGCTCGACCGAGATTTCCGAGCGCCATCGCCACCGCTACGAGGTCAATATGGGCTATCGCGAGCAGCTGGAGGCGAAGGGCCTGCGCTTCGCTGGCCTCTCTCCCGACGGCCTGCTGCCCGAGACGGTCGAATATCCCGACCATCCCTGGTTCATCGGCGTGCAGTACCATCCCGAGCTGAAGTCGCGCCCGTTCGAGCCGCACCCGCTCTTCGCCAGCTTCATCGAGGCGGCGAAGGCCCAGAGCCGCCTGGTCTGATTCAGGGCTCTGCGAGCCGCACCGCCGCCCAGGGCAGGCGGTGCTGCTCGAACACCGCCTTGCCCGGCCCGGGAAAATCCGGGTCGGCGAAGGCGCCGATCGCGACCGCGACCATCTCCGGCTTGCGCGACGGCTCCCAGAATACCGTGCTGCCGCAGACCGGGCAGAAATGGTGCAATACGCGGTAGCCGCTATCGGCCGGCCGCTCGTAATCGCTGTAGCGCCCGGACACGGCGACCTCGCTGCGCGCGAAGAAGGCCGCGACGCCATAGGCGCTGCCTGTCCGCCGCTGGCAATCGCGGCAATGGCAGAGCGAGACGCTCACGGGTTCGCCTGTGCAGGCGATGCGCAATTGCCCGCAACTGCAGCGGGCCTCACGGGTCGTCATGCGGCGCATCCTTCTTTTAGATGACGGCTTGTGCTGTTTTCGCGTTAGCCTGACTATGCGGCATCGTTGACTGAGAGTCTTCGCATCGGCACGGGGGCAGGGCGCATGACGATCTCGATGGCGGGGCTGCCCGCGTTCCTTCTCTATTTCACCGTCGGCGTCCTGTTGATCGCGGCCTTTGCGGCGGTCTATCTGCGCCTGACCGCGCATGACGAAATCGCGCTGATCCGGGCGGGCAACCTCTCGGCCGCGATCGCCTTCGGCGGCAATCTCGTCGGGTTCGCCGTGCCGCTGGAAAAGGCGATCTCCCAGGCCAGCAGCATTGCCGACTGCGTGCTCTGGGCGGTGGCGGCGATGCTCATCCAGTTCGCCGCCTACGGCGTTGCGCGGGTCGCGATCCCCGAATTGTCGCGCAAGATCGAGGAAGACCGGTTGCCGGCGGCCGCGATGCTGGCGGTGATCGCAGTGATCTCGGGCACGCTGGCCGCGGCCAGCATGACGGCATGAGGCGGCCATGAAGCGCTCCTCGCAGATCGGGCTCGCAGCCGCCGGCCTCCTCCTCGTCGCCACCGTCTGGTCGATGACATCAGAGGACCCGCAGGAGAACCTCGTCTACAACAGCCTGAGCGATTGCCGGGCCGCCGGGCAGCTCACGGCCCAGCAATGCGAGACCGCCTTTGCCGAGGCAACCGCCGCGCGGCTCAAGGACGCGCCGAAATTCCAGAGCCAAAACGCCTGCGAGACGCAATACGGCGCCAATGGCTGCAGCTCCGCCAGCATCGGTGGCGCGCAATACTTCATCCCGGCGCTGGCCGGCTTCATGCTGGCGCGTGGCCTCTCCGGCGGGCCGCAGGCGCAGCCCCTGATGCCGCCGACCGCTGCCACTTGCCCGCCGGGCTCGACGCAGCCGGAATGCCAGCAGGCGCGCTCTTCGTCCTCGGGCTCGTCGGGCGGCAGCGGCTACTATGGCGGCAGCAGCCGCTCGCGCGCCTATTCGACGACGAGCGGACGCGCCATCACCGCAGCCTTCTCGTCGGGCTCCCGCAGCGGCAGCACCGCGACCAGCACCTCCTCGCGCGGCGGCTTCGGCTCGATCGCGCGCTCCTTCTCCTCGCGGTCCTCGTCCTGAGATGCGCCGCGTCGCGTTGCCGCCGCGCCCGGACTGGATCGAGCAGGTCGAGCGGCTCGGCTTCGCCTTCCACACGATCGACGGCGAGACCTATTGGGACGAGAGCGCCGCCTTCGCCTTCACGCTGGAGGAGATCGAGCGCGACATCGAAGGTCCGACCGACGCGCTCGAGCAGCTTTGCTTCGCCTTCATCGAGAAAGCGCTCGACCATGAGGAAACGCTGACCAGGCTCGCGATTCCCGCCGAGCACTGGGACTATATCCGCGAAAGCTGGCAGCGCGGCGACCGCAACCTCTATGGCCGGCTCGATCTCGCCTATGACGGGCGCGGGCCCGCCAAGCTCCTCGAATACAACGCCGACACGCCGACGGCCCTGTTCGAATCGAGCGTCGTCCAATGGGACTGGCTGGAGCAGGCGATGGCGCGCGGCGCGATTCCCAAGGGCTCCGACCAGTTCAACTCCTTGCATGAACGCCTGATCGCGGCCTTCAAGGGCCTGCGCGAGCCTTCGCCCTATCGCCTGCACCTGACCTGCGTGCAGGACAGCCCCGAGGACAAGGGCACGGTCGACTATCTCGCCGATTGCGCGGTGCAGGCCGGGCTCGATGCCCGCTTCACCTATATCGAGGAACTCGGCCTGCTCACCGACGGGCGCTTCTGCGACGGCGCCAACCAGCCGATCGAGACGCTGTTCAAGCTCTATCCCTGGGAATGGATGTTCCGCGAGAGCTACGGCAAGGCGCTTAGCCGTTCGGGCTGCCAGTTCGTCGAGCCGCCCTGGAAGGCGATCCTATCCAACAAGGGCCTGCTCGCCTGCCTCTGGGAGATGGAGCCCGGCCATCCCAACCTGCTGCCGGCCTTCTTCGAGGGCGATCCGCGCTGCGCGGCGCTCTCCGCCCGGCATGTCCGCAAGCCGCTCTATTCGCGCGAGGGCGCCAATGTCACGCTGATGGAGCGCGACCGCGTGCTCGACAGCGATGACGGCCCCTATGGCGCCGAGGGCCATGTCCTGCAGGATGCCGCGACCAACCTGTTCTCGGCGGACGGCAAATACGCGGTGCTCGGCTCCTGGCTCGTCGCCTCGCAGGCCTGCGGCCTGTGCCTGCGCGAGGATGCCTCGCCGATCACCAAGAACACCTCGCGTTTCCTGCCGCACTATATCGAGCCCTGAACGCACGACATGACCACGCCCTGATCTGTGCTAGCCTCAGGCTCCGATACGCCTGTCGACGGAGCCTGCCATGCCTGCAACAGCCTCAACGCCCCGCGGTCTCGACCATCTCGTCATCGGAGTCCGCGATCTCGACGCCGCCTGGCATTTCTACGAGAAGCTCGGCTTCCGCGTCGGCGCCCGCAATCGTCATCCCTGGGGCACCGAGAACCGGATCGTGCAGTTTCCCGGCTCCTTCCTCGAGCTGGTGACGATCGCCGACGACGCTGCGATCCCGCCCCATGGCGAACGCAGCTTCTCCTTCGGCGCCTTCGTTCGCGAGGCGCTGGCCGGGCAGGGCGAAGGATTGTCGATGATGGTGCTGGAGAGCACCGACGCCAAGGCCGATGCCGCGGCCTTCAAGGCGCAGGGCATCGGCGATTTCGAGCCCTTCTTCTTCGAGCGCCGGGCGAGGCGCCCGGATGGCAGCGACGTCCGCGTCGCCTTCGAACTGGCCTTCGCGGCCGATTCTCGCGCTCCGGAATGCGGCTTCTTCGTCTGCCAGCAATTCGAGCCGCAGAATTTCTGGAACCCTGACTTCCAGCACCACCCGAACGGCGCCACCGCTCTCTCGGCCGTCGTGATGCTGGCGGAGGAGCCGGCCTTCCACCGCGCCTTCCTCTCGGCCTTCAGCGGCGGCGCCGAGGTGCTGGAGGGCAACGAGGATTACGTACTCGCCCTGCCGCGAGGGCGCATCGACGTGCTCGATCCCGAAGCCGCTCAGGGTGCCTATCTCGTCGAACCCGATACGACACCGGCGCGCTTCCTCGGCTTCTGCGTCTCGGTGCCCGATCTCGAAGCCGTGGCGGAGCGCCTGACCGAGAACGAAGTGTCGTTCCAGCGCGGCGACGAGCGGCTTTTCGTGCCGGCCGAAGAAGCCTTCGGCTGCATGGTCGCGTTCGAGCAGGGGTGAGGGGCGGCAGTCCATCGGCGCCAGTCTTGGATTCCGGGTTCGCGCCTTCGGCGCCCCCGGAATGACAAGGGTGGTTCTGGGCCGGAACGGTTGGCTCAGCCCTTCGCCTCGGCGGGCGGCAGCGAGGCCAGGAGCCCGATCAGCGCCCGGTCGTGCAGCACCACCATGCGCTCCTTCGGCTTCAGCCAGATCGCGGCGTCTTCGACCGTCTCGGCATCGACGAGCTTGGCCTGGGCCACCGCGCGGTCGGGCTCGATCTCGCCGCGCCGGCGCGACTGGCCATAGGGCAGCATCAGCTCATGGGCATGGCGCAGCTCCGCATCGGCGTGGAGCGCCTTGATGCCGTCGGCATCGTCGTAGCCGGCTTTCTCGAACTCGGCCTGCAATTCGTTGGCGCGCGTCGCGATCGCGGGCGGGGCGCCTTCCTCCGGCGTCAGCAGCAGCTTGTGGCGCTTGAGCCAGAGGCCGATGGCGAGCTGGCCCGAAGCCCATGAAAGCGGGATCGCCAGCACGAGGCCGACGATCGTCGGTGACATCCAGGCGAAGAGCGAGGTCGCGATCATGAAGGCCGAGAGCCCGGTTACGACGCCGAGCACGGTATGGGTCCGGTGCCGGCGCACGATGTCCTTCAGCGGGATCGAACCGTCGTCGCGCCGCTGCGGGTTCCAGCCGGTGTCGCGCCCGAGCAGGATCTGGAAGACCGAGCCGGACTGGATCAGCATCATGATCGGCGCGAAGAAGGCCGAGAACAGCACCTCGATCAGGGCCGAGACGATCAGGCGGATCGCGCCACCGCCGGCCTGCCGGAGCTTGCTGTTGAACAGGGTCAGCAGCAGGCCGAACAGCTTCGGCGCCAGCAGGATTCCCATGGTGATCGCAAACAGGCGCAAGGCGCGCTCGGGGTCGAAGCGCGGCCAGACCGGGAAGAGCGTGAATTCCTGCGTGAAATATTCAGGCCGTGCATAGTTGACCTGCAGCACGATCAGGATGCCGACCACGAGTTGCATCAGCCAGAGCGGAGAGGCGAGATAGCCCATGATGCCGGTGGCGAAATGCTGGCGCGTCGGCATGACGAAGCCCTTGCCGCCCATGATCCGCGAATGCTGGAGATTGCCCTGGCACCAGCGCCGGTCCCGCACCGAGATATCGATCAGCGAGGGCGGGCTTTCCTCATAGGAGCCCGTCAGGTCCGGCAGCATGTAGACCGACCAGCCGGCGCGGCGGATCAGCGCCGCCTCGACGAAGTCATGGCTCAGCACATGGCCGCCGAACGGCGGCTTGCCCTTCAGGTCCGGCAGGCCGCAATGATCGGCGAAGGCCTTGGTCCGGATGATCGCGTTGTGACCCCAGTAATTGCCGTCGCGGCCGGACCACATGGCGAGGCCAGTGGCGATGACCGGGCCGTAGACGCGGGCCGCGAATTGCTGCAGCCGGGCGAAGAAGGTGTTGCGGTTGATGATCAGCGGCAGCGATTGGATGATGCCGGCATCGGGATCGTTCTCCATCGCGGCGGCGAGGCGCACGATGCAGGTGCCGGTCATCAGGCTGTCGGCGTCGAGCACGACCATGTGCTCGTAGAGCCCGCCCCAGCGTGTGACGAAGTCGGCGATATTGCCGGCCTTGCGGTGATGGTTCTTCGGCCGGTGGCGGTAGTAGATTCGGGCATTCGGCCCGAGCCGCTCGCGCAATGCCAGGAAGGCGCGCTCCTCCGCCACCCAGACATCCGGATTGGTGGTGTCAGAGACGATGAAATAGTCGAAATG
>JAEWKP010000400.1 GCA_023393655.1 Pseudomonadota bacterium | reverse complement strand
CAGCCGTGACGGTGATCGCCGCCGCCGCGATATAGCCGATATAGCCGGACGCCGTGGTGATCGAGTTGCGCAGGCCCGGATCGAGCGTCGTCGTCGGCAGGAACTGGTTCTCGAGCCAGCGCTGCATCGCCCGCGTCGCGCCGATGCCCATCGCGAACACGATCGCGCCGACGACGATCGTCGAGAGCGAGACCGTGACGCCGCCGACCTGGAAGACGAAGAAGGCTGCTCGCAGCGAGACGAGGAAGTCGCTCGATTCCAGCCCCCAGGGCGCGAGGATGAGCAGCAGCGTCACCGCGATCAGCAGCAGCTTCAGCACGCCGACGCTGACGACCGAGATCTTGTCGAGCGTGGCGGCGCGCAGGCCCATGCCCGCCTTCAGCGTCAGGGCGAAGCGGCCCTTGCCGCCGAGCAACACCGGAATGCCGAGATCGATGAATTGGAAGACCAGCAGGAACAGGCAGGCGACGATGCCGACCCAGAGCGCCTGCTCGGCCAGGAAAGCCGCGAAGACGACATAGCCGCCGAGCGCCGCCGCGATGATGCCGAAGCCGATGATCCAGCCGAGGATGCGCACCGGTCCCAGGCTCGCGCCATCCACGGGGACGTAAGGACCGAGGCAGGCTTCCTGCTCGACATCGTCATCGTCGCGAATCCGGTAGAGCCCGGCGATCAGGGCGAGCGCGAACAGGATGGCGAAGAGCGCCTTGACGATGATCGAAACGGCGAGACCGGCGGCGATCGCCTGCAGCCAGGCCTCGAAGACCTTGCCGACGGACATGACGGCCGCGAGCGAGCCGGCGATCCAGGCGACGCTGCGCGCCGTCGTATCCATCACCTTGACGAGACGCCGCTGCGGGCTCGACGGTGCGAACAGCGCATCGGCCAGCGCCTGCACGAAGGCGAAGAAGGCCAGGCCCACGACGACAGCCCAGATTACCGGCTGGATGCGGGGCGGCAAAAGCCCGGTCGTGTTCAGGGCCTTGTAGATCAGCCAGCTCGCCAGCACCGGCGGCGCCGCGCCGGCGATGATATGGGCGAGCGCGATATAGAGGCAGTGCAGGTTGCCGGTGTCCTGCGTGTTGCTGAAGCGCGCCTTGAAGCGCGGGAGATAGCGTGCCCGCGCCAGATAGAGCAGGAGCGCGCCCATCAGGGCGAGCGCGACCACGGTCCCGCGCGTGCCGGAAAAGGCATCGCTCACGCCCTCCAGCCAGCCGCCGAAGATGTAGCCGGAGGCGCGCAGATCTTCCGGCGCCGTGGCGATGGCATTGCCCCACACCTCCGGGTTCGCCACGGAGGGGCCGGCGGCAAACAGCTGCTTTGCGAAGATGTCCCGGCGCTTGTCGCCGATGCTGCTCTGCAATTGCTCGGCCTGGAGCAGCGAGGCCCTGGCGATCTTCAGCGTCTCGTCGGCGTCGGCATAGGCCTTGGCGCGTGCCTCGCGGTCACGGACGATCTCGGTGCTCTCTGCCGGCGCGCTCGCCTCCGGCTTGGGACCGAGCTGGTCGAGCCTGAGCTTGGCCTGGTCGACCTTCGGCGTCTGCTCGTCGACGATCAGGCGAAGCTGGTCGAGCGAAGGTTGCAGCCGCAGACGCTGCCGCTGCAATTCGGCATCGCTCGGATCGGGCGAGGCCAGCGTCGCCTCGATCTGGGCGAGATCGGCCCGAACGATGTCCAGCCTGGCGCGAAGGCTGCCCGGCTCCGCCGGCGTCTGCGCGAAGGACGGGCTCGCCATCGAGAGCGCCAACACCAGAAGAACGAGACAAGCCGCCAGCAGGCCTTGCAGGCCCCTGAACGATGCGTGCGCCATCTGCGCTGCCATGGTGGTGAGGCCCTGCCCGGCCGAATGATTCGGCTCCGATTCGACCCTCGCCACAGCCATGCGCGCAAGGCAAGATGAAGAGCGGAATTCGACCGGCACGAAGGGCTTCCGAACTTGCGGATGAAACGGGGTGGGGAAACGGACCCCGCCGCCTCATCGCCGCAAAACACGACCTGAAGATGGCGAAAGCAGCGCGTTTATCGGCCTAGCTTTCAGTCGCGTCCCTTGCCCTTCGCCTTGACACGATTGTGGTAGCTCGCATTGCCGAGGCCGGTGCCGATCGTCAGCACGGCCCAGTTCCCGACGTCCTGCATCGCCGGCATCTCGCTCAGGCCCTGGATCACCGCATCATTGTGCATCACGACTTCGGTCTCGTGCTCGCCGATCTCGGGCACGAGGTCGCGGATGCTGTCGACGAGGTTGAAACGGCTGCTCTCCCAGTTGCCGGGCAGGTTCTGTGCGCCGCGCTCGATGGCACCGTCGGGCTGGATCAGTCCAGGGCAGCCGACACCGATGAAGGGCGCGACCCGCAATCCCTCCTTCTCGGCGTTGCCGATCTGCTCGCGCAGCATCTCGCCCAGCCGCTCGATCGCTTCGTCCCGGCCCGGCTCCTCGTCGACGTGGCGCCAGAGATCGGATTTCCAGACCCGCGCCTTGCTCAGGTCGGGCGCCTTCTTCTGCCTGAGCTCGACGATCCCTGCGCGGATGTTCGATCCGCCGATATCGACGGCGACGAGGCTGTCATAGGCCTCGAAGATCCATTTCGGCGCGAGATGGGCGCTGCCGACCAGGCCGGCCTCGTCCGGATGGTGCCGGACCGGCACGAGCTCGATCGCATGCCCCTCCGATTGCAGGAGGATGCCGGCACGAGCGATGGCGAGCTCGCCGCCGCGGCTCTGGCGAAAGCCACCGCCGACCACGATGCGCTCGACCGGAGCCC
>JAEWKP010000395.1 GCA_023393655.1 Pseudomonadota bacterium | reverse complement strand
GGCATGACCTGTGCAAGACGTAAGAGAAGCCCCGCCGCTGCCCGCGGGGCGGATCTCTGCCCGTTCAGATGAAGGCCGGCCCGATGTCCACCAACACGACCCCATTCCTTTCGGTCCGCAATCTCGCCAAGAATTTCGGCGCGTTCCGGGCACTGCACGACATCGACCTCGACATCCATCGCGGCGAGTTCGTCTGCTTCCTCGGCCCGTCCGGCTGCGGCAAGACCACCCTGCTGCGGGCGGTCGCCGGCCTCGATCAGCAGGACAGCGGCACCATCCAGATGGGCGGGCGCGATGTCTCGCATGCCAGCCCGTCCGAGCGCGATTTCGGCATCGTCTTCCAGTCCTATGCGCTGTTTCCCAATCTCACTGTCGCAGACAATGTCGGCTACGGGCTGGTCAACCGGCGCCGTTCCCGCGACGAGATCGCCAAGCGTGTCAACGAGCTGCTGACCCTTGTCGGCTTGCCGGAGCAGGGCAAGAAATATCCGGTCCAGCTCTCGGGCGGGCAGCAGCAGCGCGTGGCGCTGGCGCGGGCGCTCGCCACCTCGCCGGAACTGCTGCTGCTCGACGAGCCGCTTTCGGCGCTCGACGCCAAGGTCCGTGTGCGCCTGCGCGACGAGATGCGCTCGCTGCAGCAGCGGCTGGGCGTGACCACGATCATGGTGACGCATGACCAGGAGGAGGCGCTGGCGATGGCCGACCGGATCGTCGTGATGCGGGACGGCGCCGTCGAGCAGGTCGGCTCGCCGGAGGAGATCTATCGCCGCCCGGCCACGCCCTTCGTCGCCGATTTCGTCGGGCACATGACCTTCATGGACGCGATCGTGACCGGACCGGGCAAGGTTCGCGTCGATGAACTCGACCTCATCGTCGCCAATGCCGCCCCCTTCGCCGTGGGGACGCAGGTGCGGCTGGCGATGCGGCCGGAAGAGGTGCGCACCCGCGGCATCGGTGCGGACACGCCCAATCGCTTCGAGGCGCGGGTCGGGGACTTGGCCTTCCTCGGCTCCTTTTGCCGGGCGCATCTGGAGCCGACCGGCTCCCGCTCGACGCGGATCGCTGCCGATTTCTCGACCAACGCGATGCGCGATCTCGGCATCGCGGCGGGGCAGGTCTGCGCCGTCGCTTTTCCGCCGGAGGCCCTGCACGTCTTTGCCGGGGAGGGACGATGAGCGATCTCGCACAGCCCCTGACGATGACCGAACCAGCCGTGAAAATCTCGCCTTTGCGAGTCAGCGAGCGGCATGTCGCTGCAGCGCTCATCCTGGCGCTCTGTGCCGTGCTCGTGCTGATCATCGCGCTGCCGCTCTGGGCGTTGCTCTCCAAGAGCCTGGAGGACACGGACGGGAAGTTCGTCGGGCTGGCCAATTTCGTCAGCTATGCCACGACGCCGAGCCTGTTCTACTCGCTGCTGAACAGCCTGCTGGTCGCCGGCGTGACGACGGCGATCGTGGTGCCGCTCGCCTTCCTTTACGCCTATGCCTTGCGTCGCAGCTGCATCCCGGCCAAGGGCGCCTTCTACGCCGCGGCGATGGTCCCGGTCTTCGCGCCTTCGCTGCTGTCGGGCCTCGCGCTGATCTACCTCTTCGGCAACCAGGGCATCCTGAAATCCTGGATGATGGGCGCCTCGCTCTATGGCCCCGTCGGCATCATTGCGGCCGAGGTGCTCTACTGCTTCCCGCATGCGATGCTGATCCTCGTCACGGCGCTGGCGCTCTCCGACGGCCGTCTGCGCGAGGCGGCGGACGCGATGGGCACCTCGCGCTGGCGCATCTTCCATACGATCACATTGCCGGGCGCACGCTACGGCGTGATCAGCGCGACCTTCGTCGTCTTCACGCTGGTCATCACCGATTTCGGCATTCCGAAGGTCATCGGCGGGCAGTTCAGCGTGCTGGCGACGGACGCCTACCGGCAGGTCGTCGGCCAGCAGAATTTCCCGATGGGCGCTGTCGTCGGCATCATCCTGCTGGTGCCGGCCGTGCTCGCCTTCTTCGTCGATCGCGTGGTGCAGCGGCGCCAGAGCGCCATGCTCTCGGCCCGGGCCGTGCCTTATGTCCCCAAGCCCGACCGGCGCCGCGACCTCGGGTTGCTTGGCTTCGTCAGCCTGGTCGCGCTTGCCATCGTCGGCCCCTATGCGATCGCTTTCTGGGGCTCCTTCGTCAAATACTGGCCCTACAACCTGTCGCTGACGCTCGGCAATTACGACTTTTCGACGGTCGAGCCGGATGGCTGGGGGCCTTATCGCAACTCGCTGCTGCTGGCTTCGCTGACGGCGGTGATCGGCACGGCGCTGATCTTCACCGGCGCCTACCTGATCGAGAAGGTGAAGCTCTTCCCGCGGCTGCGCGCCTTCGCCCAGTTCCTGGCAATGCTGCCGATGGCGGTGCCCGGCCTCGTGCTCGGTCTCGGCTATGTCTTCTTCTACAATGCCGGCTGGAACCCGCTCGGCTTCCTCTATGGGACGCTGGCGATCCTGGTGATCAACACCGTCGCGCATTTCTACACGGTCGGGCACATCACGGCGCTGACCAGCCTGAAGCAGCTCGACGGCGAGTTCGAGTCGGTCTCCGCCTCGCTCAAGGTGCCGTTCTGGTCGACCTTCCGCCGCGTGACCGCGCCGATCTGCCTGCCGGCTATCCTCGACATCGCGGTCTATGTCTTCGTCAACGCCCTGACCACGGTCTCCGCCGTGATCTTCCTCTACGGGGCCGACACGAAGCTCGCCTCGATCGCGATCGTGCATATGGACGAGGCGGGCGCGATGGCTTCGGCCGCGGGCATGGCGAGCGTCATCATGGCCACCGCCATCGCCGTGAAGCTTGCCCATGTCGGCCTCGACCATCTGGTCTTCGGCCGCCTGCAGCAATGGCGCCAGCGCTAGGATGTCGGGCATGCGCCTGGGCGTGATCGCCGATATCCATGGCAACCTGCCCGCGCTCGAAGCCGTGCTGGCAAAACTCGACGCGCTCGCGCCGGATCGCATCGTCAATCTCGGCGATTGCGCCTCCGGCCCGCTCTGGCCGGCCGAGGCGGTCGCCCTGCTGCGATCCCGCAGGATGAGCCATGTCCGAGGCAATCACGACCGGGCGATGGGCGCGGCCTCGCCCGACGAACTCGGCACCTCGGACAGCTACGCCTGGCAGGCGCTCGATCCGGAGGCCCGCGCCTGGCTCGCCGGCCTGCCGGTCGAGATCTCGGTGGAAGGCGCGCTCTGCTTCCATGCCTGTCCCGGCGATGACTCGACCTATCTGATGGAGGAGGTCCAGAACGGCTATCTCGTGCCGTCGCCGATCCCGACGATCGAGCGGCGCCTAGCCGGGCGGGAGGCTCCCTTGATGCTCTGCGGGCACAGCCATCAGACGCGTGCGGCGCGGTTGAGCTCGGGCGCGGTGGTCCTCAATCCCGGCAGCGTCGGCAATCCGGCCTATCGCGATACCGATCCGGCCCATGTTTCCGAGAGCGGTATGCCCCATGCCCGCTTCGCCATCGTCGCGCTCGGCGCGGAGATCACGATCGAGCATCATCTCGTCGTCTACGACTGGGAGCGCTCGGCCCGGCGTGCCGAGGAGAATGGGCGAGCGGATTGGGCACACGCTCTGCGGACGGGAAGGGCGCTGCCCTAGCCTCGTCACCCGCGCATTGACCGCGCCAGCGTGAAGAAGGCGTGGATCACCTTGCTGTTGCGGCGCTCGTGCAGGCAGATCAGCTTCTCGTGCATCTTGAGCGGTGGCCCGTCGAGCGGGATGCGGACCAGCCTGGGGGCGTCGTCGCCGAACTCGGCCGCCGAGACGAAGCCGATGCCGCCACCGGCCGCCACGATGGCGCGCACCGCCTCGCGCCCTTCCGCCTCCACGGCGTAGCTCAGCGCAATGCTCTGTTCCGCCGCCCGCTGTTCCAGCAATTGCCGCGTACGCGATCCGCGCTCGCGCATGACCAGCGGCCAGCTCGCCAGTTCCTGCAACGAAAGCGGGGAGCGTGTGGCCGCCGGATGGCCCTTCGCCGCAAAGGCGATGATCGGCGAGACGTTGAGCGGCAGCACTTCGAAGGGACGCTCGTCGCCGAGTTCGCCGAGCACGCCGATCTCGGCATCGTATCCGATTAGCGTCTCGACGATGCTGCCGGTATTGCCCTGCGCAATCGAGACCTGGATGCCGGGATGGCGTTCGCGGAAGGCGGTGAGCACGTCGAGCACATGATGCACGGAATCGGCGACGATCCTGAGCGCGCCGGTGCGCAGCGAGCGCTCCTCCTGCAGAAGCTCCAGCGCCTCGCCCTCGGCTCCGAACAGGCGATGCGTGACGGCGAGAAGCCTCTGGCCGGCCGGTGTCAGGACGACCTGGCGATGGCGGCGGCTGAACAGCGCGACGTCGTATTCCTCCTCCAGCTTGCGGACCTGATCCGAGATCGCCGGCTGCGTGAGATTGAGCGCGAGCGCCGCCTTCGAGAAGCCGCCGGACAGCGCGACCTGATGGAAGGCGCGGAGCTGGACATGACGCATGGCAGGCGAAGCCTCGAAAAACCGATACGGAATGATATCGCTGAAATTTATACTTGGATATGAAATAGCGATTTTTCAGATCAATCAGGCGCAGGCATTGTGACCTTCGACAGCGCCCCACCGGCGCGAACCGAGGCCCTGCCATGCGCGCTGAAACCGCAGCCATCGTCCATACCGAGGGCGAATCCAACACCTCCGCGGCGCGCAGCGACTGGTCTGCCGGGATCGGCGATGCGGGAACGCGCGATCTACTGGCGCGCGACTCCGCCGCCTTCCTGCACCAGAGCCTGTCCAGCCCTTGCCTCACCGCCATCGCCAAGGCGGAGGGCATCTGGATCGAGGACACGATGGGGCGCCGCTACATGGATTTCCATGGCAACAGCGTCCACCATATCGGCTATGGCCATCCGCGCCTGAAGGAGGCGATCAAGGCGCAAATCGACGATCTCTGCTTCGCGCCGCGCCGCTTCACCTGCGAGCCCGCCGTCGAACTGGCCGAGACGCTTGGGCGGCTGGCGCCGGGCGATCTCGGCAAGGTGCTCTTCACCACCGGCGGCTCGGATGCGATCGAGGTCGCGCTCAGGCTCGCCCGCGCCGCGACCGGCCGCTTCAAGACGCTCTCGTTCTGGGATGCCTTCCATGGCGCGGGCTTCGGCGCCTCCAGCGTCGGCGGAGAGGCGACCTTTCGCTCGGGCATTGCCGGGCCGCTGCTGCCGGGTGCCGAGCATGTCGCGCCCTGGGGCACCCGCAACTGCGCCTATGGCCATGACAATCTCGAGGATTCGGCGCGCGCCTGCGCCCGCATGATCTCCTATGTGCTGGCGCGGGAAGGGGATGTCGCAGCGGTCGTCGCCGAGCCGATGCGCGCGACGCCCTATCCGCCCGCTCCCGGTTTCTGGAAAAGCGTGCGCGAGGCCTGTGACCGGCACGGCACGCTGCTGATCTTCGACGAGATCCCGACCGGGCTCGGCAAGACCGGGCGCTTCTTCGCCCATGAGCATGATGGTGTGCAGCCCGACATAGTCGTGCTCGGCAAGGCGCTGGGCGGCGGCATCCTGCCGATCGCTGCAGTCGTGGCGCGGCGCGATCTCGATGTCGCCGGCGGCTACGCGATCGGCCACTACACCCATGAGAAGAACCCGGTCACGACCCGCGCGGCGCTGACCACGATCAATATCATCCGCGAGGAGGGGCTGACCGAGCGCGCCGCCGAGCTCGGCACTTATGCGATGGAGCGTCTTCGCCATTTCGGCGCAAGCTGCCCGGCCGTCGGCGACGTGCGTGGGCGCGGCCTGCTCTTCGGGGTCGAGCTTGTCTCCGATCGCGATGCCTGGACGCCGGACAATGCACTGGCCGAGCGGGTCTATTACCGCTGTCTTGAAGCGGGCCTGAGCTTCAAGATCAGCCAGGGCAATGTGCTGACCCTGTCGCCACCGATGGTGATCGCCCGGGCCGATCTGGAACGGGCGTTCGGCATCGTCGAGCAGGCGATCCTGGCGGGTTGAGGCGGCGAAGATGATGAAGGCTGTCCGCACCGACCGGGAATTGGAATGCCCGGAGATCGACACAGGGCTTCGCGCCCGCGGCGTCGAACTCGTCACGCTCCCCGACGGGATTTCCGAGGAAGCGCTGATCCGGGAGGTCGCCGACGCCGAGCTGCTATTGATGTGCTACACGCCTGTCACCGCGCGTGTGATCGCGGCGGCACCCAAACTCAAGGGCATCGTCAAATACGGCGTCGGCCTCGACGCGATCGACATTCCGGCCGCGATCGCGCGCGGCATTCCCGTGGTCAACGTGCCCGAATATGCCGAGGAGACGGTCGCTGAGGGCGCTTTCGCCCTGATGATCGCGCTCACCAAGCGCCTGCCGGAGATCGGGCAAGCCGTCCAACGCGATGGCTGGGTCTGGCCGGCCCAGCGCTGGATCGGCCGCGACATCGCCGGGGCGACGTTGGGGCTGGTCGGCACCGGCAAGATCGGGCGCAGCATGGCGCGGATGGCGGGGCAGGGGTTCCGTGCCCGCGTCCTCGGCTACGATCCGCATGTCGATGCCGCGACCATGGCAGCGGCCGGAATCGAGAAGACCGACGATCTCCACGCGATGCTCCGGGAATGTAACATGGTCTCGCTGCACAGTGTGCTGAACGACGCGACCCGCCATATCATCGGCCGGGCGGAACTCGCCTGCCTCAAGCGAGACGCCATCCTCGTCAATGTCTCGCGCGGCGCGTTGATCGACGAAGCGGCGCTGGTCGAGGTGGTGCTGGCGGGGCAGCTCGGTGGCGTCGGGCTCGATGTCTACAGCCAGGAGCCGCTCGCCCGTGCCGGTCATCCACTCAGCCCGCTCTTCGGCCGCGACGACGTGATCCTGTTCCCGCACCTGACCTTCTTCACGATCGAGGCGATGCGACGGCTCTCCGACGACACGCTGGCACGGTGCTTCGAAATCCTCGACGGCAGGCCGGTCGAGATACGTTCACGCGACCCGCGCCTGCGGGCGCAGACGCGAAACGTCGCCTTCGCCTGAGGGAGACTACCGGAAGATCACCGTGCGGCGGCCGGCCAGCATCACCCGGCGCTCGATATGGAGCCTGAGCGCCCGCGCCAGCACCACCGCCTCGATATCGCGCCCGGCGTTGACCAGATCGTCCGGCGCCAGCGAATGGTCGGCGCGGCCGACGTCCTGGTCGATGATCGGGCCTTCGTCGAGGTCGGGCGTGACGTAATGCGCGGTCGCGCCGATCAGCTTCACGCCGCGATCATAGGCCTGATGATAGGGCTTGGCGCCCTTGAAGCTCGGCAGGAAGGAATGGTGGATATTGATCGCCCGCCCGTCCAGCGCCCGGCAGAGATCGTTCGACAAAACCTGCATGTAGCGGGCGAGCACGACCAGTGACGAGTTGGTCTCCGCGACGATCTCGAGCAGCCGCGCTTCCTGTTCGGCCTTGGTCGCGGGCGTCACCGGCAGGTAGTGGAAGGGGATGCCGTAGCTCTTGGCCAGCGCCTCGAAATCGCGGTGGTTGGAGACGATGGCGGGGATTTCGATGTTGAGATTGCCGGTCGCCTGCCGGAACAGCAGGTCGTTCAGGCAATGGCCGAAGCGCGAGACCATCAGCAGCACGCGGGCCGGCGCCGCGGCGTCGATCGCGTCCCAGTCCATGCGGAAGGTGCCGGCGACGCCGTCAAACTCGCGCTTGAATGCAGGCTCGTCGAAGCGCTCGCCCGCCGCGAAGGCGACGCGCATGAAGAAGCGGCCGTCGCGCGGATCGCTGAATTGCGCGCTCTCCAGGATGTTGCAGCCGTGGCGGTAGAGCACGCCGCTGACGGCATGGACGATGCCCGGCCGGTCCTCGCAGGACAAAGTCAGGATCCTATCGGGCTTCTGCACCTTGAAATCCCGCCCCAAAGCGGGGGCATGTGCGGAATGGGCCTCAGTCATGGTCTCTTTCCCGGCTATGCCTTGCGGTCGAGCGGCGCCGCGAGGCCGGCGCTGACCGGAACAGTGGTGCCGGCAAGGTCGATAGACCAGCTCCGTGCATCGAGCCAGCCCTGGTCGATCGGCTGGTCGCTCGAGGCCCAGCCTAGCGCCACGATGCCGTCGAGGCTCGCACCGAAGGCCGCCGAGGTGATCTCGCCGACCGGCTTTCCATCCGCCAGGATCGCTTCGCCGCCCCAGGCCATTTGCCCGTTCGGGCGCGGCCCGACAAGTGCGATCAGGCGTTTCGTGCGCGGCGCGGCCTTCGCGGCGACGAGCGCCTCGCGGCCGACGAAATCGCCCTTGCCGAGCTTCGCCGCAAAACCGAGCCCGGCCTCGTAGGGATTGACGTCCGGGGTCAATTCACGACCCCAGGCGCGGAAACCCTTTTCGATGCGCAATGAGTCGACGGCGTAATAGCCGACATCGACGAGGCCGAGATCGGCCCCGGCCTCGTGCAGGGCGTCATAGATCGCGGCGGTGAACTCGACGGGCGCATAGAGCTCGAAGCCGTCGCCGAGATAGGAGCGGCGGCAGGCCCAGGTCGTGGCGTAGCCGATCGTGATCTTGCGGATGGCATTGGCTGGGAAAACGGCGAGGTCGAAGGAGGTCGGCGACAGGCGGGCCAGAAGCTCGGGGACCTTCGGCCCGGCCAGCGAGAGCACGGCATAGGACGAGGTCACGTCCGTCAGCGTCACGCCTTCGGGGAGTTGGCGCCTGATCCAGTGCGCGTCGCGCGTTGCCTGGGCGGTGCCTGTCAGCAGGAGATAGGTGTCGGGTGCGATGCGGGCGGCGGTGAGATCGCTTTCGAACGTACCTCGGGCATTGAGCAACGCCGTATAGACGGAGGTTCCGACAGGCACGGCGACATCATTGGCGGCGAGGCGCTGCAAAGCGGCCTCGGCCTGCGGTCCCTGCAGCAGGAACTTGGCGAAGCTCGACATGTCGACGAGGCCGGCCGCCTCTCGGCAGGCGCGGTGCTCGGCCGCGACCGTCTCGAACCAGTTCTGCGGCCCGAAGGAATAGCCGATTCTGCGCTCGTCCTCGCTGCGGGCGAAGTAGTTGGCGCGCTCCCAGCCCATCTTCGAGCCGAAGACGGCGCCCTTGGCGGCGAGGCGATCATAGAGCGGCGAGCGCCGGAAGGGCCGGGCGGTGTCGAGCTCGCGGTTCGGCCAGGGCATGGCGTAGTGCAGGCCGAGCGTCTCCTTGATGCGGTCCTTCAGCCAGGCCGGGGTGTTGTTGAACTCGGCGAAGCGGCGGATGTCGACTGGCCAGAGATCGTTCGGCGCCTCGCCCTCGACGATCCATTCGGCCAGCGCCCGCCCGGCGCCACCAGCGGAGGCGAGGCCCATTGAATTGAAGCCGGCGCCGACATAGACGCCCGCCACCTCCGGCGCCTCGCCGAGCAGGAAGTTGTTGTCCGGCGTGAAGCTCTCGGGGCCGTTGAGGAAGG
>JAEWKP010000393.1 GCA_023393655.1 Pseudomonadota bacterium | reverse complement strand
TATTTCGCCGCTTCGGGCTGGCGCTTGATCATTTCCGGCGGCGGCGTCCAGGTTGCCCATTCGGACTTGCGGCCGACATAGGCGTCGCCACTCCAGCGGAAGCCGTCGCGGCCGACATTGGCGCCGTAGCGCGTGGCGTTGCCGTCGCCCTCGATGCGATAGACATAGTAATTGGCGGGGTCGACGATGATGGTGCCCGGCTCTTCCTTGCTCTCGTAGCGGACGGTGCGGCGCCAGTATTTCCGGTCGACCTTGGTGACGTCCGCCGCGGGAATCGCGAATTTCTTGTCGGGTACCGGCCCGTACATCTGCTGCGCTTCGGCGAGGCTCATGCCGTCACCGGCGCAGCCGCCAAGCCCCAGCGCGCCAAGGCTGACGGCGGAGCCGACCAGAAACGAGCGGCGGTCGACAAGCCCTGATCGGCGCCCGAGCGAAGCCATCTCGCCGGCGCCGGCATTCCTACCATCGATGATCATGATCCTGGACTTCCCATGTCCTGACTGCCGCACGAGGCGATGCTCCCGCATACACCTGTCCAATGTCTTAACCAACCCGAGATTGCCGTCAGGCGAGACGGCTGGCAAGCGTCGGCCATCGCTGCGCGGGGCTTGCGACCCCCGACGCGGCGCTGCGCCAGGCCGTCGATTTTTCCGTTCGTTGGAGATCGCGCATGGCCGTTTCCTGATTTGAACCGATTGAAAACACCGGCGGTTGAGCGCATCTCTAGGTGCGTGCGCCGCCGTCGCGGCGCCGAGAGGTTCCGGTTTCCACCATGCTCGACAAATCCGCGCCGCCCCGCACGCTCAAGCTCAACGCCGCCGACAATGTCGTCGTCGCCGTCGATCCCGTCGATCTCGGCGTGACCGCGGCCGGCGTCGAGGCGCTCAAGCGCATCCCGCGCGGGCACAAGATGGCAATCGCGCCGATCGCCAAGGACCAGCCGATCCGCAAATTCGGTCAGATCATCGGCTTCGCGACCGCGGATATCGTGCCGGGTGACTGGGTCCACGAGCACAATACCGGCTTCCACGCCTTCGACCGCGACTACGCCTTCGCGCAGGAGGCGAAGCCCGAATTCGTGCTGCCGGTCGAGCAGCAGGCGACCTTCGAGGGTTTCCGCCGCGCCAATGGCAAGGCCGGCACGCGCAACTATGTGGGCATCCTGACCTCGGTGAACTGCTCGGCCTCGGCCGCGCGTTTCATGGCCGAGGAGGTCAAGCGCTCCGGCCTGCTCGCCGATTATCCGAATGTCGACGGCGTGATCGCGCTGACCCACGGCACCGGCTGCGGCATCGACTACAACGGCGAGAGCTTCGAGGAGCTGAAGCGCACCACCTGGGGCTATGCCTGCAATCCCAACATGGCGGCGGTGCTCGTCGTCGGCCTGGGCTGCGAGGGCTTCCAGATTAGCCGCATGAAGGAAGCCTACGGCGTCACGGAGAGCGATGTCTTCCGGACGCTGACGATCCAGGAGACCGGCGGCACCAAGAAGGCGGTCGCCGCCGGCATCGATGCGCTGAAGGTGATGCTGCCGATCGCCAACCGGGCGGTGCGCGAGACGGTGCCGGCCTCCGAGCTGATGCTCGCCCTGCAATGCGGCGGCTCGGACGGCTATTCCGGCATCACCGCCAATCCGGCGCTGGGCGCCGCCGTCGACATCCTTGTCGAGCATGGCGGCACCGCGATCCTCTCCGAGACGCCCGAAATCTACGGCGCCGAGCATCTGCTCACCCGCCGCGCGGCGACGCGCGAGGTCGGCGAGAAGCTCGTCGGCATCATCAAGTGGTGGGAGGATTATACCGAGCGCGCCCGGATGAGCATGAACAACAACCCCTCGCCGGGGAACAAGGCGGGCGGGCTCACCACCATCCTGGAGAAGTCGCTGGGCGCGGCGGCCAAGGGCGGCACCAAGACGCTCTCGGCGGTCTATCATTATGCCGAGCCGGTGAAGGCGAAGGGCTTCGTCTACATGGACACGCCCGGCTACGATCCCGTCGCGGCGACCGGGCAGGTGGCCGGCGGCTCGAACATCCTCGCCTTCACGACGGGCCGCGGCTCGGCCTATGGCTGCAAGCCAACGCCCTCGGTGAAGCTCGCGACCAACACGCCGATCTACGAGAAGATGATCGACGACATGGACATCAATTGCGGCGACGTGCTCGACGGTGTCTCGCTGGAGCAGAAGGGCCGCGAGATCTTCGAGACGCTCCTGAAGATCGCCTCTGGCGAGCGGAGCAAGTCCGAGCAGCTCGGCTATGGCGATGCCGAATACGTGCCGTGGCAGATCGGCGCGACGATGTAGTTTTTCGGCGGGCCGATTGAACCCGGCGCGCGACTGAGGCGACCAAGGATGGCTCCGGCGCTGCCGGGGCCATTTCTTTTGTCGGCTCGGATCTCCATGAAGACCTTCTTCCTCGTCACCATCCCGCGCGTCCTACTCGGGGTGATCTTCCTGATCAGCGCCGTCGACGGCTTCTGGTGGCTCGCCACGGGCGTGAACCTGATCCATCCGCCGACCAGCCCGCGCGGCGTCGTGTTCGAGACGGCCTTGCAGGATTCCGGCTTCATCTGGCCGTTCATCAAGGCTATCAACCTCACTGGCGCGCTCAGCCTGATCGCGAATGTCGTACCGGCCTTCGGCCTCGCGCTGATCGCGCCGGTCATGGCGGTGATCGTGCTGTTCCATGCGACGATCAACCCGCAGGGCCTGCCGGTGGCGGTCATCCTCGTGGTGCTGGGCTCGATGCTGGTCTGGGCTTATCGCGACCGCTACGCGGAGATGTTCCGGTAGGACGGGCCTAACATCCGCAACGTCATTCCGGGCGCAGCGCAGCGAAGACCCGGAATCCATCAAAGGGCGATGCGCTCTACGATGGATCCCGGATCGCCGCCGCTTCGCGGCTTGTCCGGGATGACGGCGGTGGAGCGCGCGACCTAGAGCGAAAACCCCGTGAGCCGCTCGCGCAGCCCTTCGATCCTGTCCGCCGCGACATTGGCGATGGCGATGCGCAGGTGGTTCTCCTGGCCGGGGCCGAAATAGGGGCCGGGCAGGGCGAGCACACCGCAATCCTCGACGAGGCGGCGCGCCACCTCAGCCGCCTTCACGCCCTCGAACGGGTGGGCGACATAGGCGAAATAGGCACCGGCCGAGAGCACGCGCCAGCCGTTGAGCGGTGCCATTGCCTTGCGGAACAGATCGGCGCGGGCATTGATTTCGGCGCGGTTGCGCTCGCGCCAGTCGCGGATGCCGTCGATGCCCCAGGTCACCGCGGTCTGCCCGGCCCGGACCGGGCTGATCTGGACGCAGTCGAGCACCTTGCCGATCTGGGCGAGCGCCGGCTCGCCGGCCGTGATCGCGCCGAGGCGCCCGCCCGGAATCGCATAGGCCTTCGAGAAGCTGTAGAGGCCGATCACCGAATCCTGCCAGCTTGTTGCCGAAAAGACTTCATGCGGCTTGGCAACATCCGCGGGCAGGAAATCGCGATAGGTTTCGTCCAGCACCAGCCAGATGCCGCGCCTCGCACAGAGAGCAGCGAAGGCGGCGATGGTCTCGGGCGGATAGACCGCGCCGGTCGGGTTGTTGGGGGTGACGAGGACGATGGCGCGGGTGCGCTGATCGATCAGTGCCTCGGCCGTCGCGACATCCGGCACGAAGCCGGCTTCCGGCGCGCATGGCAGCGGGCGCGCCTCGACGCCGAGCATGGTCAGCGTCATCTCGTGATTGAAATACCAGGGCGTCGGCAGCAGCACGTTGTCGCCGGCCCGCGCCACCGCCATCATCGTTACGACATAGGCCTGGTTGCAGCCGGAGGTGATCGCGACCTCGGCCGGCTTGAAGGCATTGCCGTAGATGCGGGAGATTTCGGCGGCATAAGCCTCGCGCAAGGCCGCGTCGCCGGTGATGCCTCCATAGCGGGTGCTGCCGGGCTCGGCCGCCGCAGCCGCGAGCTTCTCGAGCAGGGCTGTCGGAGGCGGGGCGCCGGGCACCGCCTGCGAGAGGTCGATCAGCGGGCCGCGGGCCCCGCCATAGGCGCGTGCCCAGCCTTGCGCCTCCGGGATCGGCGGCGTGCCGGTATCGATGAGGTCGGGATTGAGTGAGGGGCTGGCGGTCGTCGGCATGGTTCATTTGATTTGCGGCGTGCGCGCGTTTCCGTCAATCGCCTTGGAAGCGCGGCAAACCCGCGCCATATCTGGAGCACTTCCAATCCAGCGAGCGGACGGGTGCATGCAGGACGAGACCGAGGATGCCATCGCCGCGCTGCATGCGCTGCTCGACGAGGCGGACAGCATCGTCAGCTTCACCGGCGCCGGCATATCGACGGAATCGGGCGTGCCTGATTTCCGCACGCCCGGCTCGCCCTGGATGATCAACAAGCCGATTCCCTATGACGCCTTCGTCGAGAGCCGCGAGGTCCGCATCGAGGCCTGGCGCCGCAAGTTCACGATGGACGACCATTATCGCGGCGCAGCGCCCAATAGCGGGCATCGGGCGCTGGCGCGGCTGGTGGCGGAGGGGCGTTCGCCGGCCATCGTCACGCAGAACATCGACGGCCTGCACCAGGCTTCCGGCGTGCCCCAAGACAAGGTGATCGAGCTGCATGGCAACGGCACCTATGCGACCTGCCTGACCTGTGGCTGGCGCCATGAGCTCGCGGCGATCCGGCCTGTCTTCGAAACCACCGGCGAGCCGCCGGCCTGCATGATCTGCGCCGGCCCGGTGAAATCGGCGACGATCTCCTTCGGGCAGGCGATGCCGCAGGAGGCGATGAGGCGCGCGCAGATCCTGGCGCTGGAATGCGACTTGTTCCTCGTCGTCGGCTCCTCGCTCGTGGTCTATCCGGCCGCGACGCTGCCGGTGATCGCCAAGCGGCAGGGCGCGAAGCTCGTGATCCTCAACCGCGAGCCGACGGAGCTCGATCCGATCGCCGATCTCGTGATCCGCGCCGAGAGCGGCGCGGTGCTCGGAGGGCTGGGTTCCCGAGCCGGATGATGTGGACGAATGCCTGGGGGCTGTATCCTGAATCGGCAGCGATGGTATCGTAACAGCGCGAATCAAGCGTTGCGCGTGGGGGTGAGCGGCACATGTCCGACGAATTCGGTGAGAGCGGGCGGCCACCGATGGGTCCCATCCAGTCACTCAATCGTGTCATGCGGCTCGATGGGCCCGGCGGCCATACCTCGGAAGTGCCGGTCGAGGTCACCGGCTACGTCAAGTGGTTCGATGTCTCCAAGGGCTATGGTTTCGTCGTGCCGGAGGCGGGCGGCGCCGATGTGCTGCTCCATGTCACGATCCTGAAGCGCGACGGATTCAATACGATAGCGGAAGGTGCTCGCATCGTCCTCGAAGCCGTCGAGAAGGCGCGCGGCCGCCAGGCGGTGCGGGTGCTCTCGATCGACACGACCTCCGGACGCCATCCCTCCGAGATGCCGATGGCGCGCACCAATGTCGCTATCACACCGACGAGCGGGCTCGAGCGCATGGTGGTGAAGTGGTTCAACCGCCTGCGCGGCTTCGGCTTCGTCTCGAAGGGCGAGGGCGCGCCCGATATCTTCGTGCATATGGAGACGCTGCGCCGCTACGGCCTCGTCGAGCTGGTGCCGGGCCAGACTGTGCTGGTGCGCTACGGACCGGGGCCGAAGGGGCTGATGGCCGCGGAAATCCACCTGGAGCAGGATGTCGCCGCGACGGCGGCGCACTGAAGCGCGAAGACAGCGGGGCGGCCGCTGCTCTCTCGGTCTCTGGCTGAGCGATATTGTTCCTGCACCTTTTTGTTCATGTTAGGCCTAAGTCCCGGCAGCCGGCTTTACGGTTCATCAATCCACACGGGCTTGAGATGCTGGCTTCTCTGGAGGCCGCGTCATCGTTCTTCTGCTCAGTGATCACGACGAACGCCGTCAGGCGCTGCAGCGGATTCTCTCGATCTGGGGTCCGTGCGCTGTTCTGCCGCCCGGCGGTGATGGCGAGGTCCCGCATGACGGCGATCGCCTTCTCGTGGTCGATCTCGACCTTTCCGAACGCCTGAGCATCGAGACGGCCCGCGCGGCGCTCGCGCCGCTCCGGCATTCCGGCTCGCATTGCATCTTCCTGCTCCGCGACATGTCGAGCCGCTGCCAGATTCAGGCCAATGCGCTCGGCGCGACGGATATTCTGCCGGCCGACGTCTCTACCGCCGTGCTGCTCGACAAAGTCGGGCTCCTGCTGGCCCCTCCGGGCCAGTCCGATGCTGCTGCGGCGCTCGGGCAGCGCTTCGTCGCGGCCTCGGCGGCGCTCTCCGATCTGATGGGGGCGGCCGGGTCCGGCGCCGGATTGCCGATGAAGGCGATCGAGGACAGTGTCACTGCGCTCAATCGCGCGGCCGATGGCGGCGACCTCAACGCCTGGCTCGACATGGTGTGGCGACACGACGACGCGACCTACCAGCATTGCCTGCTCGTCTCGGGACTGGCCGCGGCCTTTGCCCATCGGCTCGGCTTCCGCGAGGCCGATCGGCGATTGATCGCCGAGGCGGCCGTCCTGCACGATATCGGCAAGGCCCGGATTCCGCTCGACATTCTGCGCAAGCCTGCGGGCCTGTCGCCGGCGGAGCGGGAGGTCATGCGCAAGCATCCCGGCATCGGCCACGGCATGCTGGTCGCGCAAGGGGGATTCGCACCGATGGTCCTCACCGCGGTGCTCTCGCATCACGAACATATCGACGGCTCGGGCTATCCGCACGGCCTCAGCGGCAGCGACATCCCTGACCCCGTCCGGATCATCACCATCTGCGACGTCTATGCCGCCCTGATCGAGCGGCGCAGCTACAAGCCGCCGATGCCGCCGGGCGATGCCTATGCGGCGCTCGTCGCGATGGGCGGGAAGCTCGACCGCGATCTCGTCAGGGTTTTTGGCGAGGTCGTGCTCGATGCCGCCATCATGCGACTCGGGCAGTATGGCAGGCCAATCTTGAAACGCGCGGCCGGCCACGCCGCCTGAGAGGGCGGGCGGGAATTCCGGCTTGTTCGCGTGAGCGTCAGACCGCGAAGGACGTCCCGCAGCCGCAGGAGCTGGTCGCGTTCGGGTTGGTGATGCGGAAGGACTGGCCGATCAGGTCGTCGACGAAGTCGATGGTGCAACCCTCGAGCAGGTCGAGCGAGGTCTCGTCGATCAGCACCCTGGCGCCGTCGCGCTCGATCACGAGATCGTCCGCGCTCTGGTCGCGGTCGATGTCGAAGACGTACTGGAAGCCGGAGCAGCCGCCGCCGGCGACGCTGATGCGCAGCATCGCACCCGGCGCTTCATTCGCCATGACGGAGAGAATGCGTTGCGCGGCATTTGCGGTCACCGCGATGCCGCGTGGATTGACCGCGAGATCGGTCGACATATTCGGGGCTCCTTGGGCAGATGCGCCTTGCACCCTGGTTGCCCGGAAAGGTAATGGCCCGACAGCGGCTCTACAAGCATGGGGCCGCAACGAGGCTGCCATGCCCTATCCACAGAGTCCGACCCCGCCGGCCGGCCACGAGCCCGGAGAACGCTGGCGCGCCCCCTATGCCTGCCGCTCCAGCACGAGCCGCGGGCGCCTCGTGGCGGAGCCGGCCTCGGCGACGCGCGGCGAATTCCAGCGCGACCGCGACCGCATCATCCATTCGACCGCCTTCCGGCGGCTGAAGCACAAGACGCAGGTCTTCGTCTCGCATGAGGGCGACCACTACCGCACGCGCCTGACCCACACGATCGAGGTCGCGCAGATCGCCCGTGCTTTGGCGCGTGCGCTGGGCCTCGACGAGGACCTGGCCGAGGCGCTGGCGCTGGCGCATGACCTCGGCCACACGCCCTTCGGCCATACCGGCGAGGACGCGCTGGAAGAATGCATGGCCGGGTTCGGCGGCTTCGATCACAATGCCCAGACGCTCAGGGTCGTGACCCGGCTGGAGCGGCGCTATGCCGATTTCGACGGGCTCAACCTGAGCTGGGAGACGCTCGAAGGGTTGGTCAAGCATAACGGCCCGCTGCTCGACCATCAGGGCAGGCCGACGGTGCGCTATGCCAAGAGCGGCATTCCGGTCGCGATCGTCGAGTACCAGCAGCGGCAGGACCTCTGGCTCGACAGCTACGCTTCGGCGGAGGCGCAGGCCGCGGCGCTGGCGGACGACATCGCCTATAATGCCCATGACATCGACGACGGCCTGCGCGCCGGCTTGTTCGGCCATGCCGAGCTCCGGGCTGTGCCTTTCCTCGCCGAGCTGCTCGACGAGATCGAGCGCTTGCATCCCGGGCTGGAGCGGGCACGGGCCACCAACGAACTGGTGCGGCGGGTCATCACGCGCTTCGTCGAGGACGTGATTGCGGAATCGCAGCGGCGCCTTGCGGAGCTGGCGCCTGACGATGCGGATGCGATCCGGCGGGCGGATGGGCCGGTCATCGCCTTCTCGCCGCTGATCGAGGCCGCCGATCGCGATATCAAGGGCTTTCTCTATCCGAACATGTATCGCCATCCACGCATCGCGCCGATCCGGGCCGATGCGGCGCAGGTCGTGCGCGAGCTGTTCCAGCGCTTCAGCGCCGATCCGGCGGCGATGCCGGAGGAGTGGGCAGCGGGCTGCGATCCCCTTGACGAGCATCGCCGCGCCCGCCGGATTGCCGACTATATCGCGGGGATGACGGACTGGTACGCGCTCGACGAGCACCGCCGCCTGTTTGACGCCACCCCCTCGCTGCGATAGGGCCGGGCGGCTTTCCATCCGCAATCGTGGCCGCAATGAACCTGTTCGAGATCTATTCCGCCCGTCTTCACACCGCTCTCTCGGCCCTTGCCGAGCGAGGCGCGCTTCCGGCCGGCCTTAATCTCGCGCGCGTCGTGGTCGAGCCGACCAAGGACCCGGCCCATGGCGACCTTGCCACCAATGCCGCGATGGTCCTCTCCAAGGATGCCGGCACCAACCCGCGCGCGCTGGCCGCGTTGCTGGTCGAGGAATTGTCGAAGGATCCGGAGATCACCAGGGCGGAGATCGCCGGCCCCGGCTTCATCAACCTCACCCTGCAGCCGGCCGTGTTCACGGCGGTGCTGAAGGCCGCGATCGAGGCAGGCCTGGATTATGGGCGCGGTGCGCCCAAGCCCGAGCCGAAGGTCAATGTCGAGTATGTCTCGGCCAACCCGACCGGGCCGATGCATGTCGGCCATGGCCGCGGCGCGGTATTCGGCGATGCGCTGGCGAGCCTGCTCGCCTTTGCCGGCCATGACGTCACCCGCGAATACTATATCAACGATGCCGGCGCGCAGGTCGACGTGCTCGCCCGTTCCGCCTTCCTGCGCTATCGCGAGGCGCTGGGCGAAGATATCGGCGCGATCCCCGAGGGGCTCTATCCCGGCGATTACCTGGTCTCGGTCGGCAAGGCGCTGGCCGAGCAATATGGCGACGCTCTGCGCGACAAGGCGGAGTGGGACTGGCTGCCGCTCGTCCGGCAGGCGGCGATCGACGGCATGATGGCGATGATCCGCGACGATCTCGCCGCTCTGGGCGTCGTCCACGAGCTCTTCTTCTCGGAGCGCTCGCTGCAGGGCCGGGACGGCAATTCCAACGCCGTGCACCAGACCATCGAGGACCTGCGCTCGCGCGACCTCGTCTATGAAGGCCGTTTGCCGCCGCCGAAGGGCCAGAAGGACGAGGACTGGGAGGATCGCGAGCAGACGCTGTTCCGCGCCACCAAGTTCGGCGACGATGTCGACCGGCCGCTGCTGAAATCGGACGGCAGCTACACCTATTTCGCCAACGACATCGCCTATCACCGCTCCAAGTTCATGCGCGGCTTCCCGGAGATGATCGACGTCTGGGGCGCCGACCATGGCGGCTATGTCAAGCGCATGCAGGCGGCGGTGAAGGCGGTGACCGGCGGCAAGGGATCGCTCGACGTCAAGCTGTGCCAGCTCGTGCGCCTGCTGCGCAATGGCGAGCAGGTTCGCATGTCCAAGCGCTCCGGCGATTTCGTCACGCTGCGCGAGGTCATCGACGAGGTCGGCCGCGACGCGGTGCGCTTCATGATGATCTTCCGCAAGAACGACGCGACGCTGGATTTCGACCTCGGCAAGGTGGTCGAGCAGTCGAAGGACAATCCGGTCTTCTACGTCCAGTACGCACATGCGCGCTGCGCCTCGATCTTCCGGCAGGCGCGCGAGGTCTACCCCGATCTCGACCTGTCGCCGGCGGCGCTGGCCGGGGCCGATCTCTCGATCCTCGTCGACGAGGCTGAGGTCGGCATCGTCAAGACGATCGCGGCCTATCCGCGAATCATCGAAGGTGCAGCCGCCGCGCATGAACCGCATCGCGTGGCGTTCTTCGTTCATGAACTGGCGAGCGGCTTCCACTCGCTCTGGAACAAGGGCAAAGACTCGCCGCAATTACGGTTCGTTAATCAAACTGATCGAAAGTCGACCTTGGCGAGATTGGCGTTCGTGCATGCGGTGCGCAGCGTTCTTGCTTCCGGTCTGGCTGTCGCCGGAGTTGCGGCGCCGGAAGAGATGCGCTGACGGAGGTTTTTCCGGCGGCGCGCACAAGGTCAGGTTGACCGCACAGAGTTCCCGGTTCTTCCATAGGGAGAAGCGGCTTGTGCTGGAATGGATCATGCCATGAGTGAGCCAGCTAGGAACCGTTTCGCGCTCGATCTCGAAGATCTCGAGCGTCAGCTGCGCGGAGCAGGGCAGGTGCCCCGCCCGGGGCAGCAGGCCGATCCGCTTGCGGAATTGACCCGCATCGTCGGGCAGGAAGATCCGCTCAAGGATATCTTTGCCGAGCGGCGCCAGCCGCCGCGCCCTGCGCCGCGCCAGGAGCCGAGCTTCGAGGTCGTGCCGCAGCAGCCGGCCCCGGCCGCTCCCGCAATGAGCGCGCCTCCGGCCGAAATGCGCGGCGCGCTCGATGAGTTCGAGGCGCTGCTGCGACGCACCGAGCCGAAGCGGGCGGAAGCTCCGCCTTCGCCGCCGGCGCAGCCTGCTCCCCGGGACGATTTCGAGCCCGATTTCGATCTGCCGGAGCCGCTGCCATACGCGCGCCCTGCCGTGCTTCAGGGCGCGGCCCCGCCGCGCGATCTCGACCGCGACCAGGGCACGCAGTACCACCCGGCGCCGATCGCTTATGCCCCGGAAGAGCCTGCCTATGACTATGGCCACGCCCAGCAAGACATGCCGGCGCCGGAATACGGCGAGGACGACTTGCCCGACCTGGAGCCGCGCCGTTCGCGCAAGGGGCTCTGGGCTGCTGCAGCGGTCATCGCCGTCGGCCTCGTCGGCGTTGGCGCCGCCTTCACGCTGCGCGGCGGTTCCGCCACGAAGGACGGCCAGCCGCCGGTGATCACGGCCGATGCCGGGCCGGTCAAGGTCGAGCCGGTCAATCCCGGCGGCGCGGAGATTCCGAACCAGAACAAGCAGATCTACGATCGCAATCCTGACGCCCCGCCGGCGCAGAGCAAGGTCGTGAACAACGAGGAGCAGCCGATCGACGTCCAGCAGGCGGCCCGCTCGATGGCGCCGCGCGCGGTCGTGCCCGGCCCGACCTCCGGCGTCGGAACGGCGCTCGCTGCGGCTCCGGGCGCGCCCGAGCGCAGCATCATTCCGCCGGAGCCGGCCCTGACGCCGACCCCGCCGGTGCCGGGCCTCGGCGAGCCGCGCAAGGTTCGTACCGTCTCGATC
>JAEWKP010000378.1 GCA_023393655.1 Pseudomonadota bacterium | reverse complement strand
CGCGCGCCTTCCTGCATCCTGCAAGACGGCGCGGGCGCGTGAAGCTCGAAACCGACACGCAGGTCGCGCGCATCCTCTTCGACGGGCGCCGCGCCATCGGCGTCGAGGCCAGGCGCGGCGGCGAGATCCTGCGCTATCGCGCCCGGAAGGAGGTCGTCCTGTCGGCCGGCGCGTTCAACTCGCCGCAATTGCTGCAGCTTTCCGGCATCGGCCCGGCGGGACTGCTGACCGAACATGGCATCGCGCCGCTGCTCGACCAGCCGGCAGTCGGCCGCAACCTGCAGGACCATCTCTGCTACGACCATGTCTACCGCTCGAAGCAACCAAGCCTGAACGATGCGCTGCTCTCCTGGCCCGCCCGCATCGGCATGGCCGCGAACTACCTGTTGCGGCGGCGCGGGCCGCTCTCGCTCAGCGTCAACCAAGGGGGCGGTTTCTACCGCACCCGGCCTGAGCTGACGCGGCCGGACATGCAGCTCTATTTCTCGCCGCTGAGCTACGAGCGCGCCGTGCCGGGCGTGCGCGCCCTGATGAAGCCAGACCCGTTCCCCGGCTTCAGCCTCAGCGTCTCGCCCTGCCGGCCGCTCAGCCGCGGCCATGTCGCGATTCGCTCGCCCGATCCGCATGTCGCGCCGGAGATCGCGCCCAACTATCTCTCTGATCCCGAGGACCTGCAGATCCTGCTGGACGGCGCACGCTTCCTGCATCGGCTCGTCGCGACGCCAACACTTTCCGCCGTGATCGAGACCGCGATCCGGCCGGGGCCGGAAGCGGCCGACGAGGAGGCGCATGTCGCCGCCATCCGCGCGAATGCCTATTCGGTCTTCCACCCTTGCGGGACCTGCCGGATGGGGCCTGACGCGAGCGACGCCGTCGTCGATGCCCAATTGCGGGTTCATGGCATCGACGCTTTACGCGTCGTCGACGCCTCGATCTTCCCGACGATCCCCTCGGGCAACATCAACGCGCCGGCCATGATGGTCGGAGACCGTGCCGCCACCCTGATGGCTGCCGGATGAAGCGGAACTCCGCTGAATATTCAGGCTACAGGATACGAGCCGGCTATTCCGCCGGGCGCATTCCCGTGTGAAGATCGCGCATCGGAGATGGATGACCGGCATGACGCAAGCCTACACGCTCGATGCTCTGAAGCAGGATGTCGCCGCTGGCCGCATCGATACGGTGCTCGCCTGTCTCGTCGACATGCAGGGGCGCCTGATGGGCAAGCGCTTCCATGCCGCCTTCTTCCTGGAGAGCGGGCATCACGAGACGCATAGCTGCAATTACCTGCTCGCCACCGACATGGAGATGGAAACCGTAGCCGGCTATGCGGCGACGAGCTGGGCTGCCGGTTATGGCGACTACACGATGAAGCCCGACCTCTCGACCTTGTGCCGCGTGCCCTGGCTCGAAGGCACGGCGCTCGTGCTCTGCGACGTGCAGGATCATCACGGCCATGACATTCCGCATTCGCCGCGCGCCGTCCTGAAGAAGCAGGTCAAGCGGCTCGAGGCGATGGGGCTCAAGGCCTATATGGCGACTGAACTCGAATTCTTCCTGTTCGACCAGAGCTACGAGAACGCCTGCGCCAGCGGCTATCGCGAGCTCAAGACCGCGAGCAGCTACAACGAGGACTACCACATCTTCCAGACGACCAAGGAAGAGGCGGTGATGCGGGCGATCCGCAACGGCCTGCAGGGCGCCGGCATCCCGGTCGAGAATTCCAAGGGCGAGGCTTCGGCCGGGCAGGAGGAGATCAATGTCCGCTATGCCAACGCGCTGACGATGGCGGACCGGCACGCGATCATCAAGAACGCCTGCAAGGAGATCGCCTGGGCGCAAGGCAAGTCGATCACCTTCCTCGCCAAGTGGAGCAACGCCCATGCCGGCTCCTCCTCGCATATCCACCAGTCGCTCTGGAGCGCCGACGGCAAGACCCCGCATTTCCTCGATGCGCAGGCGCCGCACGGCATGTCGCCGCTGATGCGGAACTATGTGGCCGGCCTGCTGGCACACGCCTCCGACATCACCGGCTTCCTCGCGCCCTATATCAACTCCTACAAGCGCTTCGTCGCCGGCACCTTCGCGCCGACCAAGGCGATCTGGAGCGCCGATAACCGCACTGCCGGCTACCGGCTCTGCGGCGCCGGCACCAAGGGCATCCGCATCGAATGCCGGGTCGGCGGCTCGGACCTCAACCCCTATCTCGCCATGGCGGCGCTGCTCGCCGCCGGCATCGACGGCATCGAGAAGAAGATGGAGCTGGAAGAAGCCTTCGTCGGCGATGCCTATGGCGACCGGAACGTGCGCGAGATCCCCAAGACCCTGCGCGACGCGACAACCGCACTGAAGGGCTCGGCGATGCTGCGCAAGGCCTTCGGCGATGACGTGATCGACCACTATGTCCGCGCCGCCGAATGGGAGCAGGAGGAATACGATCGCCGGATCACCGATTGGGAAGTGAAGCGCGGCTTCGAACGCGCCTGATCCGGCTTCCTCCTCTCACAGCGAATTTCAGCCAGACGGATACCAATGATGACGATGATCCGATGCGTGTCGCCGGTGGACGGCTCGGTCTATGCAGAGCGGCCCGCTCTCAGCCTCGACGAGGCGAAGGCCGTGGTCGCGCGTGCCCGCAAGGCGCAGAAGCCTTGGGCCAAGCGCCCGCTCGATGAGCGCATCGCGCTGGTGCTCAAGGGCGTGGCGCGGCTCAACGAGATGGGCCAGGAGGTGGTGACCGAGCTCGCCTGGCAGATGGGCCGGCCGATCAAGTACGGCGGCGAGTTCAAGGGCTTCAACGAGCGCTCGAATTACATGGCCTCGATCGCGAACGAGGCGCTGGCGCCCCTCGTGATCGAGGACAGCGCCGCCTTCAGGCGCTTCATCGCGCGCGAGCCGCATGGCGTCGTCTTCGTGATCGCGCCTTGGAACTACCCTTACATGACCGCGATCAACTCGGTCGCGCCGGCGCTGATCGCCGGCAATGCGGTCGTCCTCAAGCATGCCAGCCAGACGCTACTCACCGGCGAGCGCTTGGCGCGGGCCTTCCATGAGGCGGGCGTGCCGGAAGAGGTCTTCGCCAATGTCTTCCTCGACCATGAGACCTCGTCGCGCCTGATCGCCGAGAAGCAGTTCGACTTCATCAACTTCACCGGCTCGGTCGCGGGCGGGCAGGCGATCGAGCGCGCCGCCGCCGGCACCTTCACCGGGATCGGGCTGGAGCTCGGCGGCAAGGATCCCGGCTATGTCATGGAGGATGCCGATCTCGACAAGGCGGTCGACACGCTGATGGACGGCGCGACCTTCAATTCCGGGCAATGCTGCTGCGGCATCGAGCGCATCTATGTGCATGAGAGCCTCTACGACGCCTTCGTCGAGAAATCGGTCGCCTGGGTCTCGAATTACCGGCTCGGCAACCCGCTCGATCCCGAGACCTCGCTCGGCCCGATGGCTCACAAGCGCTTCGCCCAGGTCGTGCGCGAGCAGATCGCCGAAGCCACAGCGAAGGGCGCACGCGCGCTGGTCGATCCCAAACTGTTCCCGCAGGACGATGGCGGTGCCTATCTCGCGCCGCAGATCCTGGTCGATGTCGACCATTCCATGACGATCATGCGCGAGGAGACCTTCGGCCCGGCGGTCGGCATCATGAAGGTGCGCGATGACGCCGAGGCCCTCGCGCTGATGAACGACTCGAAATATGGCCTTACCGTCTCGCTCTGGACCGGCGATGCCGAGCGCGCCGCCCGGCTGGGTGCAGAGCTCGAAACCGGCACCGTCTTCATGAACCGCGCCGATTATCTCGACCCGGCCCTGTGCTGGACCGGCGTCAAGGAGACCGGACGCGGCGGCTCGCTCTCGGTCATCGGCTTCCACAACCTCACCCGTCCGAAATCCTACCATCTGAAGAGAGCTGGCTGATGCCGATCACCGCGAACTGGAGCTATCCGACCGCCGTCAAGCTGGGCGCCGGGCGGATCAGGGAACTGGCCGATCACTGCAAGGCGCTCGGCATGAAGCGGCCGCTGCTCGTCACCGACCGGGGCCTCGCGAGCATGGCGATCACCGCCAACGCGCTCGACATCTTGGAGGCCGGCGGGCTCGGCCGGGCGATCTTCGCCGATGTCGATCCCAACCCGAACGAGCGCAATCTCGACGCTGGCGTCCGCGCCTTCAAGGCGGGCGGACATGACGGCGTCGTCGCCTTCGGCGGCGGCTCCGGCCTCGACCTCGGCAAATGCGTGGCCTTCATGGCCGGCCAGACGAGGCCCGTCTGGGATTTCGAGGATGTCGGCGACTGGTGGACGCGCGCCTCGGTCGAAGGCATCGCGCCGATCGTCGCCGTGCCGACCACGGCGGGCACCGGCTCCGAGGTCGGGCGCGCCTCGGTCATCACCAATTCGCAGACCCATACCAAGAAGATCATCTTCCACCCGAAATTCCTGCCGGGCGTGACGATCTGCGATCCTGAATTGACCGTCGGCATGCCGAAGGCGATCACGGCGGGCACCGGCATGGACGCCTTCGCGCATTGCCTGGAAGCCTATTCCTCGCCCTTCTTCCATCCTATGAGCCAGGGCATCGCGCTCGAAGGCATGCGCCTGGTGAAGAACTACCTGCCGCGCGCCTATGCCGATGGCGGGGATATCGAGGCGCGCACGCAGATGATGGCAGCAGCCGCGATGGGCGCCGTCGCCTTCCAGAAGGGGCTGGGCGCGATCCACTCGCTCTCCCACCCGGTCGGCGCGGTCTACCACACCCATCACGGCACTACGAATGCCGTGGTGATGCCGCCGGTACTGCGCTTCAACCGCCCGGCGATCGAGGAGAAGATCGCGGCGGCTGCCGCCTATCTCGGCATCGCCGGGGGCTTCGACGGCTTCTACGATTTCGTGCTGAAGCTGCGCTCCGATCTCGGCATCCCCGACAAGCTCGCGGCGCTCGGCGTCGGCACCGACCGGATCGACGAACTCGCGGAAGCCGCCGTGGCCGATCCCTCGACCGGCGGCAATCCGGTCGAACTCACGGTCGACGCGGCACGGAAACTGCTGATCGAGTCGATCTGAGATCGACGGACGCTATCAGCCGGCGCGCAGTTGGCGGACGATGTTCGCAGCGCGCCGGATCGCTGTGATCGCAGCCCCGATTGCGATCAGCCAGAGCGCTCCGACGAGGACCTGATTGTGGCCGCTCCAGAGCGGCTCTGCCAGCGACAACACCGCCGCCGCCGTGATCACCGCCATGCGGTGCTGCTTGGCCATCGGCCCCGAGAAATCGGCGGGCAGACCGCAATTGCGGCCAAGCTCGCGGGTATAGGCGGTGAGCACCGCAAAAGCCCCTGCCGCCCAGCCGATGGCCGGCAACCCAACGCCATAGCCAACGCCGACAAAGATCAGGATATCGGCGACACGGTCGGGGAATTCGTTCCAGAACGGCCCGTCGGGCTCCTGCTTGCCACCCTCGATCGCGACCATCCCGTCGAAGAGGTTGCAGAGCAATCGGAACTGGCAGAACAGGGCTGCAACGAGCAGCAGGGCAACGCGGGCACCACCGGTTGCCGTGCCCGCCTGCCAGAAGGCCAGGCCAGCGACGGCCGCCATCAGCATGCTCGCCATCGAGATCTGGTTCGGCGTTACGGAGGCCGCGCTCAAGCGGCGGGCGATCGTGCGGGCCCAGCCGGAATCGCGGCTGGCGAGCGGGCGGCGGTTCTCGTCCTGCGCCATGGTTCAGGCCTTCCGGATGCGCCAGAGCGAATAATTGTAGAGCGCGGCGTAGCTCGTCGCGACGGTGAGCGGCACGACGATGGTCTTCGCGACCTCGGGCGTGCCACTGAGCGTGTGCAGGAAGGTCAGCAGGGTCGTCGAGACGAGGCCGGCGATCACGGGCGGCGCCAGCAAGGCGGTCAGGCCGGAGAAGCGGCTGGCGAGATATTCGATCGCGCGCTTCAGGACCAGCGTGATCGCGGCCGAGATCGCGCCTTGCAAGAGCCCCGCATAGAGCGGTGCCGGCATCGGATGGGCGCGGTTGGCGAAGGCTGCCCAACTGCCCATCGCCAGGAAGGCGAAGCCGACATGGACGATGCTGCTCCGCATCAGGTGCGCGAGCGGTCCGCTCATACGGCCGACCAGCCATAGCGGACGAGATGGAAGAAGATCGGCGCCGAGAAGACGACGGAGTCGAGCCGGTCGATGAAGCCGCCATGGCCGGCGATCAGGTTGCCCCAGTCCTTGACGCCGCGGTCGCGCTTGATCGCCGACATCACGAGCCCGCCGAAGAAGCCCATCAGGACGATGACCAGCGCAAGGAAAGCCGCCTGAAGCGGTGTGAATGGCGTCATCCAGGACAACCCGGCGCCGACGGCGGTGGCGCTGAGCGCGCCGCCGACGAAGCCCTCGACCGTCTTCGAGGGCGAGAGCTTCGGCGCGATCTTGGTGCGGCCCAGGAGCTTGCCCCAGACATATTGCAGGACGTCGCTGAGCTGCACGACGATGACGAGGAAGGCGATCAGCAGGACGTTGCGGCCCTCGTAGCCGGCGATATCGAGGCTCAGCAAAGCCGGCACATGCGAGGTGGCGAAGACGCAGATCATCAGCGCCCATTGCACCTCGGCGATGCGCACGAGGAAATGCTCGGTATCGCCGCGCGCCGCCGCGATGATCGGCATCAGCAGGAAGGCATAGACCGGGATGAAGATCGAGTAGAGCCCGTACCACTCGATCCAGATCAGGTAATACTGCACCGGCAGCACGACGAAGAAGGCCGCTGCCAGCGCCCAGTGATCGGCGCGGCGCGTATCGGTCAGCGTGATGAACTCGCGCAAAGCCGCGAAGGAGCAGAAGCCGAAGAGCAGGGTGACGCCGGTCTTGCCGCCGATCAGCGCCAGACCCATCAGCACGACCATGACCCACCAGGCCCGGATGCGGTCGTTGAGGTTCTCGACCACGGCATTGGAGCCGTCGGGCGAGAGCTTTCGCTGCAGCACGAAGCCGATAACGGAAGCGACGACGAGGACGCCGAGGATGCCGGCGAGCACGGCCACCAGATCGGGATGCGGCATCGTCATGACGCGTTCGCCTTCGGCGACAGGGCGAGCAAGGCGGCTTCCGCCCTCGCCAGGAAATCCTGCTTGGTCTCGCCATCAGCAAGGCGCAGCGGCGCGCCGAAGGTCACGGTGCAGATCAGCGGGATCGGCACGAACTCGCCCTTGGGCATGACGCGGTTGAGATTGTCGATCCAGGTCGGTACCAGCGCCACCTCCGGCCGCGCCTGCGCCAGATGGAACAGGCCGCTCTTGAAGAGCAGCAGGCGCGCCTCGGTCATGTTGCGCGTGCCCTCCGGGAAGACGATCAGCGAGGAGCCGGCATCGAGCGCCTCGGTCATCTGCACGATCGGGTCGGTCGTCCGGCTCTCACGGTCGCGGTCGATCAGCACCGCATTGAAGACGTCGCGGCCGATGAAGCGGCGCAAGGAGCCTTTCAACCAGTAGTCGCTTCCAGCAACCGGCCGCGTCGCAAAGCGCAGGCGCCGCGGCAGCACGGTCCAGATCAGGACGAAATCGCCGTGGCTGGCATGGTTGGCGAAGTAGATGCGCTGCTCGTC
>JAEWKP010000370.1 GCA_023393655.1 Pseudomonadota bacterium | reverse complement strand
CGAACGAGGCGAAGTCGCGCTTCCTGGCGACCGTCAGCCACGAATTCCGCACGCCGCTCAACGGCATTATCGGCATGGCCGATCTCCTTACCGATACCGGCCCCGATGCGGAGCAGGCGACTTACGTGGCCGCGCTGCGCACCTCCGGTGAGGCCCTGCTCGCGCTGGTCGACGACATCCTCGATTTCGCCAAGGTCGAAGCCGGCAAGCTCGAACTGGTCGAGGAACCCTTCGATCCGGCCCAGCTCGTCGAGACCGTCGCGGAGCTGATGGCGCCGCGCGCGCAGGCCAAGGGCATCGAGCTTGCGGCCCATATCGCGCCCGATCTCCCGGCAAGGCTTGTCGGCGACCGCGACCGCTTGCGCCAGGTCCTGCTGAACCTCGTCGGCAATGCCGTGAAGTTTACCGAAGCCGGCGGCGTGGGCTTGAGTATGGCCTGCAGCGGTGATCGCCTGGAGATCGCCGTCGCCGATACCGGGCCGGGCATCCCGGCCGACCGGCTCGATACCATCTTCGGCGAGTTCGAGCAGCTCGACCCTGGCATCGACGCCCGGCAGACGGGTACCGGCCTCGGGCTCGCGATCGTTCGCCGTCTCGCGCGCCTGATGGGTGGCGAGGTGCGGGCCGAAAGCCGATTGGGCGAGGGCGCGACCTTTCGTGTCACCTTGCCGCTCGTCGCGGCAACCGATGCGCCGGAGGCGCGGATTCCGCACTGGCCGGGGCAGCATGTCCTGCTGGTCTCGCCGGCGCCCTTCGCCGCACGCTTCCTGGCCGAAACGATCCGGGCGACCGGTGCCACTGTCTCCATCGCCGGCACGGCGGAGGCCGCGCGCGTCAAGCTCGCCGGGGATATGCCGGTCACGGCGGTGCTGGTCGACCATGCACTCGGCGATGAGCCGGCCAAGCAGCTCGCGGCGGCGGTTGCGGCGGCCGGCATTCGCGATTGCCTGATCCTGCTTTCGCCCCATGCGCGCCGGCAGTTCGGATCGCCGCAGGCGGCGGGCTTCTCCGCATTCCTGATCAAACCGGTTCGGACACGCTCTCTCTACGAGCGCCTGGGCACGGGGCTTCTGCCCGGGTCGGCTGCGATCGGCAAGGTTCTGGCGCCGGCGTCGACGCCCCCACGCCAGCCGGGTACGGGTCTGACGGTGCTGGTCGCTGAAGACAATGAAATCAACGCCCTGCTCGCGACGCGCACGCTTGAGCGTTTCGGCTGCACGGCCATCTGGGCGCGTGACGGGGGCGAGGCCTTGAAGCGGGTGGAGGCCAGTTTTGCCGGCACGGCTCCGCCATTGGCGCTTGCCTTGCTCGATGTCCGGATGCCGGTGATGACCGGGAACGATTGCGCCCGCGCCATCCGTGCCCTGGAAAGACGGCTCGGCCGGGCCGCGACCCTGCCTTTGGTCGCGGTCACGGCCAATGTCTCGGCGGCCGACCGGGCTGCGGCCTTTGCCGCCGGAATGGATGATTGCCTGGCGAAACCACTGGAGCGCGCGGCGCTGCTGCGCTGGCTGGAGCGCCTGTCGCAGAACGCTTCCGGCAGCCTGACGGCTTGACGACCGTCATCGCTCCGACGCAGTTTCGTCGCGAAGTTGTAAGATCATCGGAGCAAGCCTACCTCATGCCGGTAGCGGCAGGAGATGAGAAAAGCGATGGCACTGCACGTTTCTGGAAGCAAGAACGCGCTGCCTGGCCGGTCGTCAGCCGGTAATCCGTTCTCGCGATTCGCGCCGTTGATGCTGATGAGGGGCGGATCCATACGCCGCGCCGGTGACGGGATCGGCGAGACGCCGCTGCTGTCGGGCACGCTCGGCCGGCTCGGCTCGCTCGAGGTTCGCCTCGCCCGCGGTCCGCGCGAGATCTGGCGGGCGCAGCGCCTGCGCTATCGCGTCTTCTATCAGGAGATGTCGGCCAAGCCGGACGTGATCTCGCGCATGTTCCGCCGCGATGCCGATCGCTTCGACAAGGCCTGCGACCATCTGCTCGTCATCGATCATGCCGCGCGCGGCCGCTTCGGCGGCATCAAACCCAGGGTGGTCGGCACCTACCGTTTGATGCGCCAGAGCGCGGCCGAGCGGCTTGGCGGATTCTATACGCAAGGCGAGTTCGATCTCGGCCCGATGCTGGCGCGCCATCCCGGCCAGCGCTTCCTCGAGCTCGGCCGCTCCTGCGTCCTGAAGCCCTACCGCACCAAGCGGACGGTGGAGCTGCTCTGGTCCGGTATCTGGGCCTATCTCCAGCATCACCGCATCGATGCGATGTTTGGCTGTGCCTCCTTCGACGGCACCGATCCCGATGCGCTGGCGCTGCCGCTGAGCTTCCTGCACCATCAGGCCCGCTCGGAAGGCGACTGGACCGCGATCGCGCATGCCGAGCATTTCGTCGGCATGGATCGCCTGCCGCCGGAGATGGTCGACGCCAAGCTCGCCCTCAAGCAGCTGCCGCCTCTGATCAAGGGTTATCTGCGCATCGGCGCCCGCTTCGGCACCGGCGCCGTCATCGACCACCAGTTCGGCACGACCGACGTGCTCGTCGTGCTGCCGGTCTCGGCGATCGACAAGCGTTATGCCGACTATTACGGCGGCGAGACGCCGCGCCGCGCCGCCTGACTATTCGCCGGCTTCGGCCAGGGCGCGCAGCGCTTCGCGATAGGTCGGGTAGCGGAAGGCATAGCCCAGTTCCCGCTTCACCAGCGCGTTCGAGACGCGCTTGCTCTCGCCATAGAAGCTCGCCGCCATCGGCGAGAGCTTTGCCTGCTCGAAAGGGATTTCGGGCGGTGGCTCAAGGCCTGCCAGCTCGGCTGCGAGGGTGATCACGTCCTGCGGCGGGCCGGGCTCGTCATCGGTGACATTGTAGATCGCACCTTGGCGCGGCAGCGCCAGCGAAGCCATCAGCACGCCGGCGATGTCGTCGACATGGATGCGGTTGAACACCTGCCCCGGCTTGATCAGGCGGTTCGCGGTGCCGTTGCGCAGCTTGGTGATGGCGTTGCGGCCGGGGCCGTAGATGCCCGACAGCCGGAAGATCTGCACCGGCCTGCCGCTGTCGCGCCCGAGCTGCAGCCAGGCCTCCTCGATATCGACGCGCTGGCGCGTGCGGGCATTGGTCGGCGCCGGCGGCGTGGCTTCGTCGATCCAGGCGCCGCCCTGGTCGCCATAGACGCCGATCGTCGAGAGGTAGCCGATCCAGCGCAGGTTCGGTGCCGCCATCAGCGCGGCGCGCAAGGGGCCGAGCGCCGGGTCGCCATCCTCGGCCGGCTGCACCGAGACCAGCACGGCATCGGCCTCCGCCACGGCCTTGGCCAGCGCCGACGAGACCGCGAAGCCACCGAAGACGAGGGTTCGGACGCCTTCGCGGCTGAGCTCGGCCGCCCTCTCGGCCGAGCGGACGGTGCCGGTGACCTCCCAGCCCCGCGCCAGTGCGGCGCGCGCGAAGAACCCGGCGGAATAGCCGAGGCCGAGGATCAGGATGTTCATGCGGCGTCTTCCGTCCGGGGCGTGAGCGCGAGCCATTCGGCGCGCACCTGCGGGTCAGTTTCGTTGTCGAGCCCTGCTGTGGCGAGCCCTCTGGCGCGGTCGGCATCGAGCCTTCCCAAAGCCCAGACTGCCATGGCGCGGACCAGCGGCGAGGGGTCGGCGAGATGGGGCAGGGCGCTGTCCATCAGCTCGGCCCGAGCGCTATTGCCGATGGCAATCAGCACATTGCGCAGGAAGCGGTCGCGCCCGGTGCGCTTCACTGGCGTGCCCGCGAAGAGCGTGCGGAAGGCGGGATCGTCGAGCCGGGACAGCGCGGCCAGGTCGAGCCCGTCGAGCTCGTCCTTGAGCGCGAGCCGCGTTTCCTGCGCGGTTGCCGCGAACTTGTTCCAGGGGCAGACGGCGAGGCAATCGTCGCAGCCGAAGACGCGGTTGCCGATGCCGGGCCGCAATTCCGCGTCGATATGGCCGGCATGTTCGATGGTGAGATAGGCGATGCAGCGGCGCGCATCGAGCTGGTAGGGCGCCGGGAAGGCATCGGTCGGGCAGATGTCGAGGCAGCGCCGGCAGGAGCCGCAATGGTCGCGCTCCGGTGCATCGGCCGACAGTTCGGCGGTGGTGTAGATCGCCCCCAACAGCAGCCAGGAGCCGTGCTCGCGCGAAACCAGCACCGTGTGCTTGCCCTGCCAGCCGAGCCCCGCCGCCTGCGCCAGCGGTTTTTCCATGACGGGAGCGGTATCGACGAAGACCTTGACGTCGGCGCCGCCGCGCGCCGCGAGCAGCCCCGCGACGCTCTTCAGCTTGCCCTTGATGACGTCGTGATAGTCGCGGCGGCGCGCATAGAGCGAGATCGCCGCCTTGTCGGTCTGGGCGAGCATGGCGAGCGGATCGCCCTCGCCGGCATAGTTCATGCCGAGCATGACGACGGAGCGGACCTCGCTCCAGAGCTGGCGCGGATCGGCGCGCTGCGCCTGCCGCTCCGCCATCCAGCCCATCTCGCCCTGGTAGCCGCTGGAGAGCCAGGCTTCGAGCCGCTCCGGCGCCTGCGGGATCGCATCGGCCTTGGCGATGCGCATCACCGCGAAGCCCTCAGTGAGCGCGCGTTCGGCGACGGCGCGCTTCAGCTTCCCGGCGTTCAAAAATCCAGATTGTCGTAATGGGCGCTCGGAGCCATGCCGGGTATGCGGTCGCTCAGAAGCGGCCGGAAGCTCGGTCTCGACTTGATCCTCGCATACCATGCGCGAGCCGCCTCATCCTCTTCCCAGGGCACGTCGCCGAGATAGTCGACGCAGGACAGATGCGCCGCCGCCGCGAGGTCGGCATAGCTCATCTGGGCGCCCGCGAGCCAGTTCCTCTTGGCCAGCAGCCAGGAGATATAGCGCAGATGATAGCGCACATTGGCGCGCGCTGCGCGGATCGTGCTCATATCGGGCGAGCCGCCGCCATCGTCGCGGCTCATGAAGCGCTTCATCACCTTTTCCAGGACGAGCGGGCCGGTGATCTCCTCGTGAAACTTGAGGTTGAACCAGTCGAGCAGGCGGCGCACCTCGACGCGCTCGCCCGGTCCTTCAGGCAGCAGGCGGCGGTCGCCCAGAGCCAGGCCCCGCGTCTCGTCGAGATATTCCGCGATCGGCCCGGCGCCGGGAACGGCGAGGCCGTTCTGCTCCTGGAAGACGGGCGTCGTGCCCGCGGTATTGAGCTCGATGAACTCCCGCCGGCGCTCCCAGACGCGTTCCTCGACCAGCTCGGCCTCCATGCCGAACTCGCTGAGCGCGAGGCGGATGAAACGCGAATGCGGGCATAGCGGGTAATGATGCAGGGTCGCCATGGCACTCATGAGCACTGTGAAGCAGGTGAAATGCGACGGAAGCAGGGCCGCCGGGCTTGCAGCGACCCGATAGGCGATGGCGGCTTGCTATAATCACGCCGGAAAAACGCCACAACCCGCGGCGATGCCGAAGCTCGCAATTTGCCGGTGCTGCTTCGCGAAGTGGTAACCAATTTGCAAAGAGCTGGGCGTAAGCCGGCGGAAGGCTGGTGCAGACGAACGTCCGTGCCGCCTGATTCGCGCGAGGAAAGCCTCCATGCACAACCTGATCGAAGCCTTCGTCCTCGGCATCGTCGAGGGCCTGACCGAGTTCCTGCCGGTCTCTTCGACCGGGCACCTGCTCCTGATCGGCCATTTCCTCGGCTTCGAATCCAACGGCAAGACCTTCGAGGTGCTGGTCCAGCTCGGTGCGATCCTGGCGATCACGCTGGTCTATTTCCGCCGCCTGCTCGACATCGCCTTGCGCATTCCCAGCGACCCCTCAGCGCGGCGCTTCGTCATCGGCGTGCTCATCGCCTTCCTGCCGGCGGCGGTGATCGGTGCGCTGCTGCACGGCTTCATCAAGACCGTGCTGTTCAACCCATTCATCGTCTGCTGCACGCTGATCGCCGGCGGCCTGATCCTGCTCGTCGTCGACGAGCTGGAATTGCAGGAGAAGCACACGGACGCGACCACCTTCCCGCTGCCGATGTATTTCAAGATCGGACTGATCCAGTGCCTGGCGATGGTGCCGGGCGTTTCGCGCTCGGGCTCGACCATCGTCGGCGCCATGCTGCTCGGTGCCAGCAAGCGCGCGGCGGCCGAGTTCTCCTTCTTTCTGGCGATGCCGACCATGGCCGGCGCCTTTGCCTATGACCTGCTGAAGAGCTACAAGTTCCTCACCTTCGACGACGGCGTCATGATCGTCATCGGGTTCGTTGCCGCTTTCTTCTCGGCGCTGGTCGTGGTGCGCAGCTTCCTCGATTTCGTCTCGAAACGCGGCTTCGCGCCCTTCGCCTGGTGGCGCATCATCGTCGGCATGGTCGGCCTCGCCGGCCTCTGGATCGTCGGCTGAGACCTGTCGTTTAAGCCGGCCGTGAGGGATCGTTGAGCGAGTCGGCAAGCGTCGGCGTGCGGCTCGGCGTGAGTTGCGGCAGCGAGGCCGTCTGCCGTTCGATCATGCGATGGACCACCGGCGGGTTCGGGCCGCTATGCAGCGCGCGGACCTGCTCGCCGATCTCGGCATCGGCCTGGGTGACGCGCTGGTTCTGCCGGACATATTCGACCCAGGTCGGGCTGTCATAGCGCTCGATCCACAGCGTCGGATCGGTCAGGTCGCGCAGCAGCGTCCAGTGCCGGGCACCGTCGCGGCGCCGGATGCGCCGGCGCTCCGCCATCGCGGTCAGGAAGGCGACGACGTCCTCGGGCTTGATGATGTATTCGATGGTGACGATGACCGGGCCGGAGCGTGGCTCGATATCGACCGCGACCTTGGGCTCGCGCCAGCGGCTGAGCGGGTCGAGATTGAGCGCCTCGAGCGGCGGCAGCCGGTAGCGCAGGCCGAGCGCCGCTCCGACCAGCAGGGTGGCCGCCGACATCAGCAGGGCCTTCTCGACGCCGAAATGCAGCGCCGAGCGGCCCCAGGCCCAGCTTCCCATCGCCATCCCGCCGAAGGTCGCCATCTGGTACATCGCCAGCGCCCGGCCGACGACCCAGCGCGGCGCCGAGAGCTGTACCGTGGCGTTGAAGGTGGAGAGCGCCAGAACCCAGCACGCGCCGCAGACGCACAAGCCCGCCATCGCCAGCCAGATCGTCTTGCTGAAGGCGATCAGCGTGACGCCGCAGGCATAGGCGACGAAGGTCGAGCGGACGAGCGCTTCCGTGCTCATCGACCGTCGCAGGCGTGCGCTCATGAAGGCGCCGGCCACGGCGCCGGCGCCGAACGCGCCGAGCAGCACGCCATAGGTCAGCGGGCCGCCGCGCACGAGATCGCGCGCGATCAATGGCAGCAGCGCCAGGCCGACGATCGCGCCGAAGCCGTAGACGAAGGCGCGCAGCGTGACGGTCCGGATATTCGGCGACATCGCGACATAGCGGATGCCCGCGCTCATCGCGATGAACAATGTCTCGCGCGGTAGCAGGCGCTCGACCTTCGGCGGCGTCCAGCGCGCCAGCACGATCAAGAGCGGGATATAGCTGAAGGCGTTGATGATGAAGGCGGCGACCGCGCCGGCCGCCGCGACGATCGCGCCGCCGATCGCGGGCCCGACGCTGCGGGCGATGTTGAAGGCGACGCTGTTGAGCGTCACCGCCGCCGGCACGTCGCGGCGCGGGACCATGTCACCGACCGAGGACTGCCAGGCCGGATTGTTGAGCGCCGTGCCGCAGCCGATCAGGAAGGTGAAGGTCAGCAGCAGCCAGGGCGTGATCAGGCCGAACCAGGCGCAGACCGCCAGCCCGATCGAGACCGCCAGCATGAAGACCTGGGCGGTGAGCAGGATCTTGCGCCGATCGTAATTGTCGGCGATGGCCCCGGCCGCCAGTGAAAACAGCATCACCGGCAAGGTCGTCGAGGCCTGGACCAGCGCCACGAGTTCGGCCGAGGGCGAGATCGAGGCCATCATCCACGACGCGCCGACCGCCTGGACCAGGCCGCCGAAATTCGAGACCAGGCTGGCGAACCAGACGGCGCGGAAGATCGGCTGCTGCAGCGGAACGAAAGGCGAGACCCGCGCCTGGGTAGGCTTGATGCCCTCCGAGGCGAGCTCGGCTTCTACGACATCGGCCGTGGGCTGGGCGTGCGGGTCGTCAGGCATGTCACAGGGTTAGAGCATGAGTGCTGGAGGGGGAAACCCTTTCCATCTGGAAGATGTCGAAACTTGGAAAGTTTTTCTCTCACGCCACCGGAGCGGGCGCGCTCTGACGAGCCTGCCGCGGCGGGCGGGCTTTTCGAGCACGCAAGCCATGGCCAAGAGCGACCGCGAGGCCCGCGAGCACGACCCAATGCGCCGGCCGGATCGAGGCATAGTCCTGATAGGTCAGGATGTCGGCATTGGCCTGCAAGACCAGCCAGGCCGAGACCCCGGAGGTCGCCGCATACCAGCCCGCTTCCAGCCCGGCGGTGAGCAGCCCCGCCAGCAGCGCCACGCCTGCGAGCACCGGCACGGAGACGGGCAGCTTCCAGCGATACAGCCCGCGATAGAGCAGGAGCAGCAGGAACAGCCCGCTCATCAGCACCGGCTCGGTCACGTCGATCTTCGATTGCAGCGCGAAATGCAGCAGCGCCAGCATCGCGATCGGATAGACGAGATTGTGCAGGCGCTGCCAGTTCTTGCCCAGCCGGCGGATCATGCCGTCGGTCGAGGTCACGCCCTGTGCGACGAGGCCGATCAGCGCGACGAAGCCGATGGTCAGGTAGAAGCGCTTGACGATCTCGGAGACGATCAGCCCCCAGTCGAACGCCATGTCGATGCAGTAGAGTGCGAGATGGCCGAGCGCATAGGCCATCACGCCGAGGCCCAGCATCCGCCGGATGCCGATCAGCTTGCCCCAGTCGAACAGGCGCCGGAACGGCGAGACTGCGAGGGTGGCGATGAGGATCCTGACCGTCCAGGTTCCGATCTGGTGGATCGCCTGCGTCCAGGGCTTCGAGCCGAGCTGGTGCATCCAGGCGGCGTAGAGCAGCATCAGCGCAGGCACGAGGAGCAGCGCGAAGGCTGTGGCTCGCAGTGCTGAGAATCGGCCCTGCCTGTCGGTCCAGGGCAGCCAGGTTCGCAAGGCGGTGTTTGCAGGGCGAGCGCTCATGACCCCGGCATAAACGATGGGGTTGGGTGCTGTCCTGCAAGTCTGGACACAAGCGCGTGAATGGGTTGTCCTGCCGGCCCTTTCAACCGGGTCCGGTCATGGCTTCCAGCACTCCCACCGTCGTCTTCGATGTCGGTAACGTCCTGCTGCGCTGGGACGCGCGGCTGATCTACCGTTCGCTGATCCCCGAGCCCGAGCGGCTCGACTGGTTCATGCAGAACATCTGCACCGGCGACTGGAATCTGGAGCAGGACCGCGGCCGGAGCTGGGAGGAGGGCGTGGCGCTGCTGGTCAGGCAGCATCCGGAATGGGAGCGCGAGATCCGCGCCTTCGACGAGAGCTGGCACGACAGCGTGCCCCATACCATCGCCGACAGCGTCGCGGTGCTGGAGGAGCTGAAAGAGAAGGGCGAGAAGGTCTACGCCATCACCAATTTCTCGCGCGAGAAATGGGCGGAGTGCCTGATCCGCTTCCCGTTCCTGCAGAGCTTCGACGGCGTCGTCGTCTCCGCTCATGAGCGGATGCTGAAGCCGGAGCGCGCGATCTACGAGGTGCTGTTCGATCGCTATGGCCTGAAAGCCGGCGATTGCATCTTCGTCGATGACAGCGAGAAGAATGTGGTGGGAGCCCGCGCCGCCGGGATGCGGGCCGTCCATTTCGTCGAGCCCATCGACCTGCGCGCCGAATTGCGCGGGCTGGGCGTCAGGCTCTGACGGTCAGAGCCTGTTCGTTATTCACGGAACCGCTCCGTCATCCCGGACAAGCGGCGTAGCCGCGCCGATCCGGGATCCATCGTAGAACGCAACGCCCTTCGATGGATCCCGGGGCAAGCCCGGGATGACGGCGTGTTTCCCGTTCTCGATACCCGAGCCCGATCGTTCAGGCCGCGCTCTTGATCGCGACGGTCGGCACCAGGCCGGCGGCATCGACGCCGCGCGCTTCGCCGACCAGCCGGGCGCCGGCCTTGGTCGCGAGGAAGTCGGCGAGCACGGCGTCTTCCTGGCGCACGAAGCCCTTGGCGGGCAGCTTGCCGGCGAGGAAGAGCTCGACCATCGCGACGCAGCCGGCGGCGGTGGTGAGCTGGATCGCGCCGAGCTCGTCATTGCCGTCATAGCGCAGCACGACGCTCTCTTCCTCCAGGCGGTCGTTCCGCTCGCCGACGCCGGTCACGAAGATCACGACCACGTCCTTGCGGGTGAAGGGCGCGGAATGCGTCAGGATGCGGCGCAGCGTCTCGCGATCGTCGGCGAGGTCGAGATCGCGCAGCAGGAGCTTCATGATCTCGGCATGGCCGGGATAGCGCAGCGTCTTGTAGCTCATATTGCGGACCTTGCCGGCAAGCGTCTCGGTCAGCGTGCCGAGGCCGCCCGAGGTGTTGAAGGCCTCGTAGGCGACGCCGTCGATCATCACGCTCTCGATGCCTTCGAGCGCCGGAACCAGGGTCGGCTGGCCGTCGAAGACGATCTCGCAGGGGTTGCAGTATTCGTTGATGAGGCCGTCGACCGACCAGGTCACGTTGTAGCGCAGCGCGTTGGTCGGATAGAGCGGCAGCGCGCCGACGCGCATCTTGATGGCGCGGACGTTCTCGAAGCGCGCGGCCATGTCGGCGCCGAGGATGCAGATGAAGCCGGGCGCCAGGCCGCATTGCGGGACGAGCGCGACGTCGGCGGTCTCGCCGAGCTCCTTGATATAGGCGGTGGTGGCGACGTCCTCGGTCAGGTCGAAATAATGGGTCCTGGTTTCGGCCGCGACCTTGGCGATGCCCTTGTTGAGGAAATAGGGGCAGGCGCTGACGACGATGTCGCGGTCTTTCAGGAAGGTACGCAGCGCGTCTAGATTGGAAGCATCGACGGTCTCGGTGGCAAAACGGCCGCCAGCGGCGTGCTTGAGCTGGGCGGCGGAGGCGTCGGCCAGCGTCACCTGGTGGCCCTGCTCGGCCAGCATGCCGGCGATGATGACGCCGATCTGGCCGGCGCCGAGCACGGCAATGCGCTTCTGGATGGTCATGTCGCGATCTCCTGGTGGGTCTCGGGCAGGCCAGGAGCCTCCCCCTCGACGCGGATCATCGCCGCAAGCCGTGCGGGCTTTAACGGGCGGATCGCCGGAGGAGGGTGTTATGATCAGTCAATTCGATGGGATATGAAGAAGAGTGACGGGAAATGGCAAGTGCCGCGGCAGCCGCGCTCTCAGCGCTCGAATTTTCGGGCCAGAATCACGGAGGACGTCGTCCGGCGCACGCCTTCCATCTCGGCGATCCAGTCGATGATCGAGTCGAGGTCGCTGGAGGTCTCGCATTCGATCTTGACGCTGAGGTCGAAATGACCGCTCAGCGTGTGGCATTGCACGATTTCCGGCCGTTTTTTCAACGCCGCGACCACGCCGCCTTGTTGTTTCATCTCCAGCTCGATCAGGATCAGTGCGGCGATCGTGGTCGCCGGCCGGCTCGCCTTGCCGAGGATCGTGGTGTAGCCGGCGATCACCCCGTCGCGTTCGAGCCGGCTGAGGCGGCCTTGTGCCGTCGCCCGGGAGACGCCGAGCTGCTTGGCGATCTCGGACAGCGGCAAGCGGGCATTCTCGGTGAGAATGCGGATGAGCTCGCGGTCCTTGGCGGCGTCTGACGGCCGTGCCATGTCGTCTCCAGAGGTTCGGCGGCCCGTCATATAGCAGGGAAATAGCGCAGGACTGCAAGGCCGCGGCAGGTAATACGATCCGCTTCAATCGTGCTCCGGCATGAAATCCCGCCCGAAAAGGAACATCTTGTGGTCCGAAGCATTGCTCACGCGCCGGAGGGGGCTTGCTTCGGGGCGCAAATCGGAGTGGCATGCCGACCGGCGGCAGCACGCTTTGCCATGGAGAACGCCATGTTCAGGACTCTCATTCTCGCATCCGCATCGGCCTTCGCGCTGGTTTCCTTCTCCGTGGCGCCCGCCTCGGCGCTGACCATGAAGGAATGCAGCGCCAAGTATCAGGACGCCAAGAAGGCCAATACGCTGAAGGGCCAGAAGTGGAACGACTTCCGCAAGGCCCAGTGCGGCGACGACGATGCCGCTGACGACGAGGCCGCCGCTGCCATGCCGGCCGAGCCGGCGAAGCCTGCTGCTTCCGCCATGCCGGCCGGGTCGGCTGCCAAGCCCGCGGCGATGCCGGCGGGCAAGGCCAAGGCTGCGATCTTCCCGAAGGCGGTTTCGCAGAAATATTCGAGCGAGACCGCCGGCAAGGCGCGTCTCAAGACCTGCGTCGATCAGTACAATGCCAACAAGGCGACCAATGCCAATGGCGATCTCAAGTGGATCGAGAAGGGCGGCGGCTACTGGAGCCAGTGCAATACCAAGCTGAAGGGCTGATCTTCGGCAGGGTACATCTTTCGGGAACGCCGCCCCGGAAGGCGGGGCGGTTTGGG
>JAEWKP010000026.1 GCA_023393655.1 Pseudomonadota bacterium | reverse complement strand
GATGCCCGACGCGCGTGACGACTGCGCGACGCTGGAGAGCAGGAGCTTTCTGTTAACTGGCGGCCTGCGACAGGAAGCGCTCAACTTCCTCGCGCTTCGGAGCGCCGCTGCGGCCGCCAAAGCGCGTGCATTTGATCGCCGCCGCCGCCGAGGCGAAGCGGATCGCGGTCGGTTCGTCCTGCCCCTCGGCCAATGCGAGCGCGAAGGCGCCATGCCAGACATCGCCGGCGCCCAGCGTATCGACCGTCTCGACAACGAAAGCCGGGCTGTGCCGGACCTCGCCGCCCTCCAAGAAGAGCACGCCGTCCTTGCCGAGCGTGACCGCAAGCCAGGTCGGGACACCGGCTGCGACCCTGGCGAGGCCGGCGCGCGGGTCTTCCTCGCCCGAAATCTCGCGCAGGGCCTGCTGGCTGAAGGCGACATGGCTCGCCGTGCCCACGAGATCGGGATGCGGCGGCTTCCGATCGCCGTCGAGCACGCCGGGTACGCTGGCGGAGCGAGCGAGCTTCAGGGCGGCAAGCGCCCCCTCCCCCCAGCGGGTATCGGCGAGCACGGCGCCGGCTCCCTCCGGGAGGCTCGCCGGTAGCCAGGCGACATCTTCCGGCATGGCCGGGTCGGAATAGGAGATCACCATGCGCTCGCCTTCGGCATCGACGAGAATGGCCGAAACGGGCGAGCGCAGGCCGGAAACCCGGCGGGCGAAGCCGGCATCGACGCCTTCCGCTGCGAGATCGGCGACGATCTGGTCGCCGGTCAGGTCGTCGGCAAGCCGCGTCGCCAGCCAGCAGGCACCGCCGAGGCGCGCGATCGCGACCGAGGCATTGCCGGCGCAACCGCCACCGACGACGGCGAGCCCGCGCGAGCGGTATTTCTCACCGCGCGTCGGCATGGTCTCGACGCTGTAGACATAGTCGAGCGTCGCGATGCCCAGGCAGAAGACGCCGGCCAAGGCCTACCAGTTCCCGGTGTTCGGCATGCTCGCCCACGGTTCGGCCGGGGCCTTCGGCTCGCCCTTTTGCAACAGCTCGATCGAGATGTTGTCGGGCGAGCGGATGAAGGCCATGTTGCCGTCGCGCGGCGGGCGGTTGATGGTGATGCCGGCCTTCATCAGCTTGTCGCAGAGCGCATAGATGTCGTCGACCTCATAGGCGAGATGGCCGAAATTGCGGCCGCCGGTGTAGTTCTCCGGGTCCCAGTTATAGGTCAGCTCCAGCGTCGGGCTGCCGCGCGAAGCACCGGCTTTCGCTCCCGCGAGGTCATCGGAGGCTGCGAGGAAGACCAGCGTGAAGCGGCCCTTCTCGTTCTCGATGCGGCGGGTTTCGACCAGCCCGAACTTGTTGACGTAGAAATCCAGCGCCTGATCCAGGTCGGTCACGCGCACCATGGTGTGGAGATATCGCATCGTCTTTCCTCGTTGATGGGCGGCAGGGTTGATCCGTTTCCTAAATCAGGCAAGAGCATCGGCACTCCAGACCAGCTCGCCCAACCATCTGAACAGGACGCGCCATGACGACAACGCAAGACGGGCCGGCAACGGCACCGGCCGTGCGCGCCACGCCCGCCCAGATCGCCCGGATCAAGCAGCGCGCCGCGATTATCTCGGTGATGGCGACGATCCTGCTGACAGCGGCGAAGATCGTCGGCGCCATCATCTCCGGCTCGCTCGCCCTGCTCACCGACGCCCTGCAGGGGCTGGTCGATGTCGGCTCGACGCTATTCACCTGGTTCGCCGTCCGCGCTTCCGACAAGCCGGCCGACGACGAGCACCATTACGGCCATGGCAAGGTCGAGGCGCTCGCCGCGCTGGTCGAGACCGCGATCCTGTTCACGCTCGCCGGCGCGATCCTCTGGGAGGCCGGCAACCGGCTCTGGACCAATGTCATCGGGCATGTCGAGGTGACGCCGCTGGTCATCGGCGTGCTCGTGCTCTCGATGATCGTCGACGCCATCCGCTGGCGCTCGCTGAGCAAGGTCGCCAGGGAGACCGGCAGCGAGGCGCTCGCGGCCGAAGCCACGCATTTCTCGGCGGATTTCGTCGGCTCGACGCTGGTCCTTATCGGCCTCATCGGCGTCTGGTACGGCATCGAGCGGGCCGACACCGCCGCCGCCTTCGCGATCGCGGCCTATACCGCCTTCTCGGCCTACCGCCTCGCCCGGCGCGTGCTCGACACGCTGATGGACACCGCCCCCGAGGGCGTCAGCGAAAAGCTGCGCGAGGTCGCGCGCGGCGCGCCCGGCGTGGTCGGCGTCAACTGGCTGCGCGTACGTCCGGCCGGCGGGCGCGTCCATGGCGAGATCGGCATCAGCGTCTCGCGGACGCTGCCGCTCGACCGGGTGGTGGCGATCAAAGCCCAGCTCGGCGAGGCGCTGGTGAAGGTCGAGCCCGGCGCCGAGATCACGATCACGGCCGATCCCGTGCAGGTCGACGACGAGACGGCGCTGGAGCGCGTGCTGCTGATCGCGCTCAAGCTCAAGATCCCGGTGCACCATGTCACCGTCCACTCGATCGGCGACAAGCTCTCCGTCAGCCTCGACATGGAAGTCGACCAGTGCCTGCCGCTCGGCGAGGCGCATGAGATCGCGACGCGGCTGGAAAGCGCGATCCGGGCCGAATTCGGCGGCGAGACCGAGGTCGAGACCCATATCGAGCCGATGGAAACCGGCCAGCCCGCCGGCCATAACGCCGCCTGGGAAACGGTCGAGGATATCGGCAAGGCGCTCGCCGGCGAAGCGGCCAAGGTCGCCGGTCCGATCCACGACATCCACAGCGTGCGCGTGCGACAGACCGCCAAGGGGCTGGTGGTCAACTATCATTGCCGGGTCGACCCCGCCCTCGACGTCGCCGCCGTGCATACCGCGGTCGATGCGATCGAGCGCGCGGTGCGGATCGCCCGTCCGCAGGTCTGCCGGCTGGTGAGCCATGCGGAACCGGCGGTTCCGGTGGCGCCCTAACCGTCAGACAGCCTCGTTTCCCTCCCGCGCCGGCATGTTCTAGAACCGCACCCTGACCATCGCCTGCAGGGATTCCATGCGTACCGACGACGCCCCGCTGATCCGCCTCGAGGATTACCGCCCCAGCGACTGGCTGATCGACACCGTCGATCTCGACGTCTCGCTGCATCCGCAGAAGACGAAGGTGCGGACCCTGCTGGCGCTCAGGCCCAATCCGGAGGGACAGCCTGGCGCTCCGCTCAAGCTCGACGGCGACGAACTGGTGCTGAAGTCGCTGGCCATCGACGGCAAGCCGCTCGACGCTTCCGCCTACACGGTGACGCCGCAGGCGCTGACGATCCCGAACCCGCCGCGGCATGATTTCACGCTGACGATCGAGACCGAGCTCGACCCCTCCGCCAATA
>JAEWKP010000291.1 GCA_023393655.1 Pseudomonadota bacterium | reverse complement strand
ATCCGATTGCTTGATGCGCCGTTAACGCACACTCTTCGATCTGCTGGTAAATTTTCGGTAAAATTTGAGCCGGACAGATGTGGATCGAGCCGCCTTTCGCGTACTTCGCGTCGTAGTCGTAAAACTCACCGGTTGCGGCTTGTATTTCGGTCACACCAAGGCTGCGCTCGCCCATCACGGCACAGGTCAGTTCGCGCCCGGCGATGAAGGTCTCGGCCAGCAGCATCTCGCCGCAAGGCCAGTCCGGCCGGGCGATTTCCTGGGGTGGATGCTCCCTGCCCTTCTTGACGATCACGACGCCGACGGAGGAGCCCTCGTCGATCGGCTTGAGAACGTAGGGCGGCGGCAGGACATGCGCTTTGGCGGCGGCGAATCGCGAGACGTTGATGCCATGGGCGACCGGCACGCCGGCCGCCTTCACCACCGTCTTCGCCCGGTCCTTGCGGATCGCCAGCGCCGAGGCCAGCACGCCGGAATGGCTGTAGGGAATGCGCAGGATTTCGAGCACGCCCTGGATCGTGCCGTCCTCGCCGAAGCGGCCGTGGAGCGCGTTGAAGGCGACATCGGGCTTGAGCTTCGCCAGCACCTCGGCGATGTCGCGCTGCACGTCGACGCGGCTGACGCGGTAGCCGACGCTCTCCAGCGCCCGCGCGCAGGCCGCGCCGCTGTTGAGGCTGACCTCACGCTCGACGGACCATCCGCCCATCAGCACTGCAACATGTCTGGTCATCGACGCTTCGCTCCTGCGATGCGTCCAACCTCGTTAAACTTGGTTAACAGCTCGTTAACCATGACGCGGCCGGCGTTAACGGAGCCGCCGCGGAGTGGCTGGAAACCGCGTGAGCTGCGTTAGGGTCGGGCCTCGCCAATCTTCGCAAGGAGGCGTCTGAGCTCGGCCCGCTCCTCTGCCGAGAGCGCGCTGACCAGCCGTTCCTCGGTGGCGACATGGTTGACAACGATTCGGTCCGCCAGCGCGAAGCCGGCCTCAGTCAGCACGATACGCAGCGCCCGACGGTCGGCCGGATCGGCCTGCCGCTCGATCAGCCCGCGCTTCTGCAACCGGTCGAGCCGGTTGGTCATCGCGGATGTCGAGATCATCATGTCCTGCGCCAATTCGGAGGGCGAGAGCGCCCTGCCCCGACCCTGCCGCCGAAGCGTCAGCAGCACGTCGAAACCGGCGAGATCAAGCTCGTCACCCGCGAGATTGGCGGCGACGCCATCACGCACCCGATCGGCCGCCCTCCAAAGATCGCCGCAGACCGCCATCACGCTCGTATCGAGATCGGGCCGTTCCCGCCGCCACTGCGTCAGGATCGAATCCATCGGCCCGCCCTGAACGGAGGTTCGCTCCTGACTCATTCCGGCTCCTTGTCAAATAATTTGATACAAGATAATTTGATGTCGAATTATCTTGTATCAAATCAAACTAGCAGCCGCGCCGGCGAGAGCCAAGCACGACGCGCTATTCGAGGCCGACATGCCACTGAACCGGACCTTGCTGACCACGATCCTCGTGCCCTGCATCTGGGGCACGACCTACATCATCTTCACCCAGACGCTGCCAGTGGATCATCCGCTGCTCGTCGGCGCGCTCCGGGCCCTGCCGGCCGGATTGCTGCTGATGGCGCTCGGCCCCGGCCTGCCGCCGCGCGACAAGCTCCTGCCGCTGGCTGCGCTCGGCCTCGCCAATATCGGCATCTTCTTCGCCCTGCTCTTCGTCAGCGCGGCGCGTCTGCCCGGTGGACTCGCCGCAACGGTGGGCTCGACCCAACCCCTGATTGTCGGCCTGCTCGCCTGGCCCCTGCTCGGCCGGCGTCCGGGCCGCGGCCAGATCCTCGCCGCGCTCGCCGGCCTCGTCGGCGTCGCGCTCCTGGTCCTCGATCCGCATGCGAAGCCCGATGCGATTGGCATCATAGCCGGCCTCCTGAGCGCCGCCTCGATGGCGACCGGCACCGTGCTGACCGAACGGTGGGGCAAGATGGGTTCGCCGCTGGCGATCGCGGCCTGGCAGCTCACGCTCGGCGGGCTGATCCTGCTGCCGGTCTCACTGATCGTGGAAGGCTTGCCGCCGGTCCCCACCGCACTGAACGGGCTCGGATTCGCCTATCTCATACTCATCGGCACGGCCCTGACCTACTGGCTCTGGATCAGGGGCGTCACCACGCTCGGCGCCGGCGTCGCCTTTCTCGGGCTGCTCAGCCCGACCATGGCGACGATTCTGGGCGCCCTGCTGCTGGGCGAATGGCTGAGCCCGCTGCAGTTCCTGGGCATCGCGATCGTGCTCGGCTCGACGATCGCCGGGATGATCCTGTCGCGCCGCCGGGCAGCAGTGGTACCTGCTACGCCGCAACCCCGAGCCGCTTGATCTCCCATTGCAACTCGAAGCCGGAGTTGTCCTTGACTCGGCGGCGAACCTCTTCGCCGAGCCCCTCGACATCGGCGGCGGTGGCTCCGCCGGTGTTGATCAGGAAGTTGCAGTGCATCTCGGAGACCTGCGCCCCGCCGACACGCAGGCCACGGCAGCCGGCAGCGTCGATCAGCTTCCAGGCCTTGCCGCCCTCGGGGTTCTTGAAGGTCGAGCCGCCGGTGCGCTCCTTGATCGGCTGCGCCGCCTCGCGCGCCTGCGTCACCCGGTCCATCTCGGCCTGGATTTCCGCCTGATCGCCCGGCCGGCCTTGGAACAGGGCGGAGGTGAAGATGATGTCGCGGGTCGAGGCCGCACTGTTGCGATAGGTGAAGCCCATCTCGGCATGGGAGAGCGTGACGATCTCGCCCTTGCGGGTGACGCCGCGCGCTGACACCAGCACGTCGGTCGTCTCGCCGCCATGGGCGCCGGCATTCATGCGCAGCGCCCCGCCGATCGAGCCGGGAATGCCGCGATAGAAGGCGAGCCCGTCGAGCGAGGCATCGCCCGCAGCGCGCGCGACTTTCACATCCGGCACAGCCGTGCCGGCGCGCAGACGGTCGCCGCTTTCCAGCGCGATCTCGCCGAAGGCCTTGCCGCCGAGCCTGACCACGACGCCGGGAATGCCGCCATCGCGCACGATCAGGTTGGAGCCGAGCCCGATCACCGTGACCGGAATATCCTCCGGCAGCTTCGAGAGCAGATAGGCGAGATCCTCGTCATCGGCCGGCGTGAACAGGATCAGCGCCGGGCCGCCGACGCGGAACCAGGTCAGGCCCGAAAGCTCCTGATTGGCGAGAAGCCGGCCCCGCAGATCGGGGGCCGAGGCGCGGATATCGGAAGAGAGGTCTGCGAAGGGCATGGCTCGGCGCTTACTCCTTCTCCCCTCGGGGGAGAAGGTGGCCCGGCGAAGCCGGGTCGGATGAGGGAAGTCCGGCGAGACCGAGAACACTTGCGATCTCACGCAGGACGAATTCGAGATTTCCTAGCACGCGTCCATTGGGAAAGCGCAAGACCCGATAGCCTTCGCCTTTCAGGAAAGCCGTCCGGACTGCATCCCTGGTACGCGCCTCCAGGGTTTCATGTGGCTCGCCGTCGAGTTCGACTATGAGCTTGTTCTCGAAGCAACAGAAATCCGCGATGAACTGTCCTATCGCCATCTGGCGCTTGAATTTCAGACCTGCAAAGCGGCGGTTGCGAACCGCCTGCCAGAACATGGCTTCAGCGCGCGTCGGCTCCTCGCGCTGACCCCGGGCGAGATCACGCTTGCGGGATGAGTTCTTGCGATGCAGGGCTGTGCCTTTCATCCAGCGGCTCTTCCTTCTCCCCTTGGGGGAGAAGGTGGCTGCGAAGCGGACGGATGAGGGCAGCCTTGCAGCGTCTCGCCCGGTCTTCCCTCATCCGACCCGGCTGCGCCGGGCCACCTTCTCCCCCAAGGGGAGAAGGATTCAAGGCTTATCCCTTCAACGCCGCCAGTTCGCCCGGCAGCGCGTAGGCCCATTGCGTGATGTTGCCGGCACCCAGGCAGACGACATAGTCGCCCGGCCCGGCCAGCTCGGCGATCATGCCGGCGAGCTTGTCGGAACTGTCCAGCGGCAGCGCATGGCGATGACCGCGGGCCTTGATGCCGGCGACAAGCGAATCACGGTCGGCCCCCGCGATCGGCGCTTCGCCGGCCGCGTAGGTTTCGGCCACGATTACGGTATCGGCATCGTTGAAGCAGGCGGCGAAATCGTCGAACTGGCTCGACAGGCGAGTATAGCGATGCGGCTGGACGATCGCGATGACCTTGCTCTTCGTCGAGGCGCGGGCGGCCTTGAGGACGGCGGCGATCTCGACCGGAGGGTGGCCGTAATCGTCGAAGATCAGCGCGCCGTTCCACTCGCCGGTCTTGGTGAAGCGACGCTTGACGCCGCCGAAGCCGGCCAGTGCCTCGCGAATGCGCGGCACGGGGATGCCGAGATCATAGGCGACCGCGATCGCGGCCGTCGCGTTCAGCGCGTTGTGGTGGCCCGGCATCGGCATCACGAGATCGCGGATCACCTCGTCGCGGCCGGTCTTGCGGTCGCGGATCAGCAGCGTGAACTTCGCCTGCCCGCCCGAGAGGTCGATGTCGATCAGCCGGAAATCGGCCTGCGGATTCTCGCCATAGGTGACGACACGGCGGTCGGTGATCTGGCCGACCAATCCCTGCACCGTCGGATGATCGATGCACATCACCGCGAAGCCGTAGAACGGCAGGTTCTCGACGAAGGAGCGGAAGGCCGCCTTGATCGCGTCGAAGGTACCGAAATGGTCGAGATGCTCGGGATCGATATTGGTGACGATCGCGACGTCGGCCGGCAGCTTCAGGAAGGTGCCGTCCGACTCGTCGGCCTCGACCACCATCCAGTCGCTCTCGCCCATGCGGGCATTGGTGCCATAGGCGTTGATGATGCCGCCATTGATCACGGTCGGGTCGAGCCCGCCCTTCTCGAGCAGAGTCGCGACGAGCGAGGTCGTGGTCGTCTTGCCATGGGTTCCGGCGATGGCGACGCAGCTCTTCAGGCGCATCAGCTCGGCCAGCATCTCGGCCCGGCGCACCACGGGCAGGCGCTGCTCGCGGGCGGCGAGCAGCTCCGGATTGTCGCGCTTGATCGCAGTGGAGACCACGACGACCTCGGCCTCGCCGATGTTTTCCGCCTTGTGCCCGACGAAGGTGGTGATGCCCTTGTCGGCGAGGCGCTTGACGTTGGCGCCGTCGGAAGCGTCCGAGCCCTGCACCTTGTAGCCGAGATTGTGCAGGACCTCGGCGATGCCGGACATGCCGATGCCGCCGATGCCGACGAAATGGATGGAGCCGAGCTTCGGCGGCAGCTTCATGGGTCTTGAATCCTGTCAGTGCGGGAGGTTGGCCGTGGCGATCACGAGATCGGCCAGGCGGTCGGCGGCATCGGGGATGCCGGCGCTCTTCGCGTTTGCGGCCATCGTCGTCAAGTGGGCGGGCTGCGCGATAAGCTTCGACAATTCGGCGGCAAGATGGCGCGGCGTGAAGTCCGGCTGGAGGATGCGAATGGCGCCCCCCATCCCTTCGAGGAAGGCGGCATTGGCGGCCTGATCCTGATCGAGCGAGCCTGGAAGCGGCACGAGAATGCCCGGCCGGCCGATCACCGTCAGCTCCGCCACGGTCGAGGCTCCGCCGCGGGCGATGACGATCTGCGCCGCCGCCATCTGCGCCGGCATGTCCTTGATGAAGGGAGCGACCGTCGCCTTGACGCCAAGCTTCTCGTAGACGCCGCGCACGCGTTCATCGTCCTCGGCCCGCGCCTGCTGCACGATAGTCAGGCGTCCCCGCTCGGCCTCGGTCAGGAGCTGGATCGCCGGCGGCACGACATCGGCCATGATGCGCGCGCCCTGGCTGCCGCCGAAGACGAGCAGCCTGATCCTGCCTTCGCCCGGCCAGTCATAATCGTGGCCGGCGGCCGCGATCACCGCGGGACGCACGGGGTTGCCGACATGGCGGCACTTGGCCTGCTGTGCCTCGGTGAGCCCACCGACCTTGGCGAAGCCGGTCGCGATCACGTCGGCACGGCCGGCGAGGAAGCGATTGGCCCGGCCGATCACGGCGTTCTGCTCGTGGATCAGGGTGCGCACCCCGGCCAGCGAGGCGCCGAGCACCGGCGGCACGGTCGGGTAGCCGCCGAAGCCGACGACGACGGCCGGCTTGACCTGCCTGATGATCCCGCGCGCCGCGAAAGTTCCCTTGGCGATGTTGAACAGAGCCGCCGCCTTCTGCAACGGCGAGCGGCCGGACGGGGTCGCCGCCGGCACCGCATGCACAGCCTCGGCCGGGAAACTCCCGGCGTATTCGGCAGCGCGCGTATCGGTCATCAGCACGACGCGCATGCCCTTGGCGTGCAGCGCGTGGCTCAATGCCTCGGCCGGAAAGAGATGGCCGCCGGTCCCTCCGGCCGCCAGCATGACGAGCTTGTCCGTCGTCATCGGATCAGCGCCCGAAATCGGTCGAGCGCGGCCGCCGCCGGGTCAGTGCCAGCAGGAAGCCCGTCCCGACCGCGAGCGAGAGCAGCGAGGAGCCGCCATAGGAGATGAACGGCAGCGTCATGCCCTTGGCCGGCATCATGTGCAGGTTGACCATCATGTTGATCGCCGCCTGGATGCCGAAAAGCAGGGCAAGGCCGGTGACGGCAAGGCGGATGAACGGGTCCTCCGCCTTCTGCGCCACGAACAGCGCCCGGATCACGATGACCGCGAAGAGCGCGACCAGCAGCATGCAGACGACGATGCCGAATTCCTCGGCCGTAACCGCGAAGATGAAGTCGGTATGGGCGTCGGGCAGGATGCGCTTCACCGTGCCCTCGCCCGGTCCTTTCCCGAGCCAGCCGCCCTGCGCGAAGCTTTCCAGCGCCGTGTCGACCTGGAACGAGTCGCCGGAGCCCTTGTCCATGAAGCGCTCGATGCGGGCGCGGACATGCGGCACCAACTCATAGGCGACGAAGATGCCGGCGGCGCCGACACCCCCTAACCCGATCACCCAGAACCAGTGCAGGCCCGCGACGAAGAACAGCCCGCACCAGACCAGGCTGACCAGCATGGTCTGGCCGAAATCCGGCTGCAACACGAGCGGCACGATGGTGAAGGGCAGCAGCAGCAGCGCCAGGATCGTGCCCGGCAGGTCAGGCCGGCGCGTGCCCTCGGCGAAGGCCCAGGCCGCCATCACCACGAAGGCGGGCTTGAGGAACTCCGATGGCTGGACGGAGCCCAGCGGCCCGAGCGTCAGCCAGCGTTTCGCACCCTTCACCTCGACGCCGAAATAAAGCGTCGCCACCACCATGACGAGCGAGCCGAGATAGATCAGCAACGCAGCGCGACGCACCTGGCGCGGCGTCATCAACGACACCCCGAGGAAGATGACCATCGCGACAACGAGATAGGCAGCCTGCCGGTTGACGAAATGGAAGGTCGAGAGCCCGAGCCGCTCGGCCACCGGCGGCCCGCCCGCCATCAGCAGTACGACGCCCGAGACCATCAGGGCGACGAGCGCGGTCAGGATGAGGCGGTCGATCGACCACCACCAGCGGCCACTGAGAGAAGGTTCCGCGCGCGAGACCATGACGGGCATCCCATCGACAAATTCCGCGCGACCGAGGCCGCGCTTGCATGACGAATCACTCTGTCAATGAATGGTTAACCGATTGATTCCGATGCGCAGGATCGGCGGGCTCAGCGCATCACGATCCACAGCGGCGCGCCGGATCTTGCCGCCTCTTCGACGCAGGCTCGTCCGGTTCGATCGGCCGCGCGCCTCAAATCGGTCTCATGCCGCCGGTCAGATGCAAAGGCCGCTCCTGACACGCATTGTCGTCCCATGGGAGGAGTTGCAGCCTGCACCAGTTTCGACAGCGAAAGGACTGATCATGGCCATCGCCAAGAACACGATCTGCCTGTGGTACGACAAGGACGCCGAGGCTGCCGCCCGGTTTTATGCCGAAACCTTCCCCGACAGCGCGGTGAACGAGGTCTTCCGCGCCCCGACCGATTTTCCCTCGGGCAAGGCCGGCGACGTGCTGACGGTCACCTTCACGGTCCTCGGCATCCCCTGCCTCGGCCTCAATGGCGGGCCGATGTTCAAGCACAGCGAGGCCTTCTCCTTCCAGATCGCCACCGAGGACCAGGCGGAGACCGATCGCTACTGGAACGCCATTGTCGGCAATGGCGGGCAAGAGAGCGAATGCGGCTGGTGCAAGGACAAATGGGGCCTGTCCTGGCAGATCACCCCGCGCGTGCTCAGCGAAGCGCTCGCCGCCGGCGGTGATGAGTCCAGGCGCGCCTTCGCGGCGATGATGACGATGCAGAAAATCGACGTCGCGAAGATCGAGGCCGCCCGGCGCGGCTGAGGCCGATCATCCGGAGCGGCTTTCGAGCCCATCGAACGCGGCCCCGCGCCGGCAAGAAGCGAGGCCATGAAACCATAATGGTTCAGCCGGGTCGGAAACGCGCCCGGCGGACCAGGTGGAGGCGTGATGACGAAGCCGGATATCTATCTGCTTGGGCGGGCCGAGGCCGAAGTCGATCGGCTCAAGCGTCAGATCCTGAATCTCGCACCTGACTCCCAGGCACAGCTCGATCGGATCGGCATAAGGCGCGGGGAGCGCGTCGTCGATCTCGGTTGCGGCCCGGGAGGTGTCCTGCATCTGCTGGCAGAGCATGTCGGCCCGACGGGATCGGTCCTCGGCATCGACCGCGGCAGCCATTTCGTCGAGTTGGCGCGGCATTTCATCGCCGAGCGCGGATTGCCCCAGGTCGAGCTGCGCGAAGGCGACGCCTATGAGACCGGCCTGCCGCGGGCAGCCTTCGACGGCGCCCATATGCGACTGCTGCTGGTCAATGTGCCGGAGCCCGAGCGGATCGTGCGTGAACTGGTCTCCCTCGTGCGGCCCGGCGGCTGGGTCGCGAGCTTCGAGGCCGATTATCTTCCGCACTGCCTCGATCCGCCCCTGCCGGCCTGGAGCCGCCTCATCGAGGCTTACGCCGCCTATGCGCAGGTACAGGGGATCGATCTGTCGGTCGGCCGGAAGATCCATCGGCTTTTTCGGGATGCAGGCGTGATCGACATCGAGGTCGACGCCATTCTCCACGTCTTTCCCGCCGGCCATGAACGCCGCTGGTTCCCGCGCGGCCTCATCGACACCATCCGTGACAAGCTCGTCGAGGGAGGCTTCATCGCGCGAGCCGATCTCGAAAAGGAGATGGCGGCGCTGGAGAGCCACCTGTCCGATCCTGCCGTGCAGGTGACGTCGAACCTGTTCTTCCGGCTCACGGGCCGCGTGCCGGAATGACGGCAGCGCCGCGATCTATCACGGCTTCGTCTTGCCGAACGGCTCGAAGCCCGGCAGGCCTACGACGAGCTTGCGGAAGGCATCGCCCCTGACCTCGAAATTCGGGAACTGGTCGAAGGAGGCGCAGGCCGGCGAGAGCAGCACTGCGATCTCGCCCTCGCCTTTCGCTGCCAGCGCATCGCGCGCGGCATCCGCCACGGCCTTGTCGAGCGTCACGCTGCGCTCGTAGCCGACGCGCCCGTCATCGTCGAAGGTCGCGGCGAAGAGATCGCTCGCCGCCCCGATCAGGTAGGCGCGGGCGATGTTCGGGAAGTAGCGGCGCAGCGACTCGATGCCGCCTTCCTTGGCCTTGCCGCCGAGGATCCAGAAGATGCCGTGGAAGGAGGTCAGCGCCTTCTCAGTCGAATCCGCATTGGTCGCCTTGGAATCATTGATGAAGACGACACGGCCGATCCGGCCGAGCTCCTCCATCCGATGCGCCAGACCCGGATAGGTCCTGAAGCCCTCGGCGATTTCGTCGGCCATGAGGCCCAACGCCGAGCAGGCGGCGAAGGCAGCGGCCGCATTCTGCGCATTATGCGAGCCACGCAGGGAGCCGATGCCGGCAAGATTGGCAACGACGCGTGGCTTGCCGTCCTTGACCTCGACGATGCGCGTGTCGAGCCGGCCCTGATTGGCGGTGACGCCGGCGAAGACGCCCTCGTCGAGCGGCTGCTCGCCGCTGATCCTCACCAGCCGGCGGCCACCGGCAGCGCGACGGCGCGCCATCTGCTTGGACGCCTCGTCATCGACGCCGACGACCGCGATATCCGCCGCCGCGACCAGCCGCTCCTTGATCCCCGCATAGTTCTCCAGCGAGCCGTGCCGGTCGAGATGGTCCGGCGTCAGGTTCATCTGGATGCCGACGGTCGGCGCAAGCGAGGGCGCGAGGTCGATCTGGTAGCTCGAACACTCGATGACATGGATGCGGTTCGCGGCCGGCGGCTCCAGCGCCAGCACGGCAGTGCCGATATTGCCGCCCATCTGCACGTCGCGGCCGGCTTCCTTGAGCACATGTGCGATCAGGGCGGTCGTCGTCGACTTGCCGTTGGTGCCGGTGA
>JAEWKP010000277.1 GCA_023393655.1 Pseudomonadota bacterium | reverse complement strand
CGATCTTGCCGGTCGAGATCGGGTCGAGCGCCGAGGTCGGCTCGTCGAACAGGATCACTTCCGGCTTCTGCGCGATGGTGCGCGCGATGCACAGGCGCTGCTGCTGGCCGCCGGAGAGGCCCATGCCCGAGCTCTTCAGCTTGTCCTTGACCTCGTCCCAGAGCGCGGCGCGGCGCAGGGCGCCCTCGACGCGGTCGTCGAGCTCCGACTTCGGCGGCTTCTCGTAGAGGCGGAGGCCGAAGGCGACGTTGTCGTAGATCGACATCGGGAACGGCGTCGGCTTCTGGAAGACCATGCCGACGCGCGAGCGCAATTCGTTCACGTCGACGTCGTTGGAGATGATGTTGCGGCCGTCGAGCATGATCTGCCCTTCCGCGCGCGGCTCGGGATAGAGCGAGTAGATCCGGTTGAAGATGCGCAGCAGGGTCGACTTGCCGCAGCCCGACGGGCCGATCAGCGCCGTGACGTGGCGGTCGCGGAAGTCGAGATTGATGTTCTTCAGCGCCTTGTGCTCGCCGTAGTAGAAATCGAGGTTCTTCACCGCGATCCGGACGGGCGCCTCGGCATCGAGCGACTGGGGGGAGAGTTCAAGGGTCGAAAGCATCGACATTAAGTCCTCAAGGTCGGTCGCGACCGGGTTGGTTTCAGGCTCACTTGCTGCCGGCGACGATACGCCGGGCAACGAGCGAGAGCACGAGGATCGAGACGGTGATGATGAGCGAGCCGGCCCAGGCGAGCTGCTGCCAGTTCTCGTAGGGGGCGGAGGCGAACTGATAGATCGTCACAGGCAGGTTCGAGACGCCGCCCACGAGCGAGGGCGAGAACCAGAAATTGTTGTTGAGCGCGGTGAAAAGCAGCGGCGCAGTCTCGCCGGCGATGCGGGCGAGCGCCAGCAGGATGCCGGTGACCATGCCGGCCTTGGCCGCGCGCCAGGTTACCGAGGTGATGACGACGGAAGGCGGCGCGCCGAGCGCTGCGCCAGCTTCGCGCAGGGGTCCGGGAACGAGGTTCAGCATGTCCTCGGTGGTGCGCACGATCACCGGGATCGCGATGATGCCGAGCGCGACGCCGCCGGCCCAGCCGGAATAGCCGCGGAACGGCTCGACCAGGATGACGTAGACGAACAGGCCGATCAGGATCGACGGCGCCGAGAGCAGGATGTCGTTGATGAAGCGGATCAGGTTCGCAAGCTTCGAGCCGCGGCCGTATTCCGCGAGCCAGGTGCCGGCCAGCACGCCGATCGGCGTGGCGATGGCGATGCCGAGGAAGGTCAGCACGAAGGAGCCGACAATGGCGTTGGCGAGGCCGCCGCCCTCGGTACCGGGGCCGGGCGTGACCGCCGTGAAGGTGGTGAGGGAAAGCCCGCCGATGCCCTTCACCACGAGCATGCCGAGGATCCAGAACAGCACGAAGATGGCGATGAAGGTGAAGCCGGTGGCAATGAGCTTCATCAGCCGGTCGGCGGTGCGGCGCGACTGGCGCACGCGGCCCCAGGGCTGGTGCGGCAGTTCGCGGGGCGTGGTCTTCATGGTCATGGGAGGCCTCAGTAGCGCTTGACGCGGGCGACCAGCAGCCGCGCGATGACTAGGACGACGAAGGTGACGAAGAACAGGATGCAGCCGAGCGCGATCAACGCGTTGAGCTGCAGGCCCAGCGCCTCGTTGAACTCGTTGGCGATCCGCGAGGCGATGGTCGAGCCGGGATCGAGGATCGAGGCCGAGAGCCGGTTGGCGTTGCCGACCACGAAGGTCACCGCCATCGTCTCGCCGAGCGCGCGGCCGAGGCCGAGCATGACCGCCCCGATGATCGAGACACCGGCCTGCGGCACCAGGACATGGCGCACGACCTCCCAGGTCGTCGCGCCGATGCCATAGGCGCTCTCGCGCAGCACCGAGGGGATCTGCTCCAGCATGTCGCGGGTGATCGAGGCGATGAAGGGCACGATCATGAAGGCGAGGATGATGCCCGCGGTGAAGATGCCGAGGCCCGAAGGCGAGCGCGAATAGAGCACGGTGCCGACGATCGGCATGCCCTCGACGATGTTCGAGAGCGGGATCTGCACATAGGCCGCGAAGAGCGGCACGAAAACGAACAGGCCCCACATGCCGTAGATGATCGAGGGCACGGCGGCGAGCAGCTCGATCGCGGTCGCGACCGGCTTCTTGAACCAGGCCGGCGCGAGCTGCGTCAGATAGACCGCGATGCCGAGCGAGAGCGGCACGCCGATCACCAGCGCGATCAGCGCCGTCGAAAGCGTGCCGACGATCGCCGGCCAGGCGCCGTACTGTTCGTTCTGGGTATCCCAGACGCTGGAGGTGATGAAGCCGAGACCGAACTCGCGGAAAGCCGGCCAGCCGCCGATGACCATCGAGGCCATGATCGCGGCGAGCAGCACCAGCACCAGCAGCGCCGCCGCGAAGCTGGCATTGCGGAAGACAAGGTCGAAGGTCGCCTTCGGCGCCTTCCGCACGATCGGCGTCGCGCCGGGGATGCTCGTCATGTCGGTTGCTGCGGTCATCCGCGAAGGCTCCGGTGGCATGGCCGGGATCGTCGGAGGGCCCGCCCGATCCCAGCCCTCATCCAGAGGAGCGCCCGAAAAACCCACCTCACGATGAGGGGTTGAAGAGTGCGG
>JAEWKP010000221.1 GCA_023393655.1 Pseudomonadota bacterium | reverse complement strand
ACTGACAGTGATTCGCGGGGATGCGGCACGTCTCCCGATCTTACTGACGGTAAAGTTCCGAAGGGGGACCGGGCATGTCGCGTGCCAACGCGGGCTGCGCACCTGTGCGCGCCGATACGATTCTGGGGGTAGCGCGCTCGCTGACGCACCCTCTGTATCATCGCTTCGAAAGCTTCGAACCTACCTTTCGCACCGCAATCCCTGCGTTTGTGGGACTTTTCCTCATCATTCTCGGCGCCGGCGCGCTGATCCAGACCTCGGCCATGCGCGACGACGCCCTCATCGACGCGGCCGGCGACATGGACCTGGTCTCGGCCCTGGTCGCCCGCGAGCTCGATGCCGCCACGCTGGCGGGCAAGGAGCCCACCGCCGTCCTCGCAGCACTGACCGCCCGTCACCTCGCGGCCCATGGCCGTTTCGTCCATGTCAGCGGCGCCGATGGCCGCGTGATCGCCAGCGAACCGGTGATCGGCCAGACGCAGCGCACGCTCGTCGACTTCCTCGGCCAGACCCAGCCTCTCACCGTATTCGGCGACCGCGCCGGCGTGATGCGCATTACCCTGCCGAACGGCGCCGACGCCTTCGCCAGCGTGCGCAACCTCGCCGCCCCCCTCGGGCAGGTCGCGGTGCTGCAGCCGGTCTCGCGGGCGCTCTCGACCTGGCAGCTCCGCCGCTCGGGCCTGATCATCCTGTTCGGCTCCGCCGGGCTCATCCTCGGCGTCACCACGCTCGCCTTCATGCTCCAGTCGAAGCGTGCGAGCGCCGCCGACCAGGATTGCGACTGCGTGCGCGAGCGCATCGACACCGCGCTCAACCGCGGCCATTGCGGCCTGTGGGACTGGGACCTCGCCCGCGGCCGGATCTACTGGTCGGATTCGATGTATGCGCTGCTCGGCTATGACCGCACCGGCGAATACATGTCCTTCGGCGAGGTCTCGAGCTTCATCAACCAGGAGGACGTCGACCTCTATGCACTCGCCGACGCGATCAGCCGCGGCGAGGCCGACCATCTCGACCGCGAATTCCGGGTCCGCTCCGCCACCGGCGAATGGATCTGGCTCAAGGCCCGCGCCGAGCTGGTGATCGATCGTCGTACCCGCTCGCGCCATCTCGTCGGCATCGTCGTCGACATCTCCGAGCAGCGCCGCATGGCCGAGCGTACCGCCACCTCCGATGCCCGGCTGCGCGACGCCGTGGAGGCGATCTCGGAAGCCTTCGTGCTGTGGGATGCCGACTACCGCCTCGTGCTCTGCAACGCCAAATACCAGCAGCTCCACCAGCTCCCGGCCGATGCCCTGCAATCCGGCGCCTCCTACGACGAGATCATGGAGCTCTCAGCCCAGCCGCAGATCGACCGCGAGCCGATGCGGGTGCAACGCGGCATGGCCGGCGCCTCCTACGAGGCCCGCCTCTCGGATGGCCGCTGGCTGCAGATCAACGGCCGCCGCACCAAGGATGGCGGCTCGGTCTCGGTCGGCACCGACATCACCAAGCTCAAGCAGCAGGAAGAGCGGCTGACCCAGTCCGAGCACCAGCTCCTGATGCATGTCACCGATCTCAAGGCCTCGCGCCAGAAGCTCGAGGCCCAGGCCCAGCAGCTCGCCGATCTCGCCGAGCGCTATCTCGAACAGAAGGCCTCCGCCGAAAGCGCCAACCGCGCCAAGTCCGAATTCCTCGCCAATATGAGCCACGAGCTGCGCACGCCGCTCAACGCCATCATCGGCTTCTCCGAGATCATGGAGAATGGCCTGTTCGGCCCGCTGGGCGAGAAATACACCGATTATGTCCGCGATATCCGCTCCAGCGGCGGCTATCTCCTGAGCATCATCGACGACATCCTCGACATGTCCCGCATCGAGTCCGGCCGGATGCGGCTGGAGAAGACCGAGATCGCGCTCGGCCCGGTGCTCGACCAGGCGCTGCAGAAGGTCCAGCCGGAGGTGGAGCGCAAGCAGCTCGTCCTCGCCATCGAAGGCCCGCTCGATACCCATCTCGAAGCAGACCCGCACGCGCTCTACCAGATCCTCGGCAACCTCCTCGACAACGCCGCCAAGTTCACGCCGGAAGGCGGGCGGATCGCGGTGCGCACCCGCCATGTCCCCGGCGCGCTCAACATCTTCATCGAGGATACCGGCATCGGCATTCCCAAGGAGAAGATCGAGCGCGTCGGCCGCCCCTTCGAGCAGGTCGAGGGCGATCTGGTCCGCAGCTACAAGGGTTCGGGGCTGGGCCTCGCCATCGCCCGCTCGCTCGTCGAGCTGCATGGCGGCTCGCTCCGCCTGCGCTCGGCGATCGGCGCCGGCACCATCGTCATGATCCACCTGCCGCTCGACGGCGGCGCCGACCGCATCACCGCGCAGGCCGCTTGAGCGTCAGCCAGCCTTCGCCTTCGACAGCACGCGGGTGAAGATCGCCCTCACCGCTCCGCGGACCTCGTCCAGCTCCGCCTTCATGACCTTCGCATCGGGCCGGCCGACGGCCGTCGCGATCCTCCTGAGCACCCGGGGCGGCACGGCCTTGGGGTCGAAGGCCTCCTCGACGGTGAAACGCTGCCAGAGCTGGACGTCGCCGATCAGGCGATGTGCTTCCAGCAAGACCGAAGCGTCCCCTTCCGACAGCAACCCCGCCGCTTTAGCAGCGGCAAAGACAGAAGCCGTGTCGTTGACGATCAGCCCGGGATGCTCGCTGGCATAGGCGAGCAGCAGGAACTGGGCGAGGAAGTCGAGATCGGTGATGCCGCCGGCCGCGAGCTTCAGGTCCCAGGGGTCCTTCTCGCCCTTCTCCCTGGCAATCAGCGCGCGCATCTCGGCGACGGCCGCGGCGACCTTGGCCGGCTCGCGCTTGCGCGAGAGGATCGCACGGATCGAGGCTTCCGCCCGCTTCGCCAGTCCGGCATCGCCGGCGACGACGCGGGCACGGGTCAGCGCCATCTCCTCCCAGATTTCGGCTTCGCCCGCGTGATAGGCCTCGAAGCCGGCGAACTGGGTCGCGGCCGGGCTCTTGTTGCCGGTCGGGCGCAGGCGCATGTCGACCTGATAGAGCGTGCCGCGCCGCGTCGGCACGGTCAGCGCCGCGACGAGGCGCTGGGTGAAGCGGACATGCCAGGTAACGGGGTCGAGGCTGCGAGCACCGTCGCTCGAGCCGGCCTCCTCCGGCCGGTCATAGAGCAGGATCAGGTCGAGATCCGATGAGGGCGTGAGCTCGCCCGCGCCGAGGCGGCCGAGGCCGAGCACCACGGTTTCCGCCCCTTCGATCACGCCATGGTCTTCCGTGAAGGATCGGCGGGTGTCGGCAAAGGCGACCCGCAGGCAGGCCTCGGCGACAGCGCAATAGGCCTGCCCCGCTCCTTGCGCGGGATAGACGCCGGAGAGCAACCGGGCGCCGACGAGGAAATTCTCCTGCCTGGCAGCGTCACGCAGGCGGTCGAGCCCGTCCTCGACACTCGGCGGCGGCGCGCCGACATAGTTGCGGATGCGGCGCTCCAACGCTTCGACATCGAGCACCGCCTGCCCGAAGGCGGGATCGATGACGCCGTCAAGGACATGCGGGTGCAGGGCCGCGACCTTGGCGAGACGCGGCGCACTGCCGAGGATTTCGGCGAAGAGTGTCAGCAGGGAATCATGCGAGCGCAGCAGCGTCAGCAGTTCGACCGCCGCCGGCATGCGGACGAAGGCGTTGTCGAGATGCGCGAGAGCGCCATCGGGATCGGCGGTGCGGCCGAGCGCCACGAGCAAGGCCGGCGTCAGCTCCGTGAGAACCTCGCGGGCGCGGGCGCTGGTGACGGCGGCGCGGCGGCCGAAATGCCAGCCGCGCACCGTTTCCGCCGCGGTCGCGCCGTCACGGAAGCCGAGCTTGCCGAGCGTCTCGATGGTCTCGGGATCGGCCTCCGAGCCGGTGAAGCTCAGCGTGCCGGCCTCGGAGGCGAGGCTCGGCCCCTCCTCGAAGAGCAGGGCGTAATGGCCCTCGACGCGCCTGGCATGGGCCGTCAGGGCCTTGTCGAAGGCCGCCGTCGAAGGGTAGCCGCAGAAGCGGGCGAAGGCTTCGAGATCGCCCGCCGCCTTGGGCAGGGTCTGCGTCTGCTCATCGGCCTGCATCTGCAGGCGGTGCTCGATCGTGCGCAGCCAGCGATAGGATTCGGAGAGTTCATCGCGGGCCTGCGGCGTGATCCAGCCCTCGGTCGTCAACTCGCCGAGCATCTCCAGCGTGCGCGGACCACGCAGGGCCGGGCGACGGCCGCCGAAGACGAGCTGCTGGGTCTGGACGAAGAATTCGATCTCGCGGATGCCGCCGCGGCCGAGCTTCACGTTGTGGCCGGCGCCCGCGATGGTCTCGTGGCCCTTCACCGTCTGAATCTGGCGCTTCATCGCGTGGATGTCGGCGATGGTCGCGAAGTCGAAATACTTGCGCCAGATGAAGGGCGAAAGGTCCTTGAGGAAGCGCCGGCCGAGCTCGATATCGCCGGCGATCGGCCGCGCCTTGATCATGGCGGCGCGTTCCCAGTTCTGCCCGACCGTCTCGTAATAGGAATAGGCCGAGGGCAGCGAGACCGCGACATGGGTCGAGGCGGGATCAGGCCGCAGGCGCAGGTCGACGCGGAAGACATAGCCGTCCGGAGTGCGCTCCTGGATGATGCGCGCGATCTGCTGGGTCAGCTTGACGAAGAAGCTCGTGGGCTCGCCGACGCCGGCCGCCTCCGCCGCCTCGGGATCGAAGAAGACGACGATGTCGATATCGGAGGAATAGTTCAGCTCGCCGGCGCCGTGCTTGCCGAGCGCCAGCACGACGAGGCCGGAGCCCGGGCCGGGATCGGCAGGGTCGGCGAGGTTGATCCGGCCGAGATCGGCGGCCTGGCGCAGGACATGGTCGGTGGCGAGCCGTGCCGCCATGTCGGCGGTTTCGGTGAGCGCGCCCGTCACCGTCTCGACATCCCAGGCACCGCCGATATCGGCGAGCGCGATCAGGAGTGCCATGGCCCGGCGGAAGCGGCGCAACTCGCGCATCAGGTCGGAGGTTTCGCTGCCCGCCACGCCAAAGGCCGCGATGCCACTCAGCAGCGCATCGCGGCGCGTCTCCGGCGCCTCCGTCAGGCTGGCGAGCAACCCGGCCGGGTCGAAGCGCATGATCTGTGTCAGGAAGGGCGAATGCGCGAGGATGCCGGCGACGAGCGCGGCGCTGCGCGGATGCGCGGCGAGATGCGCCTTGAGCGCCTCGGCGGCTTCCTCGTCATGCAGCCGCTCGATCAGCTCGCGCTTCAGCAGCGCCTCGGCCCTGGCCTTCGCCGGCAGGACCGGCGCAGCCTCGAGCCTGTCACAGAGCCGTTCCGCCATGGTTCATCGTCCTGCTTCAGTGGGTCGGCACGCCAGCAGGGTTTGGCGCCGCTGTCGAGGCGGCAGGCTCGACGAGGGCCAGCGTGTCCACAGGCTTGGGGTTGCCGACGGGCAGGAGAATGACGACGCGCAGGCCGGGCGCATTATCCTCCAGCATGAGGCTGCCGCCATGCAGGCGCACCACGCCGGCCACCAATGACAGGCCGAGCCCGAAGCCCGGTTTGCTGCGGCTGGCATCGAGCCGGACGAAGCGGTCGAAGACGCGGCCGCGATCGGCCTCCGCGATACCCCGCCCGCGATCGGCCACCGAGAGCTCGACCTGATCGCCGCTCTGCCGTGCCGCGACCGCCACGGTGCCGTCGCCACCCTGCTCCGGCGCTCCGTATTTCAGGGCGTTGTCGATCAGGTTGTTCAGGGCCTGCCCGATCAGTTCGCGATTGCCGCGGACTTTCAGGCCAGGGGCGACATCGCTGGCGAGCGACAGACCGGCTTCCTCGGCCAGCGGCTCGTAGAGTTCGGCGAGGCCGGAGACGATCTCGGAAATGTCGAGCTCGCTCATGTTGTCGCTGACGCGACCGGCCTCCAGCCGCGCGATCATCAGGAGCGCGTTGAAGACGCGGATGAGGTTGTCCGCCTCCTCGATCGAGCCATCGAGCGCCGCCCGCAATTCATCGGGCGATTTCGCGGTCCGCAGCGCCTCCTCCGCCCGGTTGCGCAGGCGCGTCAGCGGCGTCTTGAGATCGTGGGCGATATTGTCGGTGACCTGCTGCATGCTGGCCATCAATTCACCGATGCGGTCGAGCATGGCATTGAGGTTGAGCGCCAGCCGGTCGAGTTCGTCGCCTGTGCCGGTGATGGCGAGGCGGCCTTTCAGGTCGCCCTCCATGATGCCATGCGCCGTTTCACTCATGCCGTCGATGCGCTTGAGCACGCGCCGCGCCACGAACCAGCTGGCGAAACAGCCAAGCATGAGGACCAGGGCCAGCGACCAGCCTGCGGCGCGGCGGATGACGATGCCGAGCCGCTCGCGCTCCTCGAGGTCACGGCCGACGAGGAGACGGAATCCGGCCGGCAGCAGGTAGACGCGGACCAGCGCATGGCTCGGCCGATCGACCGTCTCGCTGGAGCGGGCATATTCGATCTCGCTCTCACCGGTGCGATCGAGCGTGCCGGGCGGGATCGCCTCGACATTGCCAGCGATGCGCTCTCCCACCGGCGTGGTGACGAGGTAGAGCGAGGCGCCCGGCGCCCGTGAACGGCGCTCGACGATGTTGACGATGCGGCGGATGCCGCCCTGGCGCTGCTGCTCGGCCAGGCCCTGGATCTCGGCATCGATGGTCGAGCGGATCTGGTCGTCGAGCAGGCGCTTGGCGTTCCAGGCGACATAGCCGAGAACGAAGGCGGCAAACAGCGCGAAGATGACCAGATAGGCCGCGGTCAGCTTGAAGGCGGTCGTGCGGAACAGCGTGGGCAGGAAGCGCTGGCGCTTGTGCGAGGAGGCGTCAGCGGGCGCTGTCACGGACCATGTATCCCGCGCCGCGGATGGTGTGGATCATCGGCAGCTCGAAGCCTTTGTCGACCTTGGCGCGCAGGCGGCTGACATGCACGTCGATGACATTGGTCTGGGGATCGAAATGAAAATCCCAGACGTTCTCGAGCAGCATGGTGCGGGTCACGACCTGCCCGGCATGCTTCATCAGATATTCGAGCAGGCGGAACTCGCGCGGCTGCAGGACGATCTCCTGGCCCTCGCGCGTGACGCGATGGGCAAGCCGGTCGAGCACCAGCTCGCCGATGCGATAGGTCGTGGGTTCGGCTGCTGGAGCGCCACGGCGGCGGGCCAGAACCTCGACGCGGGCGAGCAGTTCGGAAAAGGCATAGGGCTTGGGCAGGTAGTCGTCGCCTCCGGCCCGCAGACCCTTCACCCGATCGTCGACCTGGGCCAGCGCAGAGAGGATCAGGGCGGGCGTATCGTCCTTCTGCTCGCGCAGGGAGCGGATCAGCGAGAGCCCGTCGAGGCGCGGCAGCATGCGGTCGATCACCAGCACGTCATAGCCGCCGCCTTCGGCCATGGCATAACCTTCCAGCCCGTCCGCGGCATGGTCGGCGACATGGCCGACCTCGCGGAAAGCCTTGGTCAGATAGGCCGCAGCCTCGGCATCATCTTCGACGATCAGGAGTCGCATAGACCAACCCTATCTCAATAGACGCGAAAACGGCAGGCCGGAGGATACGCATCCGGCCTGCCGCCGCGACGGCGAAGTCCCTGGGCTGGGGCGACAGGGAACCGAGGGACCCGCCAGCTCCGATCAGGCCGCCGGCTGGCGGCCGACCTCGAAGGTCACGTCACGCGACTTGCCTTCACGGAAGAGGGTGATCGTGGTCTTGGTGCCCGGCGCGAAGGTCGCGATCCTGCGCGAGAGCTCACGAGCGTCCTTGATCGCCTCGCCATTGACGGCGGTGATGGTATCGCCGCGGCGGATGCCCGCCTTGGCGGCCGGGCCGTTGCCCTGCGCCTCGGCGACGAGCGCGCCCTTGGCGTCCTTCAGGCCGATGGCATCGGCCATCTCGCTGGTCACCGGCTGGATCTGAACGCCGATGAAGCCGCGCGCCACCGTGCCGTCCTTCTTCAAGGAGTCCACGACCTGACGGACGGTCGAGGCGGGGATGGCGAAGGCAATGCCGACATTGCCGCCCGAGGGCGAGTAGATCGCGGTATTGACGCCGACGACCTCGCCGTTCTGGTTGAAGGTCGGGCCACCCGAATTTCCGCGGTTGATCGGCGCATCGATCTGAATGAAGTCGTCATAGGGACCGGAGCCGATATCGCGACCCTGCGCCGAGACGATGCCGGCCGTGACCGTGCCACCGAGGCCGAAGGGATTGCCGATCGCGAGCACCCAGTCACCGATGCGCGCCTTGGCGTCGGAGAGCTGGACATACGGATAGTTGCCGGCGTCCTTGACCTTGAGCAGGGCCAGATCGGTGCGCGGATCGGTGCCGACGACCTTGGCATCGAGCGTCTTGCCGGAATCGGTGACGAGCTGGACCTCGACCGCGTTCTCGACGACGTGGTTGTTGGTCACGACATAGCCGTCCTGGCTGACGAAGAAGCCCGAACCCTGGGCCATGCCGATCTGCGGCTTCGGCCTGGCCTGGCGGCCGCCATCCTCTCCGCCGAAATCACGGAAGAAGCGGCGCAGCTCCGGCGGCAGGTCGTCGAGGCTCTGTCCGTCATTGGCGGAGGCGACCTGCGTCTTGACGCGAACGGAGACGACGGCCGGCTTCACCTTGTCGACGAGGTCGGCGAAGGAGGGCAGCGCCGTCTGCGCGCCCGAGAGCTGGATCGGCTGCGCGATAGCATTGTGGTTCTGCATCAGGGCGCTGTCGGCGATGCCGGCGGCGAGGCCGATGCCGAGAATGGCGGTGCCGGCGAGAAGGGCGCCGCGCTTCAGGATGGACTTGCGATTTTCGGTGTGTGTCGTCATGGCGGGAACCTCGTGGAGCGACAGGGTGCTTTCCCCTGCTCGTGACGAGGACCATGAGGCCCGCCGCCTTACGCGGCTTTGGCCTGAAGATGACGATTTCGTAAGGTTGGCCAGACCGGCCGCGCGTTACCCCTGCTCATCCCGCAGCAGCCTGTCGACACGATTGCGCTCCTCGTCCGTCAGGGGCGCCGGCGCGGCGTTTTCCTCGCCGGCGCGCTGCCGGCCTCGACGCCAGACGAAGGCGGCACCGGCCAGGAAAATAAGGAAAGGCGCCCCCCAGAGCAGCAGCGTATGCGCGTTGAGCGGCGGGCGCAGCAGGACGAAATCGCCGTAGCGAGCGACGACGAAATCGACGACCGCCTTGTCGTCGTCGCCGGCAACGAGACGCTCCCTGACGAGGATGCGCAGGTCGCGGGCCAGAGGCGCGTCGGAATCGTCGATCGGCTGGTTCTGGCACACGAGGCAGCGCAGTCCGCCGGAGATGCTGCGCGCCCGCTGCTCCAGCGCCGCGTTGGGCAGGATCTCGTCGGGCTGCACGGCCCGGGCCACCGGCGCGACCAGCAGCATCAGACCGAGGATGAGAGCAATCCGCCGCATCGGCCTATTCCGCCGGCTGCACGGCGGCCGCGGGCGCGGCGCGCTTCGGCGCGGCCAGCCGGAAGCGCCGATCGGTCAGCGACAGCCCGCCGCCGAGCGCCATCACGAGCGAGCCGATCCAGATCAGCAGGATCAACGGCTTGTCGTAGAGGCGCACCGCGACGCCGCCATCCTGCGCCTCGCCGAGGCTGACATAGGCCTGGCTCAGACCATCCGTCCGGATACCCGCTTCGGTCGTCGGCATCGCGCGCGCCGTATAGATGCGCTTGGAGGCCTCGACCGGCGCCAGTTCGCGATCACCGGAGAAAACCTGGAAGCGGGCGATCTCGGCGCGGAAATTCGGCCCTGTGCGAGGCGACATGCCTTCGAGCACGATGGTGTAGCGGCCGCTGGTCAGGCGTTCGCCCGGCTTCAGGACGGTGATCGCCTCGCTGCTCCAGGCCTGGGCGGCGATGCCGATGATGCTCAAGCCGATTCCGGCATGGGCCAGTGCGGTGCCCCAGGCCGAGCGCGGGAGCCCGCTCGCGCGCGACAGCATCGCCCGCCAGCCGCTGGCCCGTGCCACGATCCGTTCCGCGAGGTCGAAACCGGCGCCGAGCACGAGGAAGACGCCCAGGCCCACGCCGAGCGGCGCCATAACCGGCCCGCCGCGGGTGAAGGAGAGCAGCGCCAGCGCCGCCAGCACCGCAAGCCCGAAGGCAAAGGCATTGCGCTGCGCCGCACCGAGCAGGTCGCCGCGCTTCCAGGCGAGCGACTGGCCGATCGGCAGCAGCAGCAGCAGCGGCACCATCACCGGTACGAAGGTCGCGTTGTAGAAGGGCGGGCCGACCGAGATCTTGTCGCCAGTCACCATCTCCAGCAGCAGCGGGTAGAGCGTTCCGACGAAAACGGTGGCGCAGGCCGTCGCCAGGAAGACGTTGTTGACGACGAGCGCGCTTTCCCGGGAGACCGGGGCGAACAATCCGCCCTGCCGAAGCAGAGGCGCCCGCCAGGCGAAGAGCGCGAGCGATCCGCCGACGAAGAAGATCAGGATGAGGAGGATGAAGAGGCCGCGCGCCGGGTCGGTGGCGAAGGAATGGACCGAGGTCAGAACACCCGAGCGGACGATGAAGGTGCCGAGCAGCGAGAGCGAGAAGGTCAGGATCGCGAGCAGGATCGTCCAGACCTTGAGCGCGTCGCGCTTCTCCATCACCACCGTCGAGTGGATCAGGGCCGTGCCGGCGAGCCAGGGCATGAAGGAGGCGTTTTCGACGGGGTCCCAGAACCACCAGCCGCCCCAGCCGAGCTCGTAATAGGCCCAGTAGGAGCCCATCGCGATACCGAGCGTCAGGAAGGTCCAGGCCAGCAGCGTCCAGGGCCTGACGGCACGTGCCCACATCGCGTCGATGCGCCCGTCGATCAGGGCGGCGACCGCGAAGGCATAGGTGATCGAGAAGCCGACATAGCCGACATAGAGCAGCGGCGGATGGATCGCGAGGCCGAGGTCCTGCAAGATCGGGTTGAGATCCTGCCCTTCGGCCGGCACCGGCGACAATCGCTGGAACGGGTTCGAGGTCAGCAGGGTGAAAGCCAAGAAGGCGACCGCGACGAGCCCCTGCGCGGCGAGCGCGCCGGCCCGCAGGCGCGGAGGCAGTGAGCGGCGCGACAGCGCGACCAGGGCCCCGAACAGCGTCAGGATCAGCACCCAGAGCAGCATGGAGCCTTCGTGGTTGCCCCAGACGGAGGTGAATTTGTAGATCAGCGGCTGCGCCGAATGGGAATTGGCGACGACGTTGCCGACCGAGAAATCGGAGCGGACATAGGACGTGACCAGGGCCGCGAAGGATAGCGCGACCAGCGCGAACGAGATCAGCGCCGCGCTGCTGCCGACCGAGGCCAGCGTCCGGTCCTGCCGGAACACGCCCCAGAACGGCACCACCGCCTGGATCACGGAAACGCCGAGCGCGAGCGCCAGTGCGTAATGTCCGATCTCGACAATCATGTGCGGCTCACGGTTTCGCCGGCGCGGCAGCGGGGGAGCCAGAGCCTCCCGCCTGCCAGTGCCCCTGCTTCTTCAGCGCATCGGCGACCTCGCGCGGCATATAAGTTTCGTCATGCTTCGCCAGCACGGAATCCGCCTTGAAGCGCCCGGCGCCCTCGAAGACGCCTTCGGTGACGACACCCTGCCCTTCCCGGAAGAGGTCAGGCAGCAGGCCGTCATAGCCGACCTTGATCGCGGTCTTGCCGTCGGTGACGCTGAAGCTGATGCGCTGGCCGCCATTACGCTGGACCGAGCCGGCCTCGACCAGCCCGCCGAGACGCATGCGGGTGCCCGGCTGCACGCCCTTCTCCGCAATTTCGGTCGGGCCGTAGAAGAAGACGATGGTATCGCGCATCGCGAAGAGGACGAGCCCGGCCGCCAGGAACAGGACGGCGCCGGCCACCGCGATCAGGGTCAACCTGCGCTGCTTGCGAGTGAAGCGGCGTTTTGCCGGGAGCGGCCGCGTAGGCTGGGCAATCGTCATGGCGCGGCCTCCTTCAAGGCCAATTCATCGGCGAGAGCGTCGATGGCTGCAAGCGCGGCCTTGTCGTCAGCCAGACGCTCGCGTGCCGTCTTCACCGCCTGAAGCGCCGCAGGCTTGTCGCCGAGGACGGTGCGGGCGCGGATCAGGCGGCTCCATTCGGGCAAGCTGCCGCCCCCAGTGCTCAGGCGTTCGGCAAGCCCGTCGACCATTCCCTTGATCGCCTGCTGGCGCTCGGCCTCGGGAAGGGCGGCGACCGCCTTGCGGCCGGCATCGGCCTGCATGCGCTCCAGCCGGGCACGGACGGCGCCGGCCCAGTCGGCATCGGCGGGCGCCTCGGCGAGGAGTTGGGAAAGAGCGGCCTGCGCACCCTCGCCGTCGCCATCCTGCTCCTTCGCGAGGGCGAGATAATAGCGGGCACGGGGGCTTTTCGGATCGAGTTTGACCGCCTCGGCCAGCGCTTCGCGCGCTGCGGCGGTCACGATGCCACCGGTTTCCATGATGCGGGCTTCGCCCAGGCCGGCATAAAGCTCGGCATCGGGCTTTCCGGCGCGGACCGCGGCGGCGAAGGCTTTCGCGGCTTCGTCGTAGCGGCCCTGGCGGAGATAGATCGGCGCCAGCAGCGCCCAGCCCTTCGCATCGCCGGGATTGGCGGCGAGATGGGCCTCCATCCGCGCGAGCACGATGGCGAAATCCTGCTGTGGCCCGGCCTTCTCCAATCGCGCTGCCAGCGGCTGGTCGGGCTGCCCGGGAGAGCCGTAGAGGCCGTAGATCAGCAGCGCCAGCAGCGGCACGACCGAGAGCATCAGCGCGGAGCTCGCCCGGCGACGGCGCAGCGAGGGCTCGGTTTCCCCGGCCGGACCGGCTTCGTCGCCGGCAGCGCGCAGAAGGCGGCGGGCCGCTTCGGTGCGGGCGGCCTGCGCCTCCTCGTCACCGATCAGCTTGCGCGCGAGATCGCGGTCAATCTCCTTGAGCTGTGAGCGGTAGAGGCTGCGGGCATCGGCCGCGTCGGCGAAACCCTGCGCCCGGCCACGGCTGAGCGGCCAGAGCAAGGCGAAAATCGCCGCTCCCGTCATCGCTGCAAAGACGGCCCAGATCATCATGCGGCGTTCTTACTCAATCGTCCGCTCCGGTTCATGGTGACAAAGGGTCACGCGGCAAAGAATTCCTCTAAACCGAAGGCAGTTCGAGACGCGCCCTCAATCCGCCCAGCGGCGAGCGATCGAGGCTCAGTCCGCCACCATAGAGCTTGGCGAGATCGACGACGATGGAGAGGCCGAGGCCTGAACCCGGCGTCGTCTCGTCGAGCCGGCGGCCACGCTTCAGAACCTCGGCCATGGCCTCGGCCGGCAGGCCGGGGCCGTCATCGTCGATCAGGAGAGCGATCCGCTCGCTATCGGCTCCGTCCCCACCGGCAAGGGAAACCTCGACGGCCGAGGACGCCCATTTGAAGGCATTGTCGAGGAGATTACCCAGCATCTCCTCGAAGTCCTGCTTCTCGCCACGGAAGCGCAAGCCGGGCGGGATCGCATGCGAGCCGGAGATACTCCTCCCCTGCGAGATCTTGGTGAAGGTGCGCAGCAGGGCATCGAGCGAGGGCGCGATCTCGGTCACGCCGCCGAGCGCACCCGAAAGGGCCGCGGCCCTGGCCCGATCGAGATAATACTGGACCTGATCGCGCATGATCGCGGCCTGCGCGCGGACGGTCTGGGGCAACTGGCCGTCGCCGCTCGTGCCGGCCTCGTTCATCATCACGCTGAGCGGGGTCTTGAGCGCATGCGCGAGGTTGCCGACCTGGGTGCGGGCGCGGTCGAGGATCTCGTGATTGGCGTCGATGAGCTGGTTGAGCTCGCTCGCGAGCGGCGCGAGATCGGGTGGGTATTGCCCGACGATCCGCGGATTCTCGCCGGTCCGCACCGCCCCGACGGCAGCACGCAGACGCACCAGCGGGCGCAGGCCGAAGCGGACCTGCACGAGCGTCGAGGCGACCAGGGCTATGCCGAGCAGCAGGAAGGTCATCGCCAGCGCGAAACGAAAATCCTGGATATCGCCCTCGATTTCGTCGGCGGGCGCTGCGACCGCGACGGTGAAGCGCCCGTCCTCGCCGACATCGATCTCGCGCTCCAGCACGCGCAGGCGGCGATCGTCCGGGCCCGAGACATAGCTTTCGCGCAGCCCCCGGCTGTTCGGCACGATGGACTGATCGAGCAGCTTTGGGAGTTGCCCGCCGACCAGCGAGCGCGAGGCGCGGACATTCGGCCGCTCGCCGTCGAGCCTGGTGATCTGCCAGTACCAGCCTGTCAGTGGCAGGTCGAAGCGCGGCTCACCGAGATCACCGATCGTCTGGCGCTCGGTCTCGGGCGGCGCGGCAAGGTCGGCGACCAACTGCTTGATATAGACCGACAGCCGCTCGTCGAAGCCGCGTTCGGCAGAGCGGCGATAGAAGGTGGTGAGGCCGACGCCGGCCAGCACCAGGATCAGCACGCAGCAGACGGCCGCCGAGAAGAACAGCCGCGCTCCCAGCGAATAGCGATGGGACTTGAGCGGCATCGCCCGCGATCAGACCTTTTCCGGAGTGGCGGCGATATAGCCCAATCCCCGGACGGTCTCGATGACATCGACGCCCAGCTTCTTGCGCAGACGGCCGCCGAAGACCTCGATCGTGTTGGAATCGCGGTCGAAATCCTGGTCGTAAAGGTGCTCGACCAGCTCGGTTCGCGAGACGACGCGCCCTTGATGGTGCATCAGATAGGAGAGCAGGCGGTATTCGTGCGAGGTAAGCTTCACCGGATTGCCGTCGACGACGACGCGGCTCGCGCGGGTGTCGAGCCTGACAGGGCCGCAGACCAGTTCCGAGGTCGCGTGCCCGGTGGCGCGGCGCAGCAGCGCCCGGACGCGGGCCAGCAACTCCTCGATATGGAAGGGCTTGACGACATAGTCGTCGGCGCCGGCATCGAAGCCGCCGACCTTGTCGCTCCAGCGGTCGCGCGCGGTCAGGATCAGCACCGGCATGGTCTTGCCGGCGCGGCGCCAGCCCTGCAGCACGGCGACGCCGTCGACCTTCGGCAGGCCGAGATCGAGAATCACCGCGTCGTAGGGCTCGGACTCGCCCAGATAGAGCCCCTCCTCGCCGTCGAAGGCCTTGTCGACGGCATAACCGGCATTCTCGAGCGCGGTCACGATCTGGCGGTTGAGGTCCTTGTCGTCCTCGACGACGAGCAATCTCACGGTCGGCTAACTCCAGTTGTCAGATGGCCGCGACGGCTGTCAGCGGATGGTGGCGATCTTGCCGGATTGTCCTTCCAGCGTCACCCTTGCGACGCGGCCATCACGTTTCAGCGTCGTCACCACATAGACGAAATCCTCGCCCTGGCGACAGAGCCTGATGCGGACGACCTCGCCCGGAGCGGCATGGCGGGCGTGGCGCGAGGCTTCCGCAGGTTGCATGACGCGCCCGTCGGCCACGGCATCGCGCGTCTCCTCGGAGGAGAGGCAGGAGATCGGCGTCGCATCATCGACCCGAACGATCGGCATCGGCGAAGAGGCGATGAGCGCAAAAGCAAGGATCGGTTCGACCGGCATCATCGACATGGGCTAATCCCATCGGCGTGAATGCGCCATGAATGCATCGCCTCGTTCACAAGCTACAGTAGATCAGCGCACGGGAATCCGTCCACGCCATTCGCGACCGCGCCCGACAGTGATGCTGAGCTGGCGGAGCGAGAGCCCGATTTCCTGCTGCTGCGCGCCGAAATCGGCGAGTTCCTGCCCGGCCGGATAGGTCCAGGCGGGGGTATTCACGATTTCGGCATGGAGCAGATCCTCGCCATCGAGGATGCCGATTTCGTAGCGCTCGTTCTCCTCGCCCAGAGGCACCTCCGCCAGTTCCCAGGAATCGCCGTCGATTCGCGTCCGCCTGAGCCAGCTGATCGCAATGCCGCCGCCAGTGCGAGCAGCCTTCGGCCGGACCGGACATAGCGGGACAAGCGCCTCTCCGGCGACCGGGGCTTCGAACTCGACCATCGTCGCATCACCGACATCGTCGCGAGCCGGGCCGACGCGATAAAGCTGCTCCCGGCCGAGATCGGCCAGATCGCTCGTCAGCGAAACGGCGGCTCCATCCAGCACCACGATCCGGGCTCCGGCCGGCAGAAGGCGGCCTGCCGCGGGCTCGCTGCCGCCAATCCCGCGAATCAGGCCGGACAAGCGGAAGCGTTGCGGCCCGATGAGCTCGACCTGCGAGACCGTGACGATCTCAACCGCGCCGTCGGCCCCGACCAGCGCGAGTGCATTCGCGCCGGCCAGGGCTGCTTCCGGCGAAACGGAGGACAGCACGCCGCCGCGCAGCCTGACCTCCAGCACGGCATGCCGATCCGTCCGCCAGAGCGGCCCCGGCGGTAATGCCGTCAAGGTCTCGCCGACGATCGAGGGCGCCTCGACGAAGCTGTCCAACGCAAACAGCCCCGCTTCGTCGGCACGCCAGATCGCCAACGCGCCGGGCCATGGTGCGGCAAAGGCGGCGAGCGACAGCAAGGGCGGCGGGTCAACGGTTACGATCGGCAGGGCCAGCGGCACCGCGAACGGACGCCCGGGCAATGCAGGTGGTGTTCGCGGCGGGCGTGTGCCGCCGCTCGCTCCCGTCGTCACATAGATCGCCGGTTCGACAGCGCGGGCGCTGACCTTCCGCGTCGGGCCGTCGGCGATGCGGGTGACGCGGAACAGGCGAGCGCTGGCCTCCGTCGCAACGGACAGGACATCGCCGGGCTCGATCGCCACGCAACGCGGCGACAGCTCACATTCCAGGGTTTCGCGCCCGGCCCAAGCCTCCTGCAGGCGCTGGTCCGCGAGGCGCTGCCCTTCGGCCGAGCAGGTCACGATCGCCGTGTCGACCGCGACCTCGCGGCGGGCAGCTCCGGCCAGCCGGCGCGAGCGCGCGGCGGCATTGCGGTAATCGGCCTCGCTGTCGCTGAAGCCGAGGCGCAGTTCGAGCGGCAGCTCCGTCTCCTGACTGCGCCGCAACGTGAACGGCTCGCCATTGCGATCGGGAACGAGATCGTCGGGGCCGAGCAGGCGCGAGACCTTGCCGCCCCTGCCCTCGAAACGCAGCATGCCCGCGCTCATGATCGCGTCGAAGCCGAAGCTCTCGGCCAGCGGCTCCAGCGCCTGCCGGGCCGATAGCGGGCGATCCAGCACATAGCCGTCGGCGAAACCATCGACAGCAATCCGATCGGCTGGCGGCAATCCGAAATCAGCCAGCAGTTTCGCGACGAGCCGATCGACCGGCGTACCTTCGAGGCGCCCGTTCAGCCAGTGACCGGTTTCGAAATTGGCTCCATCGGCCCAGATGCCGGACAAGTCGGGGAAGGCGGGGAAAGGTCGCGTATCCCAGTTCCACACGAAGATCCTGTTGGGATCGACCATGCGGATGCCGCTGACCGGGTGGACCGGATTGCGCGCGGCATCGAATCCCGCCCGCGCCGGGTCGAAGCCGGAGATGATCGCCTCCAGCGCCCTTGCCTGCACGAGATCGTCGCGCGCGCCGCTGGAGAACGGCGGATAGCCACCCTGGTCCGACTTGGGATCGGGAAACATGTTGGGCGCATTGGCACCCTTGTCGACCGCGGGCACGCCGATCTCGGTCAGCCAGATCGGCTTTGCGCCCGGCACGAACGGGGTCGCCGTCGTCTCGGTGCCGCCGACGCGGCGGATATGGACCTGGCTCCACCAGCCCCACAGGTCCTTGGGCCGGTAGATCCACGGCTTGCCATAGGCACCGTCCGTGATCGGCAGGCGTGTCTGTGCGGCCCGGCCGGCCTCGTCGGCATAGTACCAGTCAAAAGCTTCACCGGCAGTCAGGCGCTGGCGCAGATAGGCGAGATCGGCCGGGCCGCATGCGGTTGCCGCGTCGGCATGGCCCGCGGAATCACGCCAATCCGACAGCGGCGGATAGAAGTCGATGCCGATCGCGCCGATGGCCGGCGAAGCCCAGAGCGGGTCGAGCGGGAAATCGATGCTCTCGCCGTCGTCGCGGACAGCCGCGCCGTATTCGGTCCAGTCGGCGGCATAGGTTGCCACCGTGCTTGGCAGCATCGTCTTGACGTCCTGGGCGATGGCGGCAAGCTGGTCGACCATCGGATAACCCGCAGCGCCGCGCAGATGCGTCAACCCGACCATCTCGGAGCCGATGACGAAGCCCTCCACGCCGCCGGCTGCCTGGGCCAGAGCGGCGCAATGCATCACAAGCCGGCGATAGGACCATTCATCCGGTTTGGCGCAAGCAACAACCTCCCCCACGACGGAGATGTCGGCCGGAACGACCGTCCCCACGAAGGCTTCGATCTGTGCGGCAACGGCCGCACTGCCTTCCGGACTTCCCGGGCGGCCAGGCGCCGGATCGCAGGTGATGCGGCCACGCCAGGGATAGCGCGGCTGGCTCGCTGCGCCCGAATAGGGGTCCGGCAGCGCGTTTCCGGTTGGGATGTCCATCATCAGGAAGGGGTAGAGTACGACTTCGAGCCCGTAATCGAAACGCAGGCGCCTGATCAGCGCGACGATGCTCTCGTCCGAAGGTGTCCCGCCGAAAGCAGGCCTGCCGTCAACCTCGCTGACGATGCGAGCCGAGGAGCGCGTCAGCCCGGCGACCGACCACTCTGCCCCGACCGTCGGCTTGTGGACGATCTCCGCCCGCGGAGCCACACTGCACGCCCCGGCGCGCAGATCGTCGCCGAACCAGGACACGACAAGCGACACGCGCCGCAGATTGGGGCAAAGCGCCATGAGATGGCCGAGCGCGGTATCGACGTCGCTGCCGCCATAGAGCTGATGGCGCGTCAGGCTTTCGCTGACGCCGGCCTCGGGCTCATGGCTGACCGGGCGGATGTCATAGACGAACTCCCCGGCGCCGGGCGTCAGCGCGACCGCCCGGATCATGCCGCCGAGCCCGTCGACGGCACGCACCACCTCGAAATCGAATTGCGGCACGCGATTGCCGTAATCGGCCAGCGGAAAGCGCTCGAACACGACATAGGCGAGCCCGCGATAGGCTGGCGCCTCGCCCGCCTCCTTCGCCGCGATCAGCGGATCGGGCTCCTGATTCTCGTAGCCGTGGTGGACGCGCATCTGGACGGTCTGGACATCGAGCTCGCGCCCATCGACCCAGATGCGCCGGATGAAGGCGATCGGTCCTTCGCACAGGCCGATCGCGAGATTGGCGTGGTAGCTGTAGATCGTCTCGTAGGTCTTCTTCGAGCGGCCGCCCTTGCCGCCGCTCTTGGTGCGCGTGACCCCGACGGTGACCTCCTCCTCGAACCGGGTCGCCCAGATCAGTTGCCCGCCGAGCCGCGCGCGGCCGTAGAGACGCGGGATCGCGGCGCCCTCGGTTGCGACGAGGCCGTTCACCTCCTTGAGGCGCGGGCCGTCGACGACCTTGTTGCCACCGGCGCTGCCGAGCCAGGCCTGATCGACGCTCGCGCCGGCGAGCCCACCCAAAGCCTGGCCGATGACTCCGCCTACCGGACCGCCCAAGGCCGTTCCGAGGGCGGCACCGGCAACCTGAAGAAGAAGCGTCGCCATCAGTCCGTCACTCCGGGAAAGGAAAAGCCATGGCTCAGATGGCGCCGCCACCAGGGCGTGAAAGCGACCTCGGCCACGGCCGCGCCGTCATGGGCATGGATGATGCGGTCCGGCCCCGCGAGGATCGCGCAGTGCTTGGCCGGCAGATGTTCTCGCCAGCGAAAGAGCAGCACGTCACCGCGCCGCACATCCGTGAGGGTGAGTGGCTGCAAATGGCGTTCGGCAGCCAAGGCGAGCGTCTCCTGTCGCAGGCTTTCCGCCCAGTTCGGCGAATATGGCGGCGGCGTTTCCGGCTCGTCGCCACAGAGGTCACGCCAGACGCCGCGCACCAGCCCTAGGCAATCGCAACCGACGCCGCGCAGCGAGGCCTGATGGTGATAAGGCGTCCCCAGCCAGAGCCGCGCGGCATCGACGATCTCGTCGCGCGTCATCGGAACAGGCTCCCGCCATCGAGCGCCCCGTCGCCGGGCCGTACGCCGCCGATGATGAAATCGTTGGTCGGCATATGCGGGAAGCCGCGGAAATTGACGCCGTTGGCGAATTTGGCGCGGCAGGTGGCGAAGCTCTTGTCGCAGCCCGGCGTCACCCTGAAGCCGTCGCCGGGGAGAATCTCCGCCGCCGGCGCCTGCCAGAGCTGGAACAGCGCCTGCGAACCCTCGCGGCCGTGGCGCTTCACCTCGGTGGCGAAGCCTGCATTTGCGCCACTGGTGAAGACCAGCCGGCCGCCAGTGAAATGTCCGTCAACATAGGAACCCATGCCCTCGGCCGAAAGCGAGAGGCGGCCGTCGCTTTCGACGACATCGCCTTCCGCGGCGGCGAGCGCCACACCGCAACGCGCATCGCCAAGGTCCGCGGAGCAGGAGCGCAGATAGAGCCGACCGCGCTCTTCGTCGAACGCCTTGGCGAAGCTGCGGATCTCAGCGGTGAAACTGGCTTCGCCACGCTTGATCTCGCCGACGAAGCCCTCTTCGAACAGCATCCGCTGGCTCGGATCGGCCCAGTTGACCAGCCAAACGCGGACGCGGGCATCGTCATAGAGCCCGCGTGCCAGATCCGCCTCGTTCAGGCCAAAGGCAGCGAAGGCGCCGGCGACCTCGCCGCCACCGATGGCAAAGCCCAGCTCTGCCGCGCTTTCCGCCGCTTCGAGGCCGGCCGTTGCAACGAAGTCGATGCCGTCGAACGAAAGCTTGCGGTCATGATCGGTGAAGCCGAGCACGAGCCCGTCGCGGCGCGTCAGGCTCCAGCAATGGCAGAGCGTCGTCGTAGCCGCCTCGACATGGGCGACGAGGCCGGATGGAATTTCACGCATGGGGCAGGCCTCAGGGGATGATCTCGACCACGGGAACGCGCGGGATCTCGCCGGCCGCGAAAGCGGAGAGATCGACCTCGATGGCATCCGTGTCGAAACGAACAGGCACGTCGAAGGCGAAGCCGGCGGTCAGGACGGCAGCCGGAGGCGGAATCGAACCCGCGGCGATGGTGACCTGCCCGGTCGACGGGTCGCAGGCGAAAGCACTCCCCGCCAGCGCGATACCGTCGATGGCGACCCGCACCGTGCCGTCGCAGGGTTTGGTAATCTCGCGGCTATAGGCCGACACGCCGGTCCCATAGGCCTTGCAAAGCTGGAAGACGGCGACAACGCCATCGCCGATCCCGATGACCTGGTCGGTCGCCGCCGGCTCCTGCGACGGCGGACAGCTCTTCCAGTCGAGCTGGTGCCGCCAACGAAAGCCGTGGAGCCGGCCGCGACGCTCCTCGAAGAAGCGCACGACTGCCGCCAGGGCATCGAGATTGCGGATGCCGAGCCCGGCATCGTAGCGGCGGCGCGAATGTGCCCAGCGGCTGTTGCGCACCTCCCGGCCGGAGGCGAGCGTCACGATCTGGGTCTGGCGCTCCGGCCCGCCGCGCGCACCGCGTGCGACATCGAGCGGGAAGCGGACCTCATGGAAATCCGGCATGCCTTCCCTCCCTCATAGCGCCCGCCGCCCACGCGCGACTGCGCGGGCGATGGCTGCGGAGACCTGCGCTTCAGAACGACGGAAGCTCTCGGCATCGGGGGTCGAGACCTGCACGACGACATTGAGCGGTCGAGCCTGCCCGCCACCGGCGCGCACGCCGAGGCGCCCGTCCGGGCCGCGAGCGAGCGGCATGATCGCCTCTGCACCGCGCTCTCCCATCAGGCCGAGCCCGCGCCCGGTCGGGAAATAGGAGGGCGAGGCGATGATGCCGCCCTCGGCGAAAGGGGCGACCGGAACGCTGCCACTGGCCCCGCCCAACCCGATGCCGCCGAACAGACCGCTCAAGCCCTTGATGCTACTCCCGAGCAGGCTCGACAGTCCGGTCTGCAGCGGTTTCAGCGCCGTCTTGAGCAGGCTGTCGGTCATCGAGCGGCCGACGCTGCGCAGCACGTCCTCGAAGCGCTTGCCCTCGACGACGCCGCGCGAGAAGGCGCTGACGATCGACTTCCCGAAACTCTCCGAGGATCGGCTCAATGACTGGGTCAGCCGATCCATCGTCCTCAGGTCGGAAAGGTGTCCTGCATCGATGCCGTCATCATCCGTCATGACCATCACCTCGATAGGTTGGTTGGAATTGCCGCCTCAGGCGTCGGGGAAGGCATCCATCAGCGCCGCAAGTGCCGGGCGCTCCGGAGGGGAGCCTCGGAACCGGTCCTGATGGGCCCGCAGCGCCGCCGCGATCTCGCGCGGCGTCGCCGCCCAGAAGCGCTCGGGCGGCCAGGCCAGCCGGCCAAGGCCGAAGGCCATCACCTCGTCCCAGGGAAAACCCGCCGGCGCATCTACGCCGGCGGCTGCGGAGGGCGGGGCGCATCGCCCTCGCCGAAAGTGGCTTCGAGCAGGGCGATCGCCGCCTTGATCACGCCGCTCAGGCCGCCGTCGAAGGAGAGTTCCGCGACATCCTCGTCGCGGATCGCCCTGCCCGCTCCACGCAGGCCGGCGGCGATGATGCGGATGATGTCGCGGGCTGAGAGCCTGCCCTCGACGAAGCGCTCGCCCAGTGCCGGCAGGCTGTCGACGGCGAAAGCGTGTTCGAGCTCGGCGAGCGCGCCGAGCGTGAGCCGCATCGGCAGGGTTTCGCCGGCGACCATGAGCGCAGTCTCGCCACGATGACGATTGACCATGTCCGCCTCCTCAAAGCGCCGCGAAGGCCAGGAGCCCGGCCGATTCCAGCGACAGGTCGAACGTGACCTCGCCGGCATGGTCGCCGCGATATTCGAGACCCGTGAGCTGGAACGGGCCCGAGATCGTGCCGAATTCCGGCACGACGATCTGCCAGTCCCGGATCGTCCAGTCGAAGAATGTCTGGCGGACGAGCGCATCGGAGGCCTCGTCCTTGAAGATGCCCGCGCCGCTGATGCTGGCACGGCGCACCCCGGCACCCGCCAGCAATTCGCGCCAGCGACCGGCCGATTCCGAGTGCGTGACGTCGACGGTCTCGGCGTTGAAGGCGATCTGGCGCGCCCTCAGGCCAGCGACCGTGACGAAGCTGCCGGCGCCGTCCCCCGCCTTGAGCAGCAGGTCCTTGCCCTTTTGTGCCGTCATGCGGCTTCTCCTTGATCAGCTAGAGCGTTTCGGTGACGGCGCGGAATCGGATCGTCACATGCGGCAATCCGTTGCGCGTCTCCCGGGCGAGCCGGCTCGACAACCAGCGCAGATTGACCAGCACATGCCCGTCCAGGGCGAGGTCGACCTGATCGAGTGCCGCGACGATCAGGCCGGCCGCCTCCAGTGCCTGCCGGGACGAGCCGCTCTGCGCAGCCCAGACGACGAGCGCGAATTCCTGCTCGCAGCCCCGGTCGCCGCCGGTCGACCAGTCGCGCGCCTCGACCTCGCCATGGACGACATAGAGCCCTCGTGCCGCACGGGGCGCTTCGTCGAAGACGCGATCGGAGCCGATCAGCGTCGTGAGCGACACGTCAGCGGCGAGGCACGTCTGGACGGCGGCACGCAGCACAAGGATGGCACCGCTCATGGCGTCACCTCCTCGGCCAGGCAGACCAGCCGCCGGCGTGCGCCATCGGGATCGGCGGCAGAGCGGATATCGAGCAGGCGATCGCCATCGCGCAGGCGCCGGCCGGCATCGACATCACCGCGCCAGCGCATCGTGACGCGATAGTTGCGGGATTGTTCCGGCCGCCCCTGGCGCCAGGTTTCGGTGCCGGAAATCCACTCGACCTGGGCCCAGAGCGCGGCGACGGTCTCGAAGCTTTGCGTTGCGCCACCAAGGCCATCGGGCGAGGTCACCGGCGCCTCCAGCATGAGCCGGCGGCGCAGCCGGCCGATGCCGGCAGATTGCTCCGCCATGATCACAGCCTCCCGCGGCGGAACGGCGCGACCAGTGCGGCAATGACAGCCGGCAGCGCTTGTGCGTCGCGCCCGGCCACGTCGCCGCGCTGCTCGAACCAGCGGGCCGCGAGGCGCAGGACCGCCTGCCGCAACGGCGCGGGAACGGTGACGGCGGTCGCCCCGTAGCCCGCCGCAACGTCGATCTCGATCGCGCCGTGCGCGCGGCCGATCTCGGGCACCTCTCCCGTCAGGCGAATGACCGGCGGGTCGGCGGCCTCGTCCAGGCTCAGGGACGCGGGCGCCACCGTCTGCGCCGCACCCAGCACGTCGTAGACGCGCGCGGCCTCGATCCGCAGCAATGGCGAGAGCGGCATGCGGATCTCGCCGCCGGCCGGCCAGCGGTCGAGCACGATGCGCCAGGGCTGCTCGACCAGGCAGCGGCCCGACGCCGCCTCGATCATCAGCCGGGCGGCGGTGATCAGGGTGGCGAGCAGGGCGTCCTCATCGGTCTGATCGAGGCGCAGGAACTGGCGGGCTTCAGTGAGCGTCACCGGCTCCATCGCCGGCGGGCCCAGGGCAAGCGGCGTCATGAGCGCTCCCTTCATCGGTTCGATTTCATGGAACGACTGCAAAGAAGCAGCCGAGAGGGTTCATCTGGGGCGCCGGGCGCGCTATCAGCGCTCTCTCGGAGAGGAGCCCCCGATGCACATCGCCAACCGGATCGCCGCCATCGGCCTCGCCTGCGCCATGGCTGGCAGCCTCGGAAGCAACCCGGCGCAAGCCGTGGTGGCCGGGCAGGACGGCGGCCCTTCCGCCTCCTCGACCCTGATGGTCCTGAATGCCCGCGGCGGGGTCTGTACCGGCATCGTCCTGTCGGCGCGCGCCATCCTGACCGCCGCCCATTGCGCGGCCGGCGGCGCGGAATTGCGCATCCATTGGCGTGAGGCCGGCGAACCGGTCCTGATCGTGCCCGCATCGGTCGCGCTGCATCCGGAATTCGACGCCGGCGCGATCCGCAGCCGCCGCCGCACGATCGACCTTGCCCTGATCCGCCTGACCGAGCCCCTGCCCGGCCGGTTCAGCGCGGCCGGGCTCGTCGACGGTTCGCTGCCGCGCGCCGGCAGCAGCATCACGCTGGCCGGCTACGGCGTCTCCCGCGAGGGCGAGGCCCGCAGCACTGGCACCTATCGCTCGGCGGCGCTGACCGCCGTGGAGCCCTATGGACACGGCCGCATCCTGCTCTGGGCGGCCGACAATGCCGGCGGCGGCAAGCGACCGGGCGCCGGCGCCTGCCAGGGCGATTCCGGCGGGCCGATCTTCAGCGAAAGCGGAATCGTCGCGGTCACGAGCTGGTCGACCGGGCCGGCCGGGCGCCAATGCGGGCTGCTCAGCCAGGGCGTACTGGTCGCACCGCAGCGCGGCTGGATCGACAAGACCCTGTCGAAATGGGGCGAAGCTGCCCGCTGGACTCGTGACCGCTGACGGAAAGGCTGGACTGTGGCGCGCCACTCCCTAGATTGATCGGCCGGTCCATTGGTTTGCTTCATGATCCCTCGCTCACTGCTCGCCCTTGCCTGTTTCCTTGTCGCCGGCACGGCTCATCCGGCACTCGCCGTGGTCGGCGGCGTCGTTTCGCGCGATGCGCTCGGCGCCCGCCCCTCGACCGTCCGGATCGAGACGAGCCGAGGCGAACTCTGCTCGGGCGCCGTGATCGCTCCCGAGATCGTCCTCACCGCGGCGCATTGCCTGATGGGCGGCGGCTCGATCAGCGTCGTCAGCCTCGACGCCCGCTTCCGGGCGCGGCGTCAGTTGGTCGTCGCGGTGTTGCCGCATCCGAGCTTCGTGCCCGGAACGACGCCCCGCACCCAGCCCGGCACGGACCTCGCCCTGCTGCGCCTGGCGCAACCGCTGCCTGGGGATATCGAGCCTTTGACGCTCGGCAGCGGACTCTGGCAGGGCGAGACCATCACCATGGCCGGCTACGGGCTGTCGGCGGAGAACAACAAGCGCACGGCCCGTCGCCTGCGGGAGACGCAGCTCGTCAACGCCGGCAACTACACCACGCAGAACACGGTCAAGGTCGCGGTCGACGCCGAAGCCCGCGGCGAGACGGAGGGGGCCGGCGCCTGCCGTGGCGATTCCGGCGGACCGGTGCTGCGGGGCGGAGCCCGCTCGCGTGAACTCGTCGGTATTGTCAGCTGGTCGAGCGGCCCGCTGAAGACACGGGCGAAGCGGATCTGCGGCGGCTTCACAGCGATCACGCCAGTCAGCGACTACCGCGGCTGGATCGCCGAAGGCAGCGCACGGCTGCGCTCGCTCGGCCGCGAGCCGCCGCCGGAGCAGGCGGCCGAGCCACGCGCCGCCTTCAGCTGGTGGTTTTCGCGCTGAGCTGAAGGATTCTCTCCAGGTCAGACCGCGAACTTCAGCCCCTTGATCGCGGCGAAATCCTGGATGCCGCCGCCGACGCGCTTGGTCGTGTTGAACAAGACATAGGGCTTGGCCGAATAGGGATCGCGCAGGATGCGCACCCCCGCCCGGTCGACGACGAGATAGCCACGCCGGAAATCGCCGAAAGCGATCGAGACCGCGCCGGTGGCGATGTTCGGCATGTCCTCCGCCTCGACCAGCGGGAAGCCGAGCAG
>JAEWKP010000201.1 GCA_023393655.1 Pseudomonadota bacterium | reverse complement strand
TTGACTCTTCAATGGCTTGTTAGGTCAGCTCGATACGAAATTTTTGCGCGCTGATTTGATAGTTTCAAGAGATTCAGAGCTGGGCGGGCGCGATCCCGCAGCCTTGGAGTCGGAGTCAAGCGGGGCTGAGCATCGAGTCGAAATGCTAGATCGAGGCCGCGTTCTCGGCTGCAAGATAGGATTGGAGTCGCCGGATACCTGCCATGCCGCCGTCCGCGATCAGGTCGAGCGGGGTTTGGCCAAAAAGATCGTTGTGCCCGTTCATCCACCGGTCCCGGCGAACCGAGTCGGTGAAGAGTGCCTGGAGCTCAACATGGATGTTGAGCAGGAGGATGAGCCGCAGCTTGAGGTCGTCATCGATGACGCTGAACTCGCCGCGCTTCCACGAGCGGTAGCGTTCGAGGTCGAGCGCCAGGATGCGTGCGCCGGTCTCCTCGCTAGCCTGCCAGCGGTCGAACAGTCTGGTGATGGCGCGGTTGAGAGCGGCGAGTTCGACCGGTGTCATGCGAAGAGCGCCCGCAGTTCGTCGCCGGTCAGAGCGCGCTTGTGCTCCAAGGCCTTGGCGATGGCATCCAGCGCGCGCCGATGATCCATCAAGAGCTGCATCGCGCGGCTATCCAGCGTGCGCAGTTCGGTTTCGATGAGCTCGCGGAATATCGGATCGGCGAGGCTGCGGGTGGCGTCGGCGACGGTGGCGCGCTGGACGATGGAGTTGCCAAGACCGAGCGAGCCGTGAATTGCGCTGGCGAAGGTGGTGGCGACTTCCAGGTCGGCGTGGCAACCGGACGAGCCTTCGCCGAACGTCAGGATTTCGGCTGCACGCCCAGCCAATGCGATGACGATGTGATCTTCGAGGCGCTGGCGGGTGCCGATCGTCCCGATGCTGCCCATCAGCACGCCACCGTTTCGCGTGCCGATCGCGACCGTTGAGGCGTGGTTGACCTGGCGCCCCAGCGCAAGTGCCACGACAGCGTGGCCGGCCTCATGGGTTGCAATACGGTGCAGTTCGTCCGTATCGACGTCGCCTCTGAGAAACTGGTTGGCGACGTCCCGGAAAGTGAGGTCGCGCTCGGCGCGCCGTGCGTCTGCGATGGCGTTGCGCGATCTGAACGCGACGTCGGCGCCCGTTGCTCCGAGCGCGAGCTCGGCGAGCGCCGCGAAATGAGCCTCGGGGAGGCGTCCGGCCAGGTGAAAGCGGAAGATGCCCTCAAGTTCGTGTGTGGTTGGCAGCTTGATCTCAAAGTGGAGCTCAAGGCGGCCGGCGCGGATCAGCGCGGGGTCGAGATGGGCTTTGAGGTTGGTCGCGCCGACGATGATGACACCGTGGCTGGCATCGTCGATCAGCTTGAGCAGATGCGTAATCAGGCTCGTCCAGTACTCCCTGTGCTTGGCTTCGAGGTTAAGGCGGTTGGGGATCGCGTCGATCTCGTCGATGAACAGCAACGATGGTGCCTGCGCGCGCGCTGACTGGAAAACAGCGTCTAGGCCCTTGATGAGCGAGCTCAAATATCCGTCGGTCGATGCGAAAAGTTGGCCCAACGAGGTGGAGACGAGCGGGATCTGGCAGGTCCTGGCGAGCGCGCTGGCAAAGAGAGTTTTGCCGGTCCCAGGTTCGCCGTGGAGCAGGGCGGCAGTGCTCATCTGGGACCAGTGCAACTCACCCCGGCGGTAGGCCTCGAGGTCGCTGGCAAGCGCCAGGCCCCAGTCTTTTGCGGGGCCGTAGCCGCTGAGATCGTCGAGAGACGGACCCGCATCGTCGCCTGCCAGCGGCGAACTCTGGAGACGGAGGCGGCGGTCGAGCTCCCGCAGCCTGGCGACCGCACGGCCAGCATTTTCGGCCGGCCGGATCGCGGCGATCAGCGATGAGGGGGGCGCGCGAAGGCCGATCCCTGCGGGAATTTTCTGGATCCTTGCGTTGCCGTACACGGCGCGAAGCGTGGCGCGCAGCTGGGCGTCGGTGGGCGCCGGAATCACCACGTGATAGTCGGCCGAGGCGCGGATTGCATGCGTCACCTGCGTCCCCGCGTCGGTGACGATCACGACGACCGACTGTCCGGATTCGACAGCGCTACGAAGCGAGATGTCCTGCGTCGCGGAACGCGCGACCTTGCTGCCCAACGGCTCCGAGCGGATGATAAAGTCGGCCGGGCGGAACTGAGTGCGGGCGAAAAGCTGGATATAGTCGACCCATTCGGGAGAGTGCACTTCGATGATGGCTACGAAGCATCGCTTGCGTTTCGCGTCACGAATCATCTGTTTCGGCATCGCGTCGCTGAGCATGCGGGCGGCCAGATCGAGCGAAGGGCGAACGCGATCGCCATCGTTGCAGGCGTCGCTGGGCAGGTCGTCGATGATCACGTTGACGTTCATTTTTTGGTCCTTGGAAAGAGCGTGCGGGGGCGTTCGACGGCGGCGAAGGCCGGTCGTTTTCGACCCATTCGGAGGGAGAGCGGGGTGGAGTCGTAGACTCGGCGGGACCAGGTAGCGGGTAGCGTTACCGGCTACCTGCTACCGTGGCTGAGCCACGGGATCGTGGCGGGCCGGGTGAAGGGTTGAAGGCGGATCAGGCTGGAGGAGGTCAGGGGCGCGGCGTCGTGGTGGAGTGCGCCGTCAGAGATGAGCTTGAGGATTGCGTCGAAGCTGTCGTTGCTCGTTTCGCAGCGGCGAGCGCAATCGATGAGGCGGGCCTGGCCGGCCTGATCGAGGAAGTCGATGACACGGGATTTGTCATCTGGATTGACGTCGATACGAGCGCATCGCGCGATCTGCAGTGCGTTTGACCAGCAGGGCTCTGCGTGGAGGTCATCGATCGATGTGGAGAGGAGCCAGATCCCCCGGCGTGCAAGGATGCGATCGGCATGAGCCCAGGCATCGCGTAGCGCGCGCGTCTCAGTGAAGTCGTGGGGCTGGACAGCGATGACGAAATTGCCGGCCTCGTGGCGCAAGGCGAAGGCGGGCATGTCGCTGAGTTGTACGGCGTGGTGGTGCAGCAAGATCGAACTGAAATCGAACGTCGCGAAAGAGTGAGCCAAGGGGTCGGCTTCGATATGGATGATGAGAGAGAGACTGGCGTAATTGCGCAGATAGAACGCGCCGGTTGCTTTGTTGACGGGCTGCAGTTTCATGTGCCGGCCCCCAGGAGATCGCTGGCTGGGATCGCGCCGTTTTCGAGCCTGTAGAACCGCGAGAATGTCCGGGCCCATTTCGCTTCCGGATCAACGTAAAAGATCTGCGAAGTGGTGATCATCCTGCTGCCCAGCCTGGGGTGATCGCTGACAATGCCAACAAGGCATGGGACGCGATGATGGCCGATGGTGAAGCCGTGCATTGTGACTGCTTCAGCCAGGTCGAGTGCTGTGGGCCTGTTCCCGGCGGCGATATCGGTCAGATCGTCGGTGAGACGTTGCAAGAGGCGCAATCTCTCCAGCGCGGCTGCGCGCAAATGCGGATCATGAAAATTCATGCGAGGTCTCCAGTGATGATCGGGGGGATTTTAGAAGCGGGAGCAGGGGCTCGACCGCGGACTTTCTTGAAGCTGCACATAACCGCCAATTTGGCGTAGTCCTTGGGGCCAGCTCCATTCGGCAAGCATCGCGCTCAACGTCTCATCTACCCCGTCCCTTGCGCTGTCGCCGGAGTCGTGGTGATCGTTCTGGCGCAAGGATTGGCCAGTCGATTCATAACCACTGAACTTCACGCCACAGGACGCGGATGGACGGAGCGGCCTTTAAGCAGTCATTGAACGCGCTGGGTCAGACCCAGAAGAGCTTCTCACGCGAGTATCGGCTGCCCATTCGGACAGTACAAAACTGGGCGAAAGACGGTCCTCCCGAGCACATGGCGCATATATTGAGCGTCATGGTTCGTCAGAAGATCGACCCGCCTTCGCCGTCGCGATTGGACAGCGATGACGCTGGAATGTTGGACGCAGCGCGCGCCCTTGATGTTACCCTTCGAAGTGTCCTGTTGAGCGCCATCAAGGCCGGTTGGCCGAAGCATGTTGCGGTGGCAGGAGCCATAGCGTGGTTCTCAATGCAGATTGCCGACAAGAACTAGCTAGGGCGTGGCGCCACCATATCTGCATGAAAGTTGCTAAAGATTTAACGGCGCGGGCTCGCGACGCGAGCTTGAATTCCGCGCAGATCGCCGTCGACGATGATCATAATTGAGAGGCCGCGAGAATCGGTGCGGGCTCATCGATTGGCTGCTCAAGATCTCGTTAAAAGCAGGAAGTGTCGCCAGCTAATAAGCTCGCCGTTGAGTAGCGGCGTGCCTCTAGCCTTCAGTTAGGACTTCTCGTAGCCATTGCATGAATTTGGCTTTGCCGTCCTGTCAGCTGCGGCCGGTTGGCAATTTACATCCCTGGTCGAGGCCAAGTTCTGCTCTCGGCGAGGGCTAGAAATAGATCGATTGCTCCATGCGGAGGGCACTGTCGTGATCGTCGCGGAACGCTCGCTGGAACCGTAAACGGGTCAAACTCGTTTGGTGAGCATTCTCCTGTCTCACCCCGACAGATTGAACTCACCCGTCAGCGCCAGCGCTGACGGGTTTTTTGTTGTTTGATGTTTTCGGCAGGAACATTGGCGTCCGGGCTCGGTTGTGGAGGCGGCTGGGAAATACGTCTGGAGAATTCTAAAATGCGTAAAATGCTCGTCGCCCTCGCTGTTACCTCGACGATCTTCGGAGGTAGCATGGCCTATGCTCAGACTGCGACGACTACTGCGCGTGAAGTCTATATCAAGGCGCAGCCGACGGACGTTCTCAGCAGCAATCTCATTGGCCTGAACGTTGAGAATAACGCCAAGGACAACGTTGGTGAGATCAAGGATCTCGTCGTTTCCAATGGAAGCCTGTCGGGGCTGATCCTGTCGGTGGGCGGCTTCCTCGGTATCGGCGAGCGCTACGTCGTTGTCGCCCCGTCTGCTGTGAAGGTCGTCTACTCCGAGAACGACAAGAAGTGGTCCGCGACCATGGACACGACCAAGGACGCCCTGAAGGCCGCGCCGGAGTTCAAGTACGAAGGCCGCTGGAAGCGCTAACGCGCCGTTTACCCGCAACTCGAAACTGATGGAGGTCCCGATGGACTGGAACCGCGTCGAAGGAAACTGGAAGCAGCTCAAGGGCAAGGTCAAGGAGCAGTGGGGCAAGCTGACCGATGACGATCTCGACGTCATCGCCGGCAAGCGCGATCAGCTCGAAGGCAAGATCCAGGAGCGTTACGGCATCGAGAAGGACAAGGTGAAGACTGACGTCGACACCTGGTACAATCGCCAGACATGGTGATCACCGACGGCTGAGCCCGTCGCTGCCCAGCGTGTGCTCGCCGCGTGAGGAAGCCCGGCCCTTTTCAGTGGGGCCGGGCTTTCGCCAGGGAAGAGCCGGTCTTGTGTTGAGAACCGGTGAGGTTATGAAAGCTTGGGCTCACCCAAGTTTAAGCCGGCAGAAGCTCATTTATAACCGGAGCATGGTGGCTGCTGTGCTCCCCGTTTTGCGGAGCGCGCCGAACCTCTGCGGATTACAGCCGGGCCGCCAAGATAGGGGTGTTGCCGATAGCCCGCTTATTGAGTCAGGTTGGCGTACAGGCAAGCCACTCCGGCTCCATCAAATGACATAGACGCCCGCTCGCAAGCGACTAAAGTCACAAAGCAGTTGTCTCCATGCCTTCTTTGGAAATGACCGCTGGCGGCGCGCATTGACGCCGCCTAGGCGGAGACACGTTATGCTCGCTGGGAAAGGCAATTTGATCCTGCGCGATGGCCGCAGGATTGCGGTCTCATATCAGTTTGGAAGCAACTACGACGATACGCGGGCGGGGTATTTGCTCTGCAACACCTCTGATGTCGATCCAGCCCTGCTGCACGATCGATTGCGTGTGCTGTGTGAAGATGGCACGAACGTTCTTGTTGCGGTTATGCATTCGAGCGACCGATATCTGGCGGTTACGGGCCGCGTTTGCTTGGCGGCCTAGCCTCACTCAACTCTTCTAAATCGTGATCGTTCTCATGAGAGGGAACTTGCTGTACGGCGGCGCGTTCAAAGCGGTCTCATGCAGGAACGATAATGGTTCAAACCTTGACCGTGTGCCGGAGCGACCCTGACTGGATTGTCCGCGATGTCACGGGCGAGGCATACGGTCGATCGCCTGATATTCGAAACGCCTACGACGCAGCGCAACAGATGGCGCGCCGCATCGGTGCTCACATTGAGTTTTCGCGTGAAGCTGAAGCCCACTATCGAGCCGTGATGGCCGGCCAGTCGGTTGACACGTTGGCCAAGGACGCTCCTAAATCCACGGGCCGCTTTCGCGCTCTGATAGCGCGGCTAGCTGGAAGGCTCGGGGGACATGAGGCCGACCGTTGAAGCTTATACAGTCGCATTGCCATGGTACGAGCGCGAGGATTATCAACGCCTATGGGAGCTCGCCCACGACCGCGACGAGATGCCGGGCGACTATGAGGTTTGGCACGCCGCTGCAGTCGACGTCATGAATGCCTGGCTCGCGCGTGGGCGAGCCCTTCAGATTGTCACCGTCAGGCCTGATGAATTTCTTGCCTGGTTGGAGGCGGAAGGGCTTCCCAATTCCGCCGTCGCTCGGTTGAAATACGTTGAAGGGAAGGCGTCAAGCGCCGGTAGTGAGACCGGCGGAATAGGTCTTGCCATCGATCCAAGTGGACTACCGGGCTCCACAAGCTGACACCGGGAACACCTCCGTACACCGCATCATTGGCGGGATTTGCCCGCCACAAAGTTTGACTGCGTACAGCTGAAGGCGGAACGCCGGTCCACTACGAGGGACAATGGTACCTCCGGATCGGGCCCACCCGTCAAATGCTAACGCGGTGCGAAGAGCAATGTGCTCTGGTTCGCAGCATGAAAACGACATTAGAGCGAGCGTTTGAACTGGCGCGCTCTGGAAAATTCGCCAGCATGAAAGAGCTACAGCGAAGCCTCACCGCGGAGGGGTATGCTCAGCAACAGCTTACTGGTCCCGCGCTCTTCGAGCAGCTTCGCAAGCTGATGAAGGCTTCCAGGCCGCCAAGCGACAATCAAAGCTCAGGCTGAATACGGGGACGCCCTCAACAAAGAGACGTGCAACTAGGCCTCGGTGCGGGGAACAGTCAGCTTGGCAGACCGTTCACCTCAGGGGGCACCCGAGGAGGCTCCGATGCGCGACGGTCAAGGCAACAAACTATCTCCGGAAGAGCAGCAAAAGGTGCGCTCGATCCAAGGCGCTCCAGACGAAAAATCAGTCAGCGGCATTTCCATCGACCCGTACGGCGGCAAGGACACCGGCGAAGCAGACAAACCAATCGTAAAGCCGAGTGAGAAGCCCGCTGCAGGTCGGGGCGAATAGGGCGGCGGGCTCACTAGCTGTTATGTGCGGCGTAGTGTCGCTCCTGAAATCGCCGGATCGCTCGATAAGCAAGGTCGGTCGGCTCGTCCGACCGTTCAATCGCGAGCGACACGACCACGTAAACCATCCGGATGCGTTGCCTCTCTCGGTCCCCCGACGGAATAGTAACTTAGACGTAGCTCCAAGCGATTTCCGTCGTGCTCGTGCAATTTCCTGCGTGTCTTCTAGAATGGCAAACGGATTGGGATTGGGCATCGATAGCCTTCCGCGTCACAAACTCGCGCAGTCAGGACGCGCGCAGGCAAGAAAGGTTCCTTTTGCCGTGGCGGTTGAAGATGCGGAGCTAAATTTCGTTATGCGGAGTTCGCTTCTTCAGAGCTGCTTCGGGTACTGTTGTGACCGCGTAGATCGAGCCGTCGGCAGCCCTACCGAATTTGATCTCGCTTGCATTCAGCATAATGTGTCGGGCGCCCATGCCGAGAAAACCGCCGACCTCTACGACGACATGTAGCGATGTGCCCGCGCCGTGGATTTGCTCCACTCTTCCAACTTTGATGTCCGCAGGATCGTAGACAGGGGCGCCATCGAGCTGGCCGCCGGAGGAGTTCGACTGCGCCGAGGACGTTTCATCGATCGTCGCGACCTTGCTTAGACGATCCAATTCGCGGGTGATCGGGTTGTAAGGGCTACGAGAGCGCTCGACGAGGTCAGTGCTCTTCCGTTCACCGATTTGCCCTTCACCGACAACGCGCTCACGGCCGTCGGTGCCTTTGATCAAATACTGTGGTTGACCGCCCAGCCTTGTCGGAAGCAATGCCGTAATCTCATAAAGGCCGACGGCATCCTGATCATGGAAGCCAAATGCCAGCCGCACATGTTCGCCCGCTTGAAAGTGATGTGGCATGGGGAACTCCTCAATTGTCCCCGGAGCCGTGAATACCTTAGCAGTTTAAAGCGCCAGCCGGTTGTCATTTGACATGGGAACTGGGCTATCGCGGTAGCGCCATCAAAGTGAGCCTGACTGCCGAAGGCTCCCCCTATCGACCTGGATTGGCCTTGTGCGGTGGCTCCGCGCCAGACCGCATGTCTCCAGAATTGGAGCGAGTAGGAGAGGTGGCCTTCAGTGGCAAAAAAATGCCCTGCCATATTGGAGATGACAGGGCGCAGTGCGTGCGTGGTAGTCGAGATTGTATAAACTCGCACACGTTAATCCGGTTCCCTCATGATTATGCTGATCAGGCGGATGCCACGCGTCGAGCCGATAGCGCTGGCGGCCTGAGGCTGAGCGCGAACGCCTAAGGAACCGCCCGAATCGCGCCGGCCGCAGCAATCAGCTTCTCAAGGTCGGGGCCGTTTACGGCGAGGTCTCCCTGGTTCGCGTGGATATGAAGGTCGGGAAGCGGCTCGCGCTTGCATGCCTCCTTGATGAAGTTAAGTCCGTCGTGCACCGTGTCGAATGTTTTCGACGGCGTATCACTCGCCCAAAAATGGATTGTGCAGGGCATGCTGCCCTGCACGCCAAGAATCTCAGTCGCTTCCTCGGTTGTCATCGGGCTGGCTCCAAACGCGCTACAGCGCAGCGCACTCGGAGAACGGTTGCAGTGGCCGGCTGTTCCTCAGCGGTGCTGCGTAATTGCTGTAGTTCTCATCATCGGCGCCTCGGCCGGCCGCTTGGCATCGTTCCTCTGCCCCAAGACCGCGCGCGCTCCTTCGAGCCAGCTCGGCGCGTTGGGTGCGAACTATTTGCCATGGGTTGGAACTCAAGAAGCACAAGCTGGTTTGTAAGCCGCTGTCGTCGTTGCACCCATCGACGACAGCGGTGGACTCTCTGCCAAGATGACCACCAGAAGCGAGCCGGCGTAACTTCCCCCAGCCGGCCGGCTCGCTTTTTCTTCCCCGATCGGAGAGCGAGCCGCGGATGTACCGGCAGCTCCCGATCTACGGCTGGCGCAAAATTCGGTAGTGCTCGTCCTCACGGCAGAGCAAAGGGCTGGAGGCCCACAAACCCCGTTGGAGATCCCGGCGGGGTTGTGTTTTGCCGAAGGAACTTGGTCTTGCGTCAACGGTTCGTCAGGCGCCGTTTGCTTGGGCCCGCGAACGCTGATGCATGAGGCCACAATGCCGCTATTCTCTTTCAAGGAACCCGCTGACCTTTCCCGTGCACCGGGTGCGCTCGAAGCCACTTGGCGGCTTCTGAAGCCATTGCTCGATGAGCCCGATCTGGAACGCGAGCATGCCCTACTCACCTTCATTATCGCGTCGCTGGTCCCAACGACCCATGACGAGCGGGAGCTGATCGAGCGTTGCTTGGAACGCTATTGGCAGCCCTGACACCCGCGATGTGGTCATACTCATGGCGGAACAATGGCGAGCCTCAGACTGTTGCTTCTCCATCGTCAGGTAGGAGGCAACAATGGGATTGCTTGAGATTAGCGTCGTTCTGGCCTGTGCCTCGGCTTTCGGCTTTTACATCACCGACCCGCAGAAATGATCCGATGGACGACGCGCTCGTCGTTGCTGCGGGGATGATGGCGATAGCTGCGATCGCCTGGTTCGCTTCGCGCCGCTGGCTGCTGTAGTGCTGCGATAGGGGCGCGGCGTAGAAGGTATTCCCGGCTTGCAGGCCACGGCCGTGTCGCCGCGAATTTGCCGGACTCCGCACTTCCGGTTCCCCCTTTTCATCTAGCGGCGCGGTTGCTCGGGAAATTCGAGCTTATTGACGTCATACCCCAGTGCGGCCGCCCGCGCGACCAACTGGTTGCGCTGCGCCGGACTGATCCGCGGATCGCGCGTGAAGATATACAGATCGCGCAGTGTCGGATCGGCCGATATGAACCAGCTGTAGTCGTTCGCCCGGTCCAGCACCCAGTAGTCGCGCTGTACAGGCACGAAGCCGTAAAGCTTATAGTCAACTCTGAGTTTGGCATTAAAGCCGGGATCAAGAATGGTGCCCGGCCCGCCGACCGTCTTGAGCTCGCCGCGCGGGCTGCCCATCCGACAAGAATCGAGAACGTGTATGCCGCCTGCGCGTTCAGGCCCATACTCCGTCGCGCCGGCGACACAGCCATCGGTGATCGTCATGGGGCGGCGGGCAATTTCGCGCCAGGTCCCCGTATAGAAGCGCTGAACGTCGATCCGTTTCCGTGGCTCTGGAGCCGTCTGCGCCTCGGACATCGAGTTTCCCGCGCAGCCGGCAAGTGAAATGGTGGCGACGGCGGCGAGCAGGATCGATTTCATGGCTGTCTCCCTGGCGACAGGCAGCCGTTCTCCAGGTGCCTCCCGAGTATTACGCTTGAGGGCGCCGCGCGGATCCCTCTCGCCGGGCCGCCTGAGGCAAGATCAGCTGCAGGTGGTCAACTGTGCCGAGCAGATCGTGATGGGCGGAGAGCCGCCGGACGCGGCTCCGGGTACAATCCAGCCCCGCCCGATCGGCTTGTCCTCGAGAGTGTGTATCGTCACCTCTACGCTTCCCGTTCGGCAAGCGTGAATGGCGGCGACATGAACGCCGGGTTCGCCATCTCCGCTCGGGAACGGAATTGAAACTGGCGCTTGGGTAGAGGGAGTGGCTCGAAGGCCGTCGCCAGATTGAATGTGAAAATCGAGCCGCGATCCGTGCACCCAGCCCCGGCCTCGATGCCATTTACCCAGCTTCCACTTCTCGTCAGCTGTCTCGATGTCATCGACGTTGGCATTCTCGATCAGGAAAAAGCCATCCTTGGTCGCAATGACGTCCACCTGCGCGCCCTCGTTCGGGCTTTGCAGGCGCTTGCTTGCAGCCGGCAACGTGCCGACCACAGCTGCCCGAGTAGACGGCGCCGATCGCACATTTGTCTTGCCATCGCCATCGACGATGAATGCGTGGAACTTGCAGGCTTGAGCTCCCGCGGGGAGTGGCGCCTGCTGAGCGCTCACTGGTCCTGCGGTGAAGAAGAGCATGGCTCCGAAGACGGTCGCGGCTACGCTCGACGCCTTATCCATTGCCATCTCCCTGCGCCTTGGCGCTGTGATACGAAGCCTAGCGACGAATGGTGACGAACCCGGTCTAGAAGGTATAGCCGACGCGGACGCCGTAATTCGTCAGGCCTTGGTTGGCATGACAGAGATTGGCGTTCGAGATGTGCTCGACGGTCGCCATGATCGACCAATTTTCGTTGAAGCGGTAGCCGATCGAGCCAGTCCCTCGGATCAAAGGCGAGCAGCCGAGGCTCAGTCGATCTGGCACACGGACGCGCCCGGTCTCCCCGGTGTGGAAGGCAGCACCAACGCTGGCCTCGACGAAGACCTTGGACGTGAGGTCGTAGGTCCAGGTGAAACCAGCGTAAAACTGGCTCGTATCGCCGGCTGTGTTGATCGTGGTGCCAAGGTGGACCCGCGGCACAAGAAAAGCCATGAGCGGGTCGGTCGGCATTAGCGGCTTCGAGAACAGGACCTCGCCGTTGATGTCGACCGAGCCATCCTCGCGTGTCCCAATGGCATGGGCGAACAGCCCTCCGCGAATCTCGGAGATTAGCGAACGGGCTACGACGGGTGGGGCATATGCGAGAGGGTTGGCGATGTCGGCTGCGCTCGCATCCCAAGGAGCGCCAATCAGGAGACACAGGGCGAAGGCAAGGCAAGTCAGCGCACGGCTCATGGCAGCGTTCCCAGCGAATCCCCCGCTACAGGTTATCGGGGGCGGATCATTAGGAAATCGCTAACCATATTCGCGTCGTAATATTTGCCGGCTGTGGCGCCGCCGCCTCAGGTTGCCTCGAAGCGCTTCAAGATCGCGTAGCCGCGATCAACCCTCATCGACGAGTTGAGATCCTCGGGCTTGAGCCCTTGGTCTGCCGGGGCCGGCATCCCCTTCCGAAGCGCCTCGTTGATCCGATCCTGCCAACCTGGCCCTTCCATCCTGGAAACGGGCCAAGACATCGCTGTCGATCCGGAGCGTGCCCATCTCCGCCGCGCCCGACAGGACAACTGCTGTCGCCATGATTGAGCAGGTCGTCACGCAGCTTGCGGTGGCAAATAGCCCGGCCGCTCTCTTGCAGGCCAAGGTACTTTCGATTGGACTCCGCCCCGAGGCTGGTCACCGAGCCTTGTGTTGCCGGGAGACTGCGGTCGCAGCGCTGCCGTGCCGCGCTTGGAGTTCACGCCGAGAGGCTCGCCTCAATGAGGACGATTGCCATCCTACATTCTGCCGCTCGTGACGGCCGCCAGCCATGTCGCCAGAGAGGCGGATCATATCTGTGACCGGGCCAAGCTCGACACCCAGTCCGAGAATTTCTCGTCTGCTGATCGATTTTGCCATTCAAGGAGCGTGTAGGGCCGCGAGGCTGCGGCATCCCGATCGAACACGGTCGTCTGCGTTCGGGCGAAGTCTTGATCGAACAAGTTGACGTTGGCCTCGTCGTTGAGCCGCAGCGCGCGGTCGTCGATATTCGTCGAACCCACCGAGGTCCAGACGTCGTCGACGACCACGAGCTTGCAGTGGAAAAAGGTCGGCTGGTACTCGCTGATCTTCACGCCGGCTTCAAGCAGATCGCCCCAAAGGTGCCGCGACGCCTTTCTGACCACGCGCGCATCGGTCTGGGGACCAGGAACGATAATCTGGATGTCCACACCGCGCTTGCGCGCTTCCAGCAGCTGTTGGCGAGTGAGTTGATCCGGCACGAAGTACGGCGTCGCGATCCGTATGGTTTTCTTCGCGGAGGCGAGCGCCGTCATCAGCATCAGATGCATAACGTTGCGTTGATGAGTTGAGCTGACGACGACCTGCGCTGCACGCTCGCCTGTCGGCGCAATATCCGGAAAATAGCGATCGCCGAGCAGGAGTTCGCCGGTAGCCTCGATCCAGTGCTCGGCGAAGGCCGCCTGGAACTCAGCCACGGCCGGCCCCTCCACGCGATAGTGATTGTCCCGCCACTCATTTGGTGAGCGAGCATCACCGTTCCATTCATCCGCGATGCCGACGCCCCCGGTGAAGCCAATGCGACCGTCCACGACCAGGAGCTTGCGGTGGGTTCGATTGTTGACGCGGTCGAGCGTGTACCAGGTAACGGGGCGGAACCGCACGACCTCGACACCCGCCCCTTGCATGCGTTTGATCAGCGCTTCGTCCATGGGGAGGCTGCCGACCCAGTCGAGCAGCACTTTCACGCTCAGCCCCTCGCGAGCTTTAGCGGAGAGAGCATCCGCGAACTTCGCCGCGATGTCGCCGCGCCAGTAGATGTAGGTTTCGAAACTGATTGTTTGCCGGGCTTCACGGATGGCGCCCAGCATCGATGGAAAGATCTGGTTGCCGTTGACGAGCGTCTCGACCTTGTTTCCGGGGATATAGTTCGACCCAAAAAGGGCGCCCATCGACGTCTTCAGCTGGCGATCGGACGAAGCCAGGTGATGGGGAAGCGGCTCCCTCAGCTCTTGGGGCTGAGGCATCAGGTTATAGACGACGAGGCATCCGACCGCACCCGCCAATGCCGACAGGAATCCCACGAGGAGATGGTTTCGCCGACGGTTCACGGCCGCGAGGCCTGGCAGGAGACGTGCTGATAGCCCATTCTGACTGATGTTCCGCGAAGCTTTTGGCGCGCGCCCTTTTTGCGCTCCCGATCGAAACTGAGAAGGCGGAAGCGGGTCATGAAGGACGGCGCCCGACAAATATGCCCGCCTCCCGATGAAGGCGGGCAGTCTCAGCCGACTAAAGTGGCCGCAACGCTATTCCGCCTTGAGGTTGTCCGCCGACTGCTTGCCCGACCTCCTGTCGGCGACCATCTCGTAGGAAACCTTCTGTCCCTCGTTCAGGCTCCGCAACCCGGCGCGCTCCACCGCGCTGATGTGCACGAAAACGTCGTTGCCGCCGCCGTCGGGGCTGATGAAGCCGTAACCCTTGGTCTCATTGAACCATTTCACAGTGCCGGTAGCCATACGCATCTCCATAGTGGACCGGCAGGATGCTGGCTCCCTCCCGTGAGCGCAAGTGTTGGCGACCGTGGCGGAACAATCAGACGCGGAACGCAGTCTCCCTAGCGGATGCAAAATGGAGATGAGCGATGACCAACAACCAAGATTCAGATGTCCGCGCAGCCAACGCGCGTGCTGACCGGCAGGGTGAAGGTCCCGGTGGGGGGGTGGTTCCGCCGATGCGGGCAGACAAGCACTCGACGATGGAGCCGGCCGTGGAGACGCCCGTCGAAGGGCGACAGGGTTTCCTCGGTCGTCCAGTGCTCGCGGTATTGATCGGTGGGCTCTTTCTGGTCGCGATTGCTTGGATCGTCGTCCACTACGCTTCGCGCTAGGTCGACAATGCAGCAGCCGCCATCGTTATGGCGGACCTACAACAACCCGCTGCGTCGCTGGAAGAAGGGTGGGGATTGGGCCCTCACCACACCAGTGTCGGCAGCAGATATCCGAGGAATGCAAAGACCGACAGAGCCGCGACCAAAATCGTGGCCGCTCGCAGACGGCTCAGCGCCAGACGGGATCCGTCCACCTCGACGAGCAATTTCAGCACGCCACGCAGAGGGGAAAATCGCGGGCCGCCCAATGAAGGTCTCTGGGCAGTTTTGGGGGCTTCTTCCTCGGACAATTCAATCGTCCTCACTGGTGTCCTGGCGGCGGCCGAATGTTCCGGGAATCGTTCGATCCCCTGAGGCAGTCAACTATCGCCGTTCGGCTCCAGTTCCGGTCTGCTTAGAGCCCAGGAGCGCCGTCCGCCACCGTCGCTCGACAAGGCCGCCGAACGCGAAGCGACGAGCGCCCCGCGTGCGGAATTAGGCAGCCCCTGCAGATGGCCGTCAGGGACGCGCGAGGTGAAGCGCGATCAGGAAGATCTGGGCAGCACCGGGGGCGCCGCATTCGCAACCGCTCGGCAAGTCGGCAACGGAGGCGGAACTGTGGGCCCATCGAGGGCGTTTTCCGCCGCAAAGACCCCGGAGACGACACCGATGAACCACGACGCTGACCACGCAGAAATCCGCAGACTGGCCTACCAGATTTGGTTGAGGGAGGGGCAGCCAGACGGGCGAGACCGAGAACACTGGGCCGCAGCAAAAGCTGCGTGGGCCATGCAGAGGCACGGGCTGCACGCGGTAAGTGAGCAGCAAGCCGGTGCCGACCCTGAAAAGCCCATTCGCAAGCCGCGTACGAAAAAGAGCTGAGTCGCTAGTTGGTGCCGCGCATCGCACTGCCAGTGTCGGACATTGATCGCGCAGTCGCGCGAGCCGCCCGGCTGCCTTCGCGAGGTGCGCGTGTCGCGTTCTCACTCGGGTGGGTAGCAGATGCGCGCGTGCTGCTGGGAGGGGGCGCACTTTGGCTTCTGGCGACGTCGGGCCAAAGTGCTGCCCGCAGTGATGCTGTTCGCTTTATGTCGACTATTGCGGCCACGACTACCTTGCATCACGCCGTCAAGCAGATCGTCGACCAGATACGGCCTGACCGAGTGATTGGATCCGGGCGATTGAAGACCGGCCGAGCGCTCGACGCGATGCCTTCGGGCCACGCGATGCATGCCGGTGCGATGGCGGCCTTCTTCGCTGACCGCGTGGCTTGTCCCGCGGCTCTGTGGTCAGCTGCTTTGGGTTTGGCGTCAGCCCGGGTGGGCATGCTCGCGCATTGGCCCTCGGGCGTAGCGCTGGGGTTCGTCGGCGGCGTGGTTGTCGAGCGTTGCACCAGGTGGGTTACGCGCTCTCACTCTCGGAAGCCATGACGGCGACGACGCTAGTCGCCGCGATGATAAGCCACGCCAGATCGCCGACCCAAGGAGCGCGCATCGCGGGGGGTGCCAGGACCGAGGTGATGCCGGCTACGGAGAACAGCGCCGAAAGAAACGAAAGACGCAACATCTTCGCCTCCACTTTGAGCGCATGAACGCGGCTGGAAAACGCTGGTTCCCAGAGCCCGCCAAGGAATTTTCGAGCCGCGGCGGATGCTGCTGGCGGGCGAGGGGAACTCTGACTAAGGCAGCCGGTTGTGATCCGTCCAGCTTTCGAGGTCTCCGCATGAAATCGCTTCTTCTTCTCGCCGCTTTCTCGATGGGCTGGAGCTCGTTCGCCCACGCAGCCGCGCCTCAAGGCGAGACCGAGGTTCCTGTCCTCCGGGCAGCCGCAATTCCCCTCAAGGTGTGCGCGACGCCGGTGGCGGCGGTGGATCCGCCGATCGAACATCTGCGCGGGTCGCACTCCATGCCGACCAGGGAAATCAACCAGCTCCGTATCGAAACACCTTTGGCTGATTGAAACCGCGAGCTAGCTGCTCATTCGACGTGTGATCGCCGTCGCTCCTCGCGCCGCCCCTGGAGCGCTAGCGAAGCAGTCCCTCAGCATCGAATTCATACCAGCCGGCTAGGTCCGGCGGAACTTCGTCGTTCCGGCTGCTGACGGCCTTCCGCGCTTTGCCAGGCCGTTTGCCTGCGCGGGTCTGCGCCGCCTTTCCCGCGGCACGCCGCCTGTTCTGCGCTGCCGCGGCGATATCCTCTTCCCGCCAGATCTCTGTCAGTCCGCTGTCAAGGACATGCTCAATGAAGCGAGGCTCGAATACGTGGAATGTGACGGCCTTGGCGCGGCCACGCAGCTTGACCGTTTTGGTCCCCGCACTCTGAAGGCGACCGTCATCGAGCCATTTGTGACGCTCGCGAGACGAGATGGCTAAAATGTCCTCAGCTTCGCTCGGGAGGACAGGCAACGCAGCGATGCCGGCCAGTGTCCCGCCGACGATTGCTGAAAGCGCGTCGAATTCCGCCGCGTCGGCGCCCGGCGCATCGAGTGTCACCTTGCCGGCTTCGACCTTCAGGCATTTCCTCCATGCCCATGGCAGTCGACGTTTGATTTCGCGTTCGATCCCCTTTGCCCGAACCGACGATCCCAAGGTGACGGACGAAAGAAGAGGCCACTCGGCCAGGTGCATTGCGGTGCGCTTCACATGATGCTCGGCTCAGGCTTGCTTACTGCGGTTCGATCGCCCGGGTCGGCCTCGACGCAGTGAGGCTCTGACCCTTGGCGCCGGCAAAGCCGAAGGCTGGGGATTCGGGCACGGTGGCTTCTAGGCCGCAAGCTCGCCGCGCTGGCGGAAGCCGTCAGACCGCGACCTCTCCCTCATCTTCGCCGTCCCAGTAGTGCACGCGCGACGCGTGAACCTGAACAAGGACGATGCCCGGGGTCTCAATGCCCCGCGGGAACCAGCGCTCCATATCGTCGACCCAGTGCTCTTCGAGAGCGCCCCGGTCTTTGGTCAAGCTGGCCTTGCCCTCGATGCCGATGAATATGCCTGGCTTGCCCAGCAGGCTCTTGTTGCCGGAGAAGGTAAGGCCGACCTGATCAGTGGTTTGGATGTCCTGGATGAACCGCGCATTATCATACGCGAAGAACCAGGAATCCCCATCATACTCGACATCGCGGTTGTTGCTCATGGGCCGGCTGGAAAGCTTGCCGCCCTCCGTCACGGTCGTAAGCATGCAGAAATCGATATCCTTCATCTTCTCTGCGATGTCGCTGAGTGTGAGCTCGCCCATGGTATCCTCTAGCTTTGTGACCGCTTTCGATGGAGATCGAACGGGCGGGCTAAGGTCGTGTTCCCTTCGGTGCGATCCCGTCCAGCTCGCGACGGATCTCGCGGCTTGTCATTGGGCGTGCAAACTGACGACGGACACCTCGCCGAGCCGTGTGGTTTAGTGCGGCGAGCGGCGGTCGAACTTGGTGACCCAGGTCTTTCACTGGGTCGCCACCCCTGCCGCGGCAGGAAGCAGGACATGCCAGCCAGCCGGCTGTCTGCCAAGCGGACGAGCTCGCCGGGCCACTAGAGCTCAATGATCACTGGAGCGTGGTCGCTAGTGTGCCCCCAGCCGCGCGGCGAACGCCGAACCTCCGCTCGCTTGAGCGTATCGGCCAGCGCGGGGCTCAAAAGGAAGTGGTCGATCCGCAGTCCAGCGTCGCGTTCGAACGAGTTCCGCCAATACTTCCAGAATGTGTAGATCCGCTCTCCAGGATGGAGGCGCCTGACGGCGTCGACCCAGCCCTGCTCAAGAAGGTTGGCGTACGCCTTCCTTACCTCGGGGCGAAAGAGAGCATCCTCCCTCCAACGGTCGGGCGCATAAACATCGAGCTCCGTGGGCATGACATTGAAGTCACCAACGAGCGCTGCGGGCACGTCGAGCGATAGCAGCTCCTCGGCGTAGCTCTGCAGCCGCTCGAACCAGCGAAGCTTGTATTCGAACTTGGGACCCGGAGCCGGATTTCCGTTGGGGAGATAGATGCACCCAATGAGTATACCGTGTGCCGCGGCCTCGATGTACCGGCTGTGGCTATCGTCCGGGTCTCCGGGCAGCCCCCGGCGCGTCAGGACCAGCGGGCTGCCTCGCTTTGCAAGGATGGCGACGCCGTTCCAGCTCTTCTGGCCGTGCCAAACTGCCTCATACCCCGCCTGCTGCAGTTCCCGCTCTGGAAATCGAGCGTCGGAACATTTCAGCTCTTGCAGACAGACGACATCCGGCCCGTCCTGCTTGAGCCAGCGCAGGAGAACCGGCAGGCGCCTGTTGATGCCGTTGACGTTGTAGGTTGCGATCTTCAACGGCGCCTGTCCTCACGACCAGCGCTCCCGCACAACCCTGTCACAGGTACTCTCGCAAAAACGCCTGCGTCCTCGATATCGCGTCCGGCCAGCTCGCGACGGACAGTCCGTGCCCTTCGCCTGGGTAAATGTGGCTCTGGACGTAGCCTCCATTGCCCTTGATCAGCTTTTCGATCGCGACTGCGTTCGATACCGGAACCACGCGGTCGGCATCCCCATGGAGTATGAGCGTTGGTGGCAATGATGCCCTCTCTATTCCGGCAGGGAGGAAACCGAAGAAGTCGACGACGGCCTTGATCCTGCTGTCGCGAGCGGCGAATGCCAAAGCCAACGCTCCGCCGAGGGAGAAGCCGACAACGGCGAATCGATTCTGCCTTTCGACCTTGATGGCCTCGATCGCTTCTAGCCAGATCGGAAACTTGGTCTTGATCTCACCGTAGCGGGCTCGGCGATCACCGGTGGCCTCGAAATACCGAGGCAGCCAGACGGTGTAGCCGCCAGCGGCGATCATCTGCGCGGCGAACTCATATCGACCACTATTGGTCAAACCATCCGAGCCGTGAAGAAGGATGACGCTGCGTCCGAGGCCTGTCGATCCAAAGCGATCGACCGCGATGCTCGCATGAGCCGGGCCAGCGACGATCGTTGCGCCTGCGCCAGCCACGAAATGGCGTCTGTCCACTATTCGGCCGCCTCGGACCAGCGCTCTTTTGCCTCAGCCGCGGGAACGATCAGCTTGATGGTGTCGCCCTCGAGGCCGACGACGAGCCCCAGGTCGATATAGTGGTGAGCGCCACCCGAGTCGGGATCATTCTTCTTGAGTTTGATGAGCTGGCCGCTCAGAGCGTCGACGGTTCCGACGTGACCTCCATCGGATCCAATCACCCGCTGGCCTTCCTTAGCCTGCTCGACGAACATCATGGCTGGATTTCCTTCCTGAAGCTGTCCCGGAGCAACGGAGCGTTATGTGCGGAGGTTCCGGCCGGCGCAGCGGAACCATCACTCCGCCGCGAAGTTTGCAGCATCGATGCAGTTCGTCAGGGCAGGCGTTATGGGTGCGGACGGATTTCGGTGCGATAGTTTCGGCTCGCCTAGCATCGCCGTGTCCTCGGACCTACGGCCCACCAGCGATGTGTGTTGCGGCGGCTGTTCCCGCCGCCTGGCGAACTGGTCGGAGTATCGCGCCTTCGTGGCGACCGCGGTCGGAAAGGGCGCGAAGGGCCGTCATCCCCTCGTCGCTGATCCGCTCTCCGCGTAGGTTTCTCTCGCGGGTGTGAAACCTTGGCGAGCCCGGCGGCGCCCCTTTGCCTGCGAAGAATAAAGACGAGCTACAATGTCGAAATGCATCAAGCTGTTGAGCGGTCGGGAACTCAGGCCCCTCACGGCAGCGAGAGCCTATTTCAGTGGACTGCGCGAAAGCACCCCGATCGGCTCACTGCTGAGTGATCCCGAGCGATCCGATGCTTTGGATATCTACCGGCGCTATTGTGGAGTGGCTGGTGCATCTCCGGTAGCGGCCGTCGGCGTAACCGTGATCAGCGAGAGAAAGCTTCGGCGAGGCGGAAACTATGCGCGGATTGCGAGATCGTTCGCCGTTGTGACCGCGGCCGGCGAGGCTGCCGCATTCAATATGGAAACGGCCCTGCGAGCGATCGCGGAGTGGTCCGGGTCCGACGAACTGGGAACCCGTGCTCATGGGCTCCCGTTGACTGCGAAGGATGGATCGCGAGGCGCCTATGGTCGCAATCTGGAAATCAGAGGGACCGAACAAGAGACCGACGCAGGTGCGGCGTGCGCTTCACACCGAGTATTGCCGTGACGAGGATGGCAACCGCTACAAGGTCGTAGTCTGGCGCGAGTGGCCCGGCCTGTCGCTGACGTCATACACGCTCGAAGATGGCACGCCTGTGCACTACGAGGACGAGTGCTACTTCACGCTTCCCTCTGGAAAGATGCTGACGCGCTGCGAGGACGAATGAACGACATCGAGGATGGCGAGGTCGTCGTGATGCTGCGGCACAAACTGAAGGTCGGTGGTGAACTCATGGCGACCTACCGCATGGAATATCCTGATCTGACGACCGCGCTTCGCGAGATCGCAGGCGATCTCAAGGCCGGGCTTGTCGAAACCATGTGGGTTGCCGGGCGTCAGCTCACCGATGAGGAAGTTGGGGCCTGCGCCAAGCGATGACCGCGAGTTCTCACCGAGGATCCTGCGCAATTCTATCGCTGTCTCAGCGTAGCGCGACGAGTTCATCGCCGACATTGACCGTTCCGCTCTGAACGATGCGTGCTGTGATGCCACCAAGTCCGCGAACAGCGTTATAGCCACCGATGCCGAGGATTTCTTCCATTCGAGAGCAGGGATGACACTCTCCCGTGGTCTCTAGGACGGCAGAGCCAATCTGGAAGCGCTTCTCCTTCAGGGCGAGGAGATTGATGCCGTACGTGACGACGTTGCGCCGTAGGTCGCCCGGTAAAACTCCTGATCGGCCTATGTGGCTGGCAATAGCTACAAGGTGCTCAGCTTGGACCAGCGTCACCTGGCGGCGTCCGGCAGCGCGGGTATAGCGATCGCCAACAACGCCCTGCGCAGTATCGAAATCGGCACTCTGCAGCGCGAGCATCGGCTCGCGACGCCGCGGGCGAATGCCAAGCCACACGACCTGTCCAGGCATCATTGGCGCGTTCAGAAACTGCGCCAGCATGGATGAAGCGTTCAAAGGCATACGGTCTTCCGCACAACCCGGCAGGCTTCAGGCAACGCGGACATCGGCCCACAGCCGGAGCAGCGGGCCATCCTCGCCAACGACTGGGTCGCGTGGTGGAAAGCTCAATACGGCAATTCTCTGGATCATAGCTGGTGAAGCTTTCTCGCGAACGATGTCGCCATCTTGGCCAGGCGGATAGGCGCCGATGACGAGGAAGTCGTCAGATTGCGAAATGCGGCGGTGGCCCGTTCCCGCCGGAAGCACCAGCACATCTGCGGCCTTTACGTCGAGTTCGCGGCCATTATCGCCGCCGAGGAGGAGCCTGGCTGACCCAGCGGCGATGCCGAGCACTTCGTGCCCTTGCGAATGGTAGTGATCGAAATCGTAGATCCCATTGCGCCATTGCGGTGGCCACCCATTCTCCTGAAACCGCTTTTCCATGAGCCCCGCGAGATCGGTCGCGTCCTCGGGGAATGCGCCCTCGTAGATCAGCGCAGACAACCTGGGATTGTTGGGGACGAAGCTCCACGGCTCGAAATGAAAGGCCGTCACCGTCGTCTTCGTCATCGCACCATCTCCCAAGAACGCTTCCTCAACTCGACCGGGGCGGGGGCGTTCCTTGTCGCAGGCTGCTTTGCAAGCGCGCAGCGTCGTGCGC
>JAEWKP010000072.1 GCA_023393655.1 Pseudomonadota bacterium | reverse complement strand
AGCCGCGCCCGCTGGATCTGTCCGGTCCGGTCGCCGACGATCCGGGCGGTGATCTCGACCACCGCCATGCCGGTCGCAGCATCGATGTTGAAGCTGCGGATATTGGTGTTGAGCTGGACATCGGGCGAGATGCGCTGCCCCGGCCCCGAGACCGAGCCGACCCGGCCGGCATTCTCGAAGGTCTGGATGAGGCGGGCCTGCACCAGCGCCGGAACCCGGTCCGCCCATTGCGCGCCGCCGACGAAGGAGAGCGCTCCGCTCGAATCCTTGACGATGACGCGATCGGAATCGAGCGCCTGGACCGCCGTCGGCTCGGCCACGACCATCGCGGCTCGCGAGCCGCCGACCTTGCCGAACCCGCCCGGCGCGGAGAGGTCGAAGGTGGTCGGGGTTGCCCCGCCGCCGCAGCCGGCAAGGAGCGTGGCCGCAGCCAGGACCAGGGCCGGGAGGAAGCGGCGAGTCCGGCGGGCCGGAGGATGCTGAACCTCGGTCGTCATGGGGCTAGCGGGATCCGTTGTATTGGGGGAGCGGCGGCTTGCCACCGAAAATGAACTGCTGCGGGTTGCGTTCAAAATTCCGCAAGGTGCGGTTGAGTTCCGTCAGGGTCTTCTTGCCGTCGGCGGCCAGCGACTCGACATCGCGCAGGCCCGGCCCGGTGAAGCGGCTGATGCCGGCCGTGATCTCGGCCGTGCGCTTGTCGAGGTTGTCGGCCAGCGTCCGGATCGATTTGGCGGCATCCGCGACCTCCTGGAAGGCGCTGCGACCATCGGGACCAGATCCGGATTCGAGGAAACCCTTCGCCGCCGTCAGCACGCCCTCGACCTGATCGGCCGCCTTGTCGAGCTTGGCCGAGATCGAGGCCGCGTCCTTGACCACCTTCGCGACGTCGGCGCTGGAGCCACCGAGCGCGCCGGTGAACTTGTCGACATTCGCAATAATGCTGCTGACCTTCTCGCGATCGACCGAACGGACCACGGCGGTCAACTCCTCGCTCAGAGATTGCAGCTTCTGCGAGAGCGGCTGGATCGTCTCGGCGATATTGCCGAAGCCGGCCATCAGCTTGTCGAGGCCCTCGGCGTTGTTGCCGAGCGCCTGCGAAAACTTTTCGACATTGCGGACGGTGTTGTTGATCGGCGTGGCGTTCTGCTTGATCAACCCGTCGAGCGACGTGAGCATTCCATCGGCCCTCTGCGCGACGTTGCGGACCGTCTCGATGATGTCCTGCAGTTCGGAGCGCTCCGCGATGATCGTCGGCATCGGCTCGCCGGGCTTGGCTAACAGCACCGGTGCAGATGGGTCACCGCCGATGAGCTGCAGCGCGACCACGCCGGCCAGGCCCTGAGCCTCGATGCGCGCGCGCGTGTCGTCGCGCAGCGGCGTCGTGCTGGCGACCTGGATCACCGCGTAGATGCGGCGCGGATCGTCCGGCTGCAGCTCAATGTTGGTGACCTCGCCGACCCGCAGGCCATTAAACAGCACGCTCGATCCGCGTCCCAGCCCCGTCACCGTGCCGGTGAAGATGACGCGGACATTTTCCTTGCGCCCGGTCCCGCCGCTGTTGAACCAGTAGACGAAGCCGAAAGCCGCCGCGAGGACCGCGAGCGTGAACAGACCGACGAGTGCGTAATTGGCGCGCGATTCCATGGTCTAGCTGCTGTGTCCCTGCTCTCCCGCCGGCAGCCTGGCCATGGCGCGCTCCCCGCCGAAATAGGCCTTCAACCATGGATGGTCGGACGCCAGCATCGTCGCCAGCGTGCCGACCGCGATCACCTTCTTGTCCGCCAGAGCGGCGATTCGGTCGCAGGCATGATACAGGCTGTCGAGATCGTGGGTTACCATGAAGACGGTCAGCCCCAGCGTCTGCTTCAGGGTCATGATGAGGTCGTCGAACTCGGCGGCGCCGATCGGGTCCAGCCCCGATGTCGGCTCGTCCAGGAAGACGATCTCGGGATCGAGCGCCAGCGCGCGGGCCAGCGCCGCCCGCTTGATCATGCCGCCGGAGAGCTCTGACGGTGCCTTGTCGGCAGCGTCGCGCGGCAGGCCGACAAGATCGAGCTTCACCATCGCCAGCTCGTCGAGCAGATCCGGGGAAAGGTGAAGATATTCGCGCATCGGCACCTGGATGTTCTGCTTGACCGGCAGGGCCGAGAACAGTGCGCCCTGCTGGAACATCACGCCGAAGCGCCGCTCGAGCACGCGGCGCTGCTGCAGGTTGAGATCGTCGACATCCTCGCCGAAGACCTCGATCGTCCCGCGCCGCTTGCGCACGAGGCCGAGGATCGTGCGCGTCAGCACCGACTTGCCCTGGCCGGAGCCTCCGACGAAGCCAAGAATCTCGCCGCGCAGCACGTCGAGATCGAGCCCGTCCATGATGACCTTGTCACCAAAGGCGACCTTGAGGTCGCGGACGCGAATGACGGTCTCGGGCTCGCCGGGGGCCTGAATCCGATCGGGGGGCGACGTGGTTTGCTGCACCATCGTCAGAACTCGATCGAGGCTAAGAACATGCCGAAGAGACCGTCGACGACGATGACCATGAAGATCGCCTTCACCACCGAAGCCGTGACCTGACGGCCGAGCGATTCCGCCGAGCCCTTGACCGCGAGCCCCTCGATCGAGGCGATCAATCCGATGACGAAGGCCATGAAGGGCGCCTTAATCAGGCCGACGGCAAAATGCTTCCAGGTAATGACCGATTGCAGCCGGGCGAGGAAGGTATCGACGCCGATGCCGCCGTAGAGCCAGGCCACCAGCCCGGCGCCGACCAGCCCCGCCATCGCCGAGATGAAGGTGAGGATCGGCAGCGAGATGATCAGCGCGAGGATGCGTGGCACGATCAGCACCTCGATCGGGTCGAGGCCCATCACGCGCAGGGCATCGATTTCCTCGCGCATCTTCATCGAGCCGATCTCGGCGGTGAAGGCCGAGCCCGAACGCCCTGCGATCATGATCGAGGTCAGCAGCACCGCGAGCTCGCGCAGGATCAGGATGCCGGTCAGATTCACGACGAAGGCGGAGGCGCCGAATTGCTGGAGCTGGAAAATGCCCTGCTGCGCGACGATGCAACCGACGAGGAACGAGATCAGCATGATGATCGGCGCGCCGTTGAAGGCGATCAGCTCGATCTGGTTGACCAGCGACGGTCCCCGGAACTTGCGCGGGCCGAGGACGACGCTGGCCGAGCCGACCACAACCTCGCCGAGGAACATGGCGCCGCCCACCATGTCGCGCCCGAAGCGCACCACCCCCTCGCCGATATCGACGAGGACATCGACGACCCTGAAATGTCGATGCGGCTTCGGCGGATCGTCGTCATGGACCTGGACTTCGGCCAGGAGAATGCCGTGCTCGGGCCTGCTGCTGACAAGCTCGACCTCGACGCCGTCCCGCTCCTGTCGGGCCTTGAGACGGTTGAGGACATAGGCACCGAGCGTATCCAGCCGCGTCACCTCGGACAGATCGATCCGGGCGCCGGCGTTCGTCAGGCTTTTCGTGATTTCGCCGATCAGCTCCTCGATGTGCGGGGCGCGCTCGGCGCTCCACGAGCCCGAGAGAGCCACCGCGAGCGTGCCCGCATCATCGCGGAAGGTCGCCTGCGGTTCGGCGGTATCGAGGCTCGCCATCTCGCCGTGAGGTCCCTGTCCCTGGCCGAAACGGCCCCGTGCGGCCTAGCGCTGCCGGCCGCACCATCCTCCACCCCGTGCCCTGTATTGCCGTGCCGCGCCCACTTGGCAAGCGTCGGGCATTGCAGCTGCTTCCGCTCCGTTGCTGAAGGCCCGGGAAGCGAAGAACCGCGGCTTCGCCTGCGGTTTGCGCGAATACACGGCCCAGGCAGCGATTCCTTAAGAAATCGCAAGGCAGGCTCGGCCATCACGTCACGACCGCCCTGCTGATTCGGCCGGTCCTTCGAAGGCAGATTCGTCATGGGCGACGCACGCTCGCTGACACCATTGACCGAGGCGGATTACGAGGCGATCGAAGCCGCGGTCATGGAGACGGCGCGTGGCCGCTGGTTCATGGTTGAGTATGCCAAGCGCAACCGGCAGGCGGACACGATGCAACTGCTCGGCGCGATCCAGCGGATCGAACGGGTCGTCGGGCTCGGCGTGCAGGAGACGAGCCGGGAGACCAACCTGATCGAGGCGGCAGCGCTGATAAGCGACCTGCGCACCGATCTCGAACGCATCAGCGGCAGGGCCGAGGCCCGCTCGTCCGGGCTCGCCGCCCAGATCGAAAAGGCCGCCGGCTCGGTGCTAGCCGCGACCGAGAGCATCCAGGAGGCTGCCTGGGCCCTGCGCGAGACCGGTGCGGACGACGAAGCCTGCGATGCGCTCGACCGCCGCGCCGCCGAAATCTCGACGGCGATCGGCATCGTCGACAGCGTGGTCCAGCGCATCGACAAGATCGCCGACACCATCGCCATGCTGGATTCGAGCCTGCGGGCCTTCGGTGAAGCCGCACGCGAGAGCAGTGTGAGCTTCGAGGCGATGGCGGCCACCGCGGACGCGATGACCGTGCCGGCCCCCTCCTCCGCGCCGCGCCACTATGAGGATCTCGGCGTCGCCACCGGGGGCCGCGAGCCGGCCCCGCTGGATTTCACCGGCCGGGCGGCACCCGAAGCGCGTTTCGCCACCGTTCCGTTGCTCGATGACGATATCGTCTTCAGCGATCCGGTCGACGCACAGCCGGAACCTGCGCGCCTGACCGCGAGCCCTCCGCAAACCACCTTGCGCGAGATCGACGCACTGCCGGCCGATCGCAAGCTCGCCTATTTCGTCTAGTTTCGCCGGGCGGGCTCCTCAGTTCTCGCGGCGGATGGCGCTTTCGTGCCAGCGGTGCAGCAGCAGGTGCGATATCAGGCTCGTGGCCAGGAAGATCGCGACACCCGAGAGCGAGATCATCACCAGTGCCGCGAAGACGCGCGGAATCTTGAGCTGATAGCCCGCTTCCAGTATCCGATAGGCCAGCCCCGAAGCGCTGCCGCCGGTGCCGGCGACGAACTCCGCGACCACTGCGCCAATCAGCGCGAGGCCGCCAGATACCTTCAACCCCGCCAGAAAATACGGCAGCGCCGCCGGCAGCTTGAGATAGCGCATCGTCTGCCAGCGCGAGGCGCCGTAGAGTTCGAACAGGTTGACGAGGTTATGGTCGGCCGAGTTCAGACCCAGGATCGTGTTCGACAGGATCGGGAAGAAGGCGACGATCCAGGCGCAGATCAGCAGCGACAGGTCGATATCGTTGGCCCAGATGATGATCAGCGGGGCGATGGCGACGATCGGCGTGACCTGCAGGATGACGGCATAGGGCAGGAGCGCCATCTCCAGCCATTTCGACTGGCTGAACAGCACGGCGAGCGTCACGCCGACCACGACCGCAGCCGCCAGCGCCATGAAGGTGATCTTCAGCGTGACCCAGAGCGAGCCCGAGAGCGTGCCCCAGTCCGCGACCAGCGTCTGCCCGACCAGGATCGGCCCCGGCAGGACATAGTGCGGAATCTCGTTCCAGCGCACAGCGAATTCCCAGAGCGCCAGCACGGCGATGCCGATCACCAGCGGGGCGAGGATGCGCGGCCAGACGCTGGCTGGCAGGCCGAGGATGCGGGCCTCGGTCATGGCTACAGGTTGCGCCTGCGCACGGTGCCATCCGGGCGCAAGGTTTCGACGGGCACGCTCATTGGCCGATCGCCTCCTTCAGCTTGGTCGAGGCGACGCGGCAGAGATGGGCGTATTCGCCGGAGGTCCGGAACAGCTCGTCGCGCGGATAGGCGGCATCGACCGAAAGATCGGCCATGACCCGGCCGGGCCGCGCCGCCATCACCACGATGCGCTGCGAGAGATAGACCGACTCGAAGACCGAATGGGTGACGAAGACCGCCGTGAAGCGCTCGCGCTCCCATAGCGCCAGCAGGTCGTCGTTGAGGCGGTGGCGGGTGATCTCGTCGAGCGCCGCGAAAGGCTCGTCCATCAGCAGGATCTTTGGCCGCATCACCAGCGCGCGGGCGATCGAGACGCGCATCTTCATGCCGCCCGAGAGCTCGCGCGGATAGGATTTCTCGAAGCCCTTGAGGCCGACCAGCGCCAGCATCTCGGCGGCACGCGCCTCGGCCTCGGCCCGTCCGATGCCCTTGAGCTTCAGCGGCAACATCACATTGGCCAGCGCATTGGCCCAGGGCATCAGCGTCGGGTCCTGGAAGACGAAGCCGAGATCGCGGGCACCATGACCGGCGCTGCCTTGCGCCGCGCCGGTCTCGCCCGGCCAGGTGATCGTGCCGGCGCTCGGCGCGCCGCGGCCCGCGATCATGCGCAGCAGCGTCGCTTTCCCGCAGCCGGAGGGGCCGAGCCGGCTGATGAACTGCCCTGCCCCCAGTTCGAGATCGACGTCGCGAACGGCGAGCGTGCCGTTCGCGAACTGCTTCGAGACGTGCCGGACCGCCACCAGCGGTGTGCCCACGGCGGATTGCGGCTTCGTCTCGTTCATCGTCACAGTCATCGTGTCGTCAGCGCTCGTCCGGCTCAGCCCTTGCCGATGCCCTTGTTGACGAAGTCGAGGCTGTAGGCCTTCTTCACGTCGACACCGGCCGGAACCACGCCGGCCTCGCTCATCGTCTTGTAGAAGCTCGCCCAGCGCGCATCGGTCATGGCGCCGATACCGAGCGTCGTCGCGTCGCCGGAGACGACGATGCCGCGCTCGTTCATCACCTTGAGCGCGTAATCGATCTTCTCCTGATCCATGTCGGGATTGTCCTTCAGAATCCGGGCATTGGCGGCGGCGTTGCCGGGGCCGCCCTTCATGTATTCGGCCCAGCCTTCGAGCGTCGCGTCGGTGAAGCGCTGCACCAGCTCCTTCTTCTCCTGCACCATCTTCCGGGAGATCGTGATCGTGGTGTTGTAGTTCTCGAAGCCGGCATCGGCGAGGAGATGCACGACCGGATCGACGCCCGCCTTGCGGATGACGAAGGGCTCGGAGGAGAGGAAGCCCTGCTGCGTCAGCTTCTTGTCGGCCAGGAACGGCGCCATGTTGAAGGTGTAGGGCCGGATCTGCTCGTCCTGGAAGCCGAATTTCAGCTTCAGGAAGGGCCAGAAGCCGACGCGGGCTTGCGCCGCGATCAGGATCGGCTTGCCCTTGAGATCGGCGAGCGTGTCGTTGCCCTGGCCGGGATGCGAGATCAGGACCTGCGGGTCCTTCTGGAAGATCGAGGCGATGCAGAGGAAGGGCAGGTTCTCATGCGCGAAGCTGAGCGCCTCAAGCGAGTTGCCCATGATCATGTCGACGCGGCCGCCGAGCAGAAGCTGGGTCGGGTTCTGCTGCGGGCCGCCGGGGCGGATATCCACGTCGAGCCCGTATTTCTTGTAGATGCCGTTGGCTGCGGCGAGATAGAAGCCGCCATGCTCGGTCTGGGCGCGCCAATTGGTCTGGTAGCTGACCTTGTCGAGCGTCTGCGCGTTGACGCGCGCGCCTGGCACGGGGATCAGCAGCGAGGCGGTGGAGCCGCCGATCAGCCCGAGCGCGGCACGCCGGTTCACGCGATATTTCATCGTCGTCATCTCGCTCTCTCCCCTCAGGCTGCGGCCGGGCCGGTCACTGGCCCCTGTGCTTATCCCATGCGATAGGACAGCGGGACAATGCAACGCCACGCCGCCGGGTTTCTGCACAGAAACACGGCAATCGCGCCGGCTCCTGACAGGCCTGATCATGACCGCACGTTTCTGGGGCGACCTGAAGAGTTCCGACTTCGCCGGGCTTTCACCCGATCGCACCGTTGCGGTGCTGCCGCTGGCCGCAATCGAGCAGCATGGCCCGCATCTGCCCGTTTCGGTCGATACGACCGTGATGAACGGGATGCTCTCGGAAGCGATGCCGCTGGTGCCTGATGATCTCGATGTGCTCGTCCTGCCGACGCAGGCCGTCTGCAAATCGAACGAGCACCTGCATTCGCCGGGCACGGTGACGATCGGCTGGGAAAGCGCCGTCCGCTCCTGGATCGAGATCGGCGAGAGCGTGAAGCGGGCGGGCCTGCGCAAGCTCGTGCTGACCACCTCCCATGGCGGCAATGTCGACCCGATGAAGATCGCGGCGCGGGAGCTGCGCGTCGATCACGGCATGCTCGCCGTCTGCACGGCCTGGATGTCCTTCGGACTGCCGGACGGGCTCTATGGCGACCTCGACATCCGCCACGGCATCCATGGCGGCGATGTCGAGACCTCGCTGATGCTGCATTTCCGGCCGGACCTCGTCGATATGAGCCAAGCCCAGCTGTTCAAGCCCCATACGCTGACCATGGCTGAGGAGGGCTATACCCATCTGCGCCCGACCGGCCCGCATGCCTTCGCCTGGATGGCGCAGGACGTGAACCGCGCCGGTGCCGCCGGTGATGCCAGCCTCGCGACTGCGGCGAAGGGCAAGGCCACGGCCGCGCTTCAGGCGAAGGGCTTCGCCGCCCTTATGGCCGATGTGGCGCGGATGCCGCTCGATATGCTCTACAAGGCAGGCTGAGCCTCACTCGGGATCAAGGAGGCGCGGCCCCGGCCCCTCCTCTGCCAGGCGGTCGAGCGGGTTGTGCAACGGGCAATCCCGCACCGAGAGACAGCCGCAACCGATGCAGCCGTTCAGGTGATCGCGCAAGCGCGTCAAGCGGTCGATGCGGCGTTCCAACTCCTGCTTCCAGGCTGACGAGAGCCGCGTCCAGTCTGCGACGGTCGGCGTGCGCTCCTGCGGCAGGGCCTTGAAAGCCTCGCGGATGGTCTTCAGCGGAATGCCGGCGCGCTGCGCCACCTTGATGATCGCAACCCGGCGCAGCACCTCGCGGGCATAGCGGCGCTGGTTGCCCTGCGTGCGATGGCTGCGGATCAGCCCTTCCGCCTCGTAGAAATGCAATGCCGAGACGGCGAGCCCGCTGCGGCGGGCGACATCGCCGACGCTGAGTTCGATCGGAAAATGCGCCTGCCGGGACATCCGAAACGCCTCTTGACCTTAACCTTACTTGAGGTTCTATAAGCCCCGCTCCCGTGATGCAAACCGGAGCGTTTCCATGCACCAGAAGGTCGATACGCGGATCAGGCTCGCCCTGATCTATGGCAGCAGCCGCGAAGGCCGTTTCTGCGACAAGGTTGCCGGCTGGGCGATCTCGCAGATCGCCGGCGACGGCCCGTTCGACCTCGCAGTCGTCGATCCCGGCGAGATCGACCTGCCGCCGCGCCATGTCAGCGGCAAGCACCCGGCGCTTGAAGAGCTCAGGACTATCATCGGCTGGGCCGACGGCTTCGTCGTGGTGACGCCGGAATACAATCGCGGCTATCCGGCGATCCTGAAATTCCTGATCGACGCGGTGGGGCCGGAATGGCGCGGCAAGCCGGTCGGTTTCGTTTCCTATGGCGGCATCTCGGGCGGCCTGCGTGCCGTCGAGCAATTGCGCCTCGTCTTCGGGGAACTGCATGCCGCGCCGATCCGCGATGGCGTCGCCTTCGCCGATGTCTGGAGCCGCTTCGATGCGGAGGGCCGCCTGCTCGACGCCGACCGGGCCGAACAGGCGATGGCGACGATGCTGGCACAGCTGCATTGGTGGGCGAGCGCGCTGCGCAAGGCGCGCGAAAGCGTACCATACGGGCAGTTCGCCGCCGCCTGATACGTCACGCGAACGTGGGAAGTGCTTCACAAATCCGAACTGGTTTCATCGTGACGGGATGCGGAACAATGCCGGTCCCAGATGAGGAGCCGACGGATATGAAGCTCAAACTTCTCCGCAACGCGACGCTGAAGCTCACCTATGGCGGCAGGACCTTCCTGATCGACCCGGATTTCGGCCCGCGCCATAGCCGCCGCTCGTTCACCGGGCGCTCGGAGAACCCGATGGTCGATCTGCCCGAGCCGATCGAGGACATCATCGCGGGCGTCGATACCGTGATCGTCTCGCATCTCCATGCCGATCATTTCGACGAGGTGGCTAAGGAGCGCATCCCGAAGAATCTGCCGATCATCTGCCGCCCGGGCGACGAAGCCGCGATCGCACAGGCGGGCTTTTCCTCGATCACGGCGGTCGACTGCTATGTCAGGCTGGGGCCGATCATCCTGAAGCGGCATCCGGCGCAGCACGGCACCGGCGCCGTCGTCGACAAGATGGGGCCTGTGATGGGCCTGAGCTTCGAGGCGCCGGGCGAGCCGACGCTCTACTGGTGTGGTGACAGCGTGCTCTACCCGCCGCTCCGCGATGCCGCGACGGCGACGGGGCCGGACGTGATCGTCACGCATTCCTGCGGCGCGATGTGGGACAATACGCTGATCGTGATGGATGACGAGCAGACGCTCGATCTCGCGGAGGCCTTCCCGTTGGCGACCGTGATCGCGACGCATATGGAAGCGCTCGACCATGCCACTGTCAGCCGCATAGCTTTGCGCAAGGCGGCGAAGGAGCGTGGCGTCGATACACGGCGCCTGCGCATCCCCGCCGATGGCGAGACGATCGAACTCGGCGTGCCTGCGCTGGTTTAGGCGGTTAACGACACCAATACCCGCGGGAACCCTCTCCTGTAAGAAGAGGGTAGGGGTGAGGTGCAGGCCCCGCGACCAGTTCACGAG
>JAEWKP010000055.1 GCA_023393655.1 Pseudomonadota bacterium | reverse complement strand
TCGGCGCGCACAGGTGCGCAGCCCGCGTTGGCACGCGACATGCCCGGTCCCCCTTCGGAACTTTACCGTCAGTAAGATCGGGAGACGTGCCGCATCCCCGCGAATCACTGTCAGTTGAATCCGGGCGCCTCGGTTTGTCTAGCCCTGAGTTGAGTCAGGAGTATCGAATTCTCCTTTAGGTTGCAGTGCTTGTGCCGATGAATCCTGCGCGGGTAATGAAACGTTAATCTTTTGGACAGGTCGACGTTAACCATTCCGGAGAGCGCTCAGGCGAGCGCTCTTTCGGCGATGTCGGCGACGTCCCGCGACAGGTTCGGCAGCCGCGCAACGGTGCTCAGAGCCTCCTGCGCCAGGCGCTTGCGGCCGGGCTCCAGCATGCGCCAGCTCTTGAACGAGCCGAGCAGGCGAGAGGCGACCTGCGGGTTGGTCTTGTCGAGCGCGACGACGATATCGGCGACGAACTCGTAGCCTGCACCGTCTGCCCGGTTGAACTGGGTGAGGTTCGCCGCGAAGCCGCCGATCAGCGCCCGCACGCGATTGGGATTGCCAAGCGAGAAGGCGGGGTGCCGCATCAGCGTCTTGACGCGCTCCAGCGTGCCGGGTTCGGCGATCAGCGCCTGCGCCATCAGCCATTTGTCGAGCACCAGCGGCTCGCCCGCATAGGCCTCGGCGAAGCGCGCGATCAGGGCTTCGCGGCGCTCGCCCGGGATCAGCGTCATCGCCGCGAGCGCCGCGAGGCGATCGGTCAGGTTGTCGCCATCGGCGAATTGCTGCTCACAGAGATCGGCCGCATCATTCGGAGCGGCGAGTGCCGCGAGCCCGAGCAATTCGTTGCGCAGAGCCCGCCGTCCGGCGGAGGCGGCATCAGGGCGGTAGGCGCCGCTTGCCGCGAGGGCTCCGCGCAGGCCCGGCAATTCGCTGAGCAGGGCAGTGCCGATCGCGGCCGACAGCTTGCGATGGGCGGCGAAGATCGCGTCGGGATCGACATCCCCGCCGATTTCGCGGGCGATGTCGGCGGGCGCGGGCAGGCGCAGCACCTGCGCCGCGAAGGCCGGGTCGGACAGCCCGTCCGCCTTGAGGAAGCCACGCAGTGCTTCGCCGAGCTTGCCGGCGGTTGCTGCCAGCACATCCGCATCGGCGCCGGGCTTGCCGGCCGCCACGAGCACGCGCGTCGCGACGCTCTGCAGCGACTGCCAGCGGTTGAAGGAATCGCTGTCGGCCGAGAACAGCCGCAGCAGGTCGGCATCCGAAAGATCGAGATCGAGCCGTGCCGGGGCGGAGAAGCCGCGCATCAGCGAGGGGATCGGCGCTTCCGCGACATCCTCGAAGGTGACAGACAGGGACGGCTGGTCAAGCACGACAAGCCCGTCGCCGGCATAGGCGTTCGAGGCGGTCTTCAGCGGCAGGTCGCCCTTCGGGCCGACGAGACCGAGCTTGATCGGCAACACGACGGGAAGCTTCTCGGCCTGGCCGGGCGTCGTTGGCGTGCTCTGCGCCAGGTCGAGCGTGTAGCGCTTCGCAGACGCGTCGTAGCGACCGGAGGCGACGATGGTCGGCGTGCCTGCCTGCTCGTACCACCTGGCGAAATGATCGAGGTTCTGGCCGGAGGTCTCGGCGAAGCAGGCGAGGAATTCCTCGATCGTCGCGGCGGTGCCGTCGCAGCGCTCGAAATAGAGGTCCATGCCGCGCTTGAACGCATCGTCGCCGATCAGGACCTTGAGCATGCGGATCACCTCCGCGCCCTTCTCATAGACCGTCGGCGTGTAGAAGTTGTTGATTTCCTTGTAGGCGCGCGGCCGGACCGGATGGGCGAGGGGGCCGGCATCCTCCGAGAACTGGGTCGAGCGCAGGGTGCGGACATCGGCGATGCGCTTCACCGGGCGCGAGCGCTCGTCGGAGGAGAATTCCTGGTCGCGGAAGACGGTGAGGCCTTCCTTCAGGCAGAGCTGGAACCAGTCGCGGCAGGTGATGCGGTTGCCGGTCCAGTTGTGGAAATACTCATGCGCGATGATCGCCTCGATCGAGGCGTAGTCGCCGTCCGTCGCGGTCTGCGGATCGGCCAGCACGTATTTGTCGTTGAAGATGTTGAGGCCCTTGTTCTCCATCGCCCCCATGTTGAAATCGGATACGGCGACGACGTTGAACATGTCGAGATCGTAGTTGCGGCCGAAGACCTGCTCGTCCCAGCGCATGCAGCGCACCAGTGAATCGAGAGCCCAGCCGGCGCGCTCGGCCTTGCCGGGCTCGACATAGACGGCGAGCTCGACCTTGTGGCCGTCGGCGGTGACATAATCCTGCCGGACATGGTCGAGCGCCCCGCCGACCAGCGCGAAGAGATAGGCCGGCTTGGGATGCGGGTCGTGCCAGACGGCGAAATGCCGGTCGCCGCCGGGCAGTTCGGCGGCCGCGACGAGATTGCCGTTGGACAGCAGCACCGGCGCCTCGGCCTTGGCCGCCTCGAGCCTGACCGTGTAGACGCTCATCACGTCCGGCCGGTCGAGGAAATAGGTGATGCGGCGGAAGCCATCGGCTTCGCACTGCGTGCAATAGACTTTCGAGGAGCGATAGAGCCCCATCAGCTTGGTATTGGCGGAGGGGTCGAGCTCGGTCTCGATCGTCAGCGTGAAATCATGCCGCGGCGGGTTCGGGATCGTCAGCGCCTGCGGCGTCACCGTGTAGGCGGAAGCGTCGAGCGGCTTGCCGTCGATGGC
>JAEWKP010000420.1 GCA_023393655.1 Pseudomonadota bacterium | reverse complement strand
GGGCGGCGTGAGGCCATAGGCTCGCGCCGCCCTGTCCGGCTGTTACTGCGTCGGGGCGACGGTCAGCGTGAGCTGTCTGCGGCCCACGCGGCCTTCCTTGTCGGTAGCCTCGATCTCGATGACATGGCTGCCGCTCGGGACGACGACCGAGGGCGCATCGATCCCGGCGGGCGTGATGAACGGCTTGATCCGCTGGGTGATGTCGATCGGCGGCTGGCGCCGGTAGAAGACGCGCACGGTCGCCGGATCGATCGGCACGCCGTTGCTCGGCATGAAGCGCACGGCGAGGCGGAAGGGCTTGCCGTCGACGCCCTTGTCCGGGGTCGGCAGGGTGTCGATGCCGGGGCCGCGCGTCAGGTTGCGCGTGCTCGCCACGGTCTTCGGCGCGGTCGGTAGGCCGGCCTCCTCTCGGGTGATGAGGAGGATCGGGTCGGCAGCTTGGACCGCCGTCTGCAGGACGGCGGTGGCGAGAACGGCAGGCAGAATGTGCCGAGCGAGCACAGACTTCATCATCGTCCTATTTCACTCCCAGGATTGCGGCGATGAGGCCGGCGACTGCGGAAATGGCGGTGCCGGCCATCAGGATGGTCGTTTCGATCGTCTTCAGCGTTTCCATCGGCACCTTGCCGTGGACGGCCTGCAGCCCCTTTCGCAGTTCCGGCAGCGAAACGAGGCCGCGCGCGGTCAGCGCAGCCTGCGTCACGCGCAGCAACATCCCCGAGAACATCGAGGCGCCGATGCTCAGCGCGTAGAACGAAGTCTCGCGCCAGGCTGCCGGCCCCTGCGGAAGGAGCGGTATGTTGTCGTGCCAGCCCAGCAACGCGTTCATGGTTGCGACAGAAAAAATCGCGAAGACGATCGCGACGCCGATATCGAAGGCGATCAGGCGCGGGCGGATGCCGAAATAGATCAGGCCGGTCAGGAAGGGGATCGCGATCGAGGCGAGACGCAGGGTCCAGAGCGGCAGGTCGAGCCAGAGGATGACCGCGCAATAGGCGAGCAGCAACAGCACGAGGCCGAAGGGCAGCACCCAGAAGCGCCGGCGCGCGAGCCCGAGGGGGGTGGGCGCCGGGTCCTGCAGTGCTTCTAAGGGGTTGAAGGCCGCAGCCCTGACCGGTTCGGCTACCTGCGCGGCAGCGAGTGCGGCACGATCCTCTTCGGCCCGCTTCTCGACGGCTGCAAGGCGATCTTCCAGCGCATCGAGACGGTGCAGCAGCGGCAGCACGGGCGTGAGATCCCGGCCGCAGCTACGGCAGGACAACACGCTCTTGTTGAGCGCAGCTTCGCAATAGGGACAGTTGAACTGGTCCTGCACGGCAATCTCGCGGGGCAAGCCGCGGTCAAAGCCATACTTGAAGCGTCAAATCAAGGCGTATAGCGATATTCCGTAAGGGAATATCGCTGTTCGGGCGACGAATTTCCGGATCGAATTCTACTTTCGTCTATATCGCGGCCTTGATTGCCTTGAAGGTCATGCGGTGCGGGTTGTGGCCGAAATTCCCCGGCCGTTGCACATCGGCGAAGCCGGCCTCGCGGATCAGGTCGGTGATCGCCTCGGCGGTATAGGTCGAGAGGCCGTATTGTGCCCTGAGCTTGCGATAGTCCGAAAAGGCGGTGCGGACGAGGCCGCCGAGCGCCGCCAGCAGAAAGCCGCCGCGCCAGGCGAAGGCGAGCAGTTGCGAGGCATCGGTCAGCGGGCTGACATCGGGCGGAATGACGTCGGCGAGGATCAGTGCGCCGCCGGGCTTCAAGCGGTCGCGCCAGATTTCGAGCAGCGCCTTCAGTTCGTCGCGCGAGAGGTACTGGAGCAGAGAATTGGCGACGACGAGGTCGAGCGAGGCCGGCGGCAGGGCCTCGACCTCCTCCGGCGAGACCACGACGATAGTGTCCTTGCGGCCGAACTGGGCGCGCAGCTTGTCGCGCACGGTCGGCGCCGCCTCGCAGAGATAGAGCTTGCCGCAGGAGGCCGCGACGCGGGCTGCGTCCAGCGCCTCGCCGCAACCATGGTCGAGCACGACGGCGTCGGTTGAGGGGATATGGCCGATCAGGTCGGTCGCGATGGCGCGATAATGCAGGGCCTTGTGGCGCGGCGAGACGTAGATCGAATGCTCGCCATTCCAGAAATCGCGCCAGGACATGTGTTCGGTCGACCCTCGGGTTGCAGAAATCTCGCGATGACTACGCACAAGCCGGCTGGCTCCGCAACCTTCGGGGGTTTCGAGGGCGTCGGGTTTCGGCTTTAGTTGGCGAATCGAGACGGGGGGCTTCCATGCTGCTGCTGCCGCGATTGCTCAAGCGGTTCATCCGCCACGGCCGCCTGACGGTCATCACGCCTGACGGCAACCGGCATGTCTTCGGCTCCGGGCCGGCGGAACTGCTCTTTGCCGGCGTTACCAAGACGGCGCCGGCCGTCACCGTGCGCTTCCATGACAATCGCGTCGAACGCGAACTCTTCCTCAATCCCGAGCTCGCCCTGGCCGAAGGCTACATGGACGGGCGGATCGATTTCGAGGAAGGCACGATCCACGACCTGCTGACGCTGTTCTGGCTGCAGCGCCGCGAGATGCGCAAGGACCCGTTGCAGCAGGCGATCCGCAAGGTGCGGTTCAAGATCCGGCGCTGGCGGATGCACAACCCGCTCGGCGTCGCCGGCAGGAAGGTCAAGCATCACTACGACATCCCGACCGAGTTCTATCGGCTCTGGCTCGACGAGACGATGACCTATTCCTGTGCCTATTGGCGCAGTCCTGAGGTCGGGCTGGAGGCCGCGCAGAAGGCGAAGCTCCGCCATCTCGCCGCCAAGCTCAAGATCGAGCCCGGCATGAGCGTGCTCGATATCGGCTCGGGCTGGGGCGAGCTTGCGATCTATCTCGCCAAGGCCTGCGGCGCCAACGTGACTGGCCTCAACGTCTCGCCCGACCAGATGGCAGCTGCCCGGAAGCGCGCGGAGGCGGCCGGCGTCGGCGATGCCGTGACCTTCATCAACAAGGACTATCGCGAACTCGGCGGCACGTTCGACCGCGTGGTTTCCGTGGGCATGATGGAGCATGTCGGCGTCGCGCATTACGGCGAGTATTTCGGGGGGATCCGCGACCTGCTGACGCCGGACGGGATCGCGCTCGTTCACTGTATCGGCCGCGTCGGGCCGCCCGGCTTCACCGGCCCCTTCTTCGACAAATACATCTTCCCGGGCGGCTATGCGCCGGCCCTGTCTGAGGTCTTCGCGGCGCAGGAGCAGACGGGCCTTTGGGCCTCAGACTGCGAGTTCTGGCGCCGGCACTATCACTGGACGCTGGAGGCCTGGCGCCAGCGCTTCATGGCCAAGCGCGAAGAGGTCGTCGCGATGATGGGCGAGCGCTTCGCCCGGATGTGGGAATTCTATCTCTGCGCCTGCTCGATCTCCTTCGATATCGGCGGCGACATGGTGTTCCAGCTCCTGCTCGGCCAGCACAAGAGCGCCGTGCCCGTCATCCGCGACTATATCGCCGACGACGAGAAGGCGCTGGAGGCGAAGGGGTTCTGAGGTCGCCCTGCTGCGGAAGTATCTACGCCGTTTTCCCACCCCTGCGTCATCCCGGACAAGCCGCGAAGCGGCGCCGATCCGGGATCCATCGTAGAGAGCAGAGCCCTCCACCGTCATCCCGGGTCTGCGCTGCGCTTGCCCGGGATGACGGTGGAGGTTCCAGCGTCAAGCCGAGTCACCGCTTCAGGTTGACGACGACCACTCCGGCCAGCGCCATGGCGCCGCCGATCAGGCCGAAGACCGTGGGGATTTCGCCGAGCCAGAGGAAGCCGATCAGCATCGCCATCGGCGGCACGGCGTACTGGAAATTCGAGGCGCGGGCGGCCGGCAGGCGCGAGAGCGTGATCGCCCAAGTGCCGTAGGCGATCAGGCTCGGCACCACCGCGAGATAGACCACCGACCAGAACGAAATCGGGGGAGCAGCCTGCGCCTGCTCAATCGCCGAAGGCAGGAAGGGCAGCAGCACGAAGCCGCCGATCGCCATGTTCCAGGCGGCAACATGGAGCGGCTTGTAGCGGGCGAAGAGCGGCTTCTGAACGACGGTCGTGATCGCATTGCAGAAGGCGGCACCGAGGATCAGCAGCACGCTGATGCCGATCTCGACATCGAGCCCCTTGCCGAGCGCGATCACGCCGATGCCGGCGAAGGAGATGGCCGTGCCGAGCCATGCCGTCAGGCTGAAGCGCTCACCGAGGATCATCATGGCGAGCACGGCGGTCATGATCGGGTTGGTGTTGATGATGAAGGCGGC
>JAEWKP010000376.1 GCA_023393655.1 Pseudomonadota bacterium | reverse complement strand
TCGTGCCCGGCCGGACAGTGAAGGAGACCGCGTGCAGGATGTCGGCATAGCCCCTGGCGGTGCGGAAGCCGACGGTCAGGCCCTCGACGGAGAGCAGCGTATCGCCACTCCGGTCGGTCCCGGTCCTGCGTTCGCTCCCCGTCACTTCGCGGCCAGCGAGAAGTTCGAGGGGCGGAAGTCCATGTAATACTGGCTGTAGGGCGTCCACTCGATGCCCTTCTTCACGCCATAGCCGGTGACCGGGTTGTAGAGCATCGTCATCGGCATATCGTCTTCGAAGGCAACGAGCAGCTTGGCGAAGGCCGCCTTGCGCTTGGCCTCGTCGATCGCGTCGGTGAGTTCCTTCGCAGCGTCGTTGAAGGCTGCGCTCGCGCCATAGAGCTTCCAGGTCTTCTGGTTCTCGCTCGCGGGGCCCCAGAGCGTCAGGATCGCGCCGGAGGGATCGGGCACACGATAGGTGTTCGACCAGGCGAAGACCTGCGCGCCCGGCTTGCGCACCTCCTTGAAGCTGTCGACGAAGTCGATGCGGGCATTGATGCCGACCGCGCGCCACATCTCCTGAATCACCTGCGCCGCCTCGACATTGTAGAGGTAGTAGTTCGGGATCAGGCGGTAGGAGATCTCCTGGCCCTTGTAGGAGCTTTCCGCCAGCAGCTTCTTGGCCAGCGCCGGATCATAGGCGTAGCCCTTGTTGTCCTTCACATACATCGGCCCGAAGCTCGGGAGCTGGTGGCCGTTCGGCGTATAGGTCTGCCCCTTCCAGAGTGCGTCGATCAGCGCCTTGCGGTCGATCGAGAGGCTCATGGCATGGCGCAGCTTCTTGTCGGAGAGCACGGGGTCGCTGGTGTTGAACTGGAGGACATGGCTGTTCTCCAGCGGCTCGGTCTTCACCGAGACGTCCTTGTAGCGCTTCAAACCATCCCACTGGTCCGGCGGCAGTTCGACGGCGATGTCGAAATCGCCGGCGACGAGGCCGGCGACGCGTGCCGCGACCTCGGGGACCGAGCGGAAGGTGATGGTCTTGGCGGCGGGCGCTCCGCCGAAATAGCGGTCGAAGGCGGCGAGCGTCACCTTGTCGTTCTTCTGGTAGTCGACGAAGCTGTAGGGGCCGGTGCCGACCGGCTTCCAGCGCAGCGCCTTGGCGGCCTGATCCATCCAGACCTTGGAATCGACGCCCTCCTTGCGGAAGGCGTTCCACGGCTCGTCGCAGATCGCGAAGGACATGTAGCTCGACAGGCGATGCTCGATGATCGGATCGTGCTGCGCCACTGTGATCCGCACGGTGAAGTCGTCGAGCTTCTCGACATTGGTGAAATTGCCGAAATAGACGCGGCCTTCCGGATAATAGGCCTTCGGCCCCCAGAGGCGATCCGGCGAGAAGGTCGCCAGCACGTCATTGGCATCGAACGGGCTGCCATCGTGGCAGACGACGCCGCGGCGCAGCTTCAGGTCGAAGGTGGTCGGCGTGGTCCAGGCCCAGCTTTCGGCGAGGCCGGGCACCAGATTGGCGCCGCCATCGGCCTTCGGCTTGGCGAAGTCGCGCCGGATCAGCGTGTCGAAGATCGAATAGTAGATCCGGATGTCGACATTGCCGGTATGCTCGCCCGGGTCGAGCGAGCGGGCGAGCTCGTTGACAGCGACCGTTAGCGCGGGGCGCTCCTGTGCGATGGCAGCCGAGCCGGCTGCGATCGCGAGGCTTGCGCCGAGCGCAATAGCGAGTGGCGCCTTGCTTGTCGTCGAATTGGTCATTGTATCCTCCCATCGGACAGGAATCGTTTGGTGTTCCGTCGTTCGTCGATGCGACAGCCCTATCCAGGCTTGCCGCGAAACAGGCGTTGCAGGGTCTCGACCTTCGCGAGCGTCTTCAGCGAGCGGCCGTCATCGGTGCGTGACAATTCAAGGATCAGCGTGTTGCAGATCGTCATGGGTACGGTCAGCGAATGGAACTCGCCCTGTTCGCCGCGAGCGGCGACGAGTTGCCTGTCGCAGACGGGGACGCCGGTGCGCCGGTCGGTGATCAGCAGCGTGGCGGCGCCGATCTCGCGGGCGCAGGACACCAGCCGTGCCACCGCCGGACTTTCGTGGCGGAAGATCATGGCGACGACGACGTCGCCGGCGGCGAGGCCGAGCAACTGGTCGGCCGCCTGCCAGTCGGCATGGGCAATGACCGCGGCGCGGTATCCGGACCTGACGAGACGCCGCACGAACATGTCGGCGAGACTGCTGGCATGACCCTCGCCCGCGACGAGGATGCGCCCGGCCTGCCTGATCATCGCGGCGGCGGCGACGATTTCCGCATCCGTGATCTGGTTGACTAGGTTACCGAGGGCGCGGATTTCGCCTTCGACGACCGAGCCGAGCAGGGAATCGCCGCGAACTCGGTCGAGCCGGCGCTGCACGCGCACCGATGCGTCGAGATCGGCAACCACGGTGTCCTGCAGCGCGCCGCGCATCTCGCGATAGGAGGCGAAGCCGAGCTTGCGGGCGAGACGGCCGGCTGTCGAGGCGTGCACGCCGGCCTGTTCGGCGACCTTGTGCGACGGCAGGAAGCTGCCTGCCGTGCGATTGGCGAGGAGAACCTCGACCAGTCGCCGGTCAGACTCGGTCAGCTCGTCCCGGCGCGCCGCGATGATCTCCGTCAGGTTCATCGTGTCTCCCATGAAGGCAGCGTAACGGAGCCTTGCAGCGATATGCAAGTTAAATTGCAGACTCGATCATCGGCAATTTATATTGCATAAGCAGACATCTCCCCGCACGGTGACAGGGATATGACGGACATCGCCTCACATCGCGGCGGGGCCAGAATCTGGCCCGAGAACAGCCGCCTCGCCTTCCGCAATTCCGCGGTTCTCCCCGTGGATTTCATCGAGTTCGACATCCATCGCAGCCGCGACGGCGTTCTTGTCGTCCATCACGATCCCCTGCTCGGTCGGACCGCGTCAGGCTCCGGGGCTGTCGGCGAGATGGACTGGGCCGAGCTTCAGGCCGTGGAACTGGTCGGAACGGATGGCGAAACCGTCCCGAGCTTCGATGAGGTCCTGGATATCCTCGAACCGAGCGGCATCAGGCTGCGCATCGAATTGAAGACGCGACAGGGCGGCGAGCGCTATCCCGGGATCGAGGCACAGGTCGTGGCGCGGTTGCAGGAAAGGCGCCTGCTCGATCGCACGACCTTAACCTCCTTCGATCTGCCGACGCTGGCGGAACTCCTGCGCCTTGCGCCGACGGTGCCGACGATCTGGCTCGTCGCCGACAAGCTGCTCGCGCCGCCCGTTCGCGATCTGCGCGCGCTCTGCCGCGAGGCGCGCGCGGCCGGTGTGCGAGAGATCGCCATCCGCATCACCCAGGCACAGGATGGCGATGGCGAGACCTGCCGCGGCGAGGCGGTGACGCTGGGCTATTACGGTGCCCATGACGAGCCGGCGATCCGCAAGGCCTTTTCGGACGGCGTGAGCGCCTTCACGACCGACCGCCCGGACATCGCCATTGCCGTCCGGCGCCAGATCGACGCTTCTGTCTGAGTTCAGGCGGCCCCCGGAACACGGCTCCGGGGCTCTCCTGACCCAAGTCGTGTTTCCAACGGGTCAGGCCGCCTTGGCGAGGAAATCCTCGGCATAGTGACAGGCGACCTGGCGGCCATCGACCTCGCGTTTTTCCGGGCGCTCGACGCGGCAGCGATCGGTCACATGGGGACAGCGGGTCGAGAACACGCAGCCCTTTGGCGGGTTGAGCGGGGAGGGCAGTTCCCCGCGCAGGATGATGCGCTGGCGCTTGCCGGCATCGACGCGCGGCGTCGAGGCGAGCAGTGCCTGCGTGTAGGGGTGCAGCGGGCGGGCGTAGATGCGCTCCTTCGGCCCATGCTCGATGGCATTGCCGAGATACATCACCATCACGTCATGGGCGATATGGCGGACGACGCTGAGATCGTGCGAGATGAAGAGATAGGCCAGCTTCAGCTCGTCTTGCAGGTCGGCGAGCAGGTTCAGCACCTGCGCCTGGATAGAGATGTCCAAGGCCGAGACCGGTTCATCGGCCACCACGACCTTGGGCGAGAGGATGAGCGCGCGCGCGATCGCGATGCGCTGGCGCTGGCCGCCCGAGAACATGTGCGGGTAGCGGGCATAGTGCTCGGGGCGTAAGCCCACCTTGGCCATCATCGCGCGCGCCTTCTCGGTGCGCTCGGCCGGGGAGAGGTCGGTGTTGATCTTGAGCGGCTCCTCCAGGATCGTCCCGACCTTCTTGCGCGGATTGAGCGAGCCATAGGGGTTCTGAAACACGAACTGCACGGTGCGGCGCAGGCGCCTGCGCTCGCTGGCCGGCGGCGAGACGGCATCGACCCCGTCCAGCGTCAGCGCGCCGGAGGTCGGTGCCTCGATCAGCGTCGCCATGCGCGCCAGCGTCGACTTCCCGCAGCCGGATTCGCCGACGACGGCGAGCGTGCGCCCGGCCTCGACCGCGAAGGAGACCTTGTTCACCGCCTGCAGCTGTGCCGGGGCGCGGAAGAGCCCCTGCTTGACCGGGTAGATCTGCGTCAGCTCGCGCGCTTCGATCACGGGGTTGCTCATCGCACGGCCTCCGTCGCCTGGCCGGCTTCGTCGCGGGCACGCTGGGCGTCCCGGTTCGCATCGCCGAGCGGGTAGTGGCAGCGCACGCGCCCGTCCGCCCAATCCCGCAATTCCGGCCGGACATTGCGCGAATGCTCGGTCGCGTAGGCACAGCGCGGCGAGAACAGGCAGCCCTTCGGCCGGTCGTTCAGGCCGGGCACCATGCCGGGGATGGTGGCGAGGCGGGTTGCGTGCTCGCTGCGTTCCGGCAGGGCGGCGAGCAGGGCGGCGGAATAGGGGTGCTGCGGATTGGAGAACAGCGCGTCGACCTTGCGCTCCTCCATGATCTGCCCGGCATACATCACCATGATGCGCTGCGCCGTCTCGGCGACGACACCCATGTTGTGGGTGATGAGGACCAGCGCCATGTTGCGCTCGCGCTGCAGCGACATCAGCAGGTCGAGGATCTGCGCCTGGATGGTCACATCGAGCGCGGTCGTCGGCTCGTCGGCGATCAGCAAGCGCGGATTGCAGGCGATCGCCATCGCGATCATCACGCGCTGGTTCATGCCGCCGGACATCTGGTGCGGGAAGGCCTTGAGGCGGCTCTCCGGCGCGGGGATGCCGACTTGCTCGAGCAATTCGATCGAGCGGCGCTTCGCCGCCTTGCCGTCCATGCCCTCGTGCTTCCTCAGCGTCTCGGCGAGCTGGAAGCCGATGGTGAAGCACGGGTTCAGGCTGGTGCTCGGCTCCTGGAAGATCATCGCCACGTCCTTGCCGGTGAGCTGGCGGCGCTCGCGGGCGGATAGGGTGAGGAGGTCGCGGCCGTCGAAGCGCAGCTTGTCGGCGCGGACGCGGCCGGGATAGCCGACGAGGCCCATCAGCGCGAGCATGGTCACGCTCTTGCCGGAGCCGGATTCGCCGACGACGCCGAGCACCTCGCCTTCTTCGAGGGTGAGGTCGATGCGGTCGACGGCGCGCAAGGTTCCCTGGGAGGTCGGGAATTCGACGCTGAGGTTTTCGATTTCGAGCAGGGACATGGGATCAGCGCTTCAGCTTGGGGTCGAGCGCATCGCGCAGGCCGTCACCGAGAAGGTTGAAGGCGAGCACGGTGATGAGGATGGCGAGGCCCGGGAAGGTCACGACCCACCAGGCGCGCAGCACGAATTCGCGTGCGTCGGCGAGCATGGTGCCCCATTCCGGTGTCGGCGGCTGCGCGCCCAGCCCGAGGAAGCCGAGCGCGGCGGCATCGAGGATCGCGGTGGAGACGCCGAGCGTCGCCTGCACGATGAGCGGCGCGGCGCAGTTCGGCAGGATCTCCGAGAACATCAGGCGGACCGTCTGCGCGCCCGAGACCTGGGCTGCGACGACATAGTCCTTGCTCGCCTCGGCGATGACGGCGGCGCGCGTGATGCGGACATAGTGCGGCAGCACGACGATGGCGACGGCGAGCATCGCGTTCATCAGGCCGGGGCCGAGGATCGCGACGATGACGATTGCGAGCAGCAGGCTCGGCATCGTCATCAGGATGTCCATCAGCCGCATGATCGCGATATCGGCGATGCCCTTGAAATAGCCGGCGATCAGGCCGAGCACGATGCCGACGACGATCGCGAGCGCGACGACCGCGATGCCGATAACGAGCGAGAGCCGCGCGCCGAAAAGCAGGCGCGAGAGGATGTCGCGGCCGATCGCATCGGTGCCGAGCGGATAGGAGAGCGAGCCGCCCGCCTGCCAGAACGGCGGCTTCAGGAAGACCGCGTTATTGGTCAGGTTCGGCTCATGCGGCGCGATCCAGGGCGCGAACAGCGCACAGAGCAGTACCAGCACGATGACGGTGAGGCCGGCGACGGCGCCGCGATTGGCACTGAAATAGGTCCAGAACTCGCGTAGCGGATGCGGCGGTGCGACGCTTGGTGCCGCAGTCGGGGCATTGAGGGTCTCTAGGCTCATGCGGTCAGGCTCCGATGGGAGCGAAAGGGGAATGATGGCTCATCGGGCGTGCCTGATGCGCGGGTTGATCAGGCCGTAGAGCAGGTCGACGAAGAGATTGACGCTCATCACGACGACGCCGAGCAGCAGCGTGCCGCCCTGCAGGACCGGATAGTCGCGCCGGCTGATCGCCTCGATCAGCCATTTGCCGACGCCCGGCCAGGAGAAGAGGGTCTCCGTCAGGATCGCGCCGGTGAAGAGCGCGCCGACCTGGAGGCCGATGACGGTGACGATCGGGATCAGCGCATTGCGCAGCGCGTGCATGGCCACGACCCGGATCGGCGCCAAGCCCTTGGCGCGGGCGGTGCGGATATAGTCTTCGCCCAGCACCTCCAGCATCGCCGAGCGCGTCATGCGGGCGATGACGGCGAGCGGTACCGTGCCGAGCACGATCGCCGGCAGGACGAGATGCGACAGCGCCGACCAGAAGGCGTCGACATCACCCGCCAACAGGCTGTCGACGGTCAGGAAGCCGGTCACCGGCTCGATGAAATACTGCACCGCGATCCGGCCCGAGACTGGCGTGATGCCGAGCTGCACCGAGAACAGCAGGATCAGCAGCAGGCCCCACCAGAAGATCGGCATCGAATAGCCGGTCAGCGAGATGCCCATCACGCCGTGGTCGAAGATCGAGTTTCGCTTCACCGCGGCGACGATGCCGGCGGGAAGCCCGACGATCAGCGCGATCAGGATGGCGCAGATCGCAAGCTCGATCGTCGCCGGGAAAAGCTGGCTGAACTCGGTCAGCACGTTCTCGCGGGTGACGATCGACTTGCCGAGATCGCCCTGCACCACGCGCTCGATATATTTGCCGTACTGGACGAGCAGCGGCCGGTCGAGGCCGTATTCGGTCAGGAGCTGGGCGTGGCGGGCGGCATCGATGCCCCGTTCGCCGGCCATGGTCTCGATCGGGTCGCCGGGGACGAGGCGGACGAGGAAGAAGGCCAGCAGCGTGATGCCGATGAAGGTCGGAACGACCAGGCTCAGCCGGGTGAAGATGAAGCGCAGCATGGTTCTGCCGATGTTCTTGGCCGGCGCGGAAGCGATCGTCGCGCGACGGCAGGTCGTTTGGATTTATTGCCGGATCGTTTGGATTTATTGCAATGTCGAGCTGTAGCCCAGCGCAAACACCAAAAAGCGTTGGAGATCAAGAATGTCGTCCGCGACATAGCGGATCGTGAAGGCGTCTAGTCGCTCCACGGCCTTCAGCATGGCGAAATATTCGACCGGCTGGCGGAACAGGAAGTTGATATCGAGCGTGACCGGCCCGGCGATGCGATAGGGCTTGATCGCAGTCCGCCGTGCGATGGCGCGCTTCACGCCCTCCGCGATCAGCTCGTAGGAGGCTTCCGGCATCAGCGTGCGGGCGGACTGGCGGCTATGCGTCCATTTCACCGTCACGCCCTCGATATCGGGCAGGAATCCCCTGGTCTCGGCGATGGTGGCGTCGTCGCCGCTGACCAGCAGGACGGGTACGTCGAAATGCCCGGCGATGGCGGCATTGATGCCGGCCTCGGGCACGGCGACGCCGTTGACCCTGACCTCGCGCAGGCAGGCGCTGCGGAAGGTGTGGGCCAGCACGCCTTCGGGATTGGTCGATCCCGTGTGGTAGCCGATGAAGAGTGCGCCGTCATAGCTGCCGGCCTCGATGCCCTGCATCATCGACAGCGGTCGCGGATGGGCCCGCACGAGCTGGACCTCGCGCGGCAGCCGCTCGAGCAGCAGGTTCTGCCCTCTGCCATGGCTGTCGGCGATGACGACCTCGCTGGCGCCGCTGGCATAGGCGGCCCGCGCGGCGGCGGTGACGCTGTCTGTCATCCAGATTCGGGCAGCCTGGTATTCGAAGCCCTCCACCAGGGTCTGATCGCGGGTGACGACGCCGGCGATGCCTTCGATGTCGGCGGAGATGTAGATGCGCATGGCGATGAGCTCCGGGGAGACCCTGCGCCGCTCGCATGAGCGCACAGGCAGTCGACCGCGGGCGCGTGGGCTGCCGCGGCGAGAGGG
>JAEWKP010000403.1 GCA_023393655.1 Pseudomonadota bacterium | reverse complement strand
AGCGGATTTCGGAGGAACGCGAAAGCGGGATTGAGCTACCGGGTGAGCAGCGTCGGCACGAGGGAGGCACCGGCGGGGCTGAGGAAGGCCTCTGTCTCGATATCGAAGGCCGGAGCGTCGATCGGGCCCTTGAGCCGGAAGGGCAGCTTCAGGTTGCCGTTCGGCGAGGTGAGCAGCGCGGTCATGTCGAAGATGCGGGTTCGCAGCGAGGCGGCGCCGGCCAGGTTGAAGCGGTAGTTCGAGCCGGTCATCTGCGCCTCGGTCACGGCGAGAAGGCCACCGGCGATCCCGGCATTGGCTGAGATCGTCTCGAACGGCGTCTTGCCCTGCCGCCAGTCGCGCAGGGCCTGGGCCGGGCTGCGTTCGGCACGGCGCAGCAATTCGCCGAAGGCGACGCCACCGATCTCGCCCTGCCGGGCCGCGAGGTTGACCCGGCCGGTGAGCGAGCCCAGCAACTCGTCGAACGAGCGTCCGACGCCATCGAGCGTGAGCTGCAAGCCACCGGTGCCGCTCAGGCGCGCCAGTTGCGGCAGGTCGGAAGCAGCCTGGCCGATATTCACCTTGTCGAGACTGGCCTGGAGCTTGACGTCGACGCCGGCGGGGGCTGCGACCGCGAGCAAGCGGCTCTTGACGCTGCCGCCATAGGCGCCGGCTCGCAGCAGGCCCGTTTCGAAGCGGCCCTTCTTCACCAGCAGATAGGTCGCGACGTCGCTGAGCTTTGCGCCTTTCAGGCGGACGGCGTCGACCGATATCCGCAGGTCGATGTCGCGCGCGGTCCAGGCATCGAGGTCGAAGGGCGCGGTATCGGCAGCATCGACGGTCGGCACCGGCAGGCGGTCGACGAGGCGGCCGAGATCGAGCGTCGCGCCGGCAAGCGTGCCCGACAACGCGAAGCGCCCGCCGACCTCGGCAAGCTTGATCGCGCCGTCGAGGCGCTCGCCGTCGAGACTGACGATGGCGTTGCTGAACGAGACTTCGCGGGGCTTCACCTGGATGTCGGCCGAGACGGCGACGGTGCCGAGCGCCGATGCCAGTCGCGAGTCCTCGCCGAACCAGCTGAAAAGCCCGGGAAGCGAAGGCGTGGAGAGGGCAAGCAGGCCGTTGATAACCGGTGCGCCGGGGCCGGAGCGCGTGCCCTCGAAGCGCAGCTTCAGCAAGGATGAGGTCGCCGAGAGAGCAGTCTTGGCGCTGCCTCCCACCATCGGCCAGAGCAGGCTCACCTCGGTCGGTACGCCGCGCCAGTTGAGCGAGCCGGACAGGGCGAGAGGCTCGTTGAGGCTGCGCTCGTCGATGATGAGATCGAGATCGCGCACGACGCTCTGGATCGCACCATTCGCCCGCAGGAAGACAGAGCCCGAGCGGATGACAATCTTGCTCTGGCTTTGCAGCCGCTCGAATTCGGCGAGCGGGGTGCTGAGCCATTCGGTGACGCCGTCGCTTCCGGCAGGAACGGCGACGTCGATCCGCGGCGCGATCAGATCGACCCGGTCGAAGCTGATCCGCCCGCCCAGGAGCGGCAGAAGGCGCAATTGCGCCTTGACCCGCACGGCCTCGCCGGAGAGCGCACCGTCGCGCTGGCTGAAGGCGACCTGCGACAGGCTGATGCGGGGTAGCGGGAGCAGGGCGATTTCGGCGCGCTCGATCGCCTTGACGACGAAGCCGGTCCGCTCTTCGATCGCGCCGACGGCTGCGCGCTGGACACGGCCCAGCGCAACGTCCCACGACCGCGAACCGAGCAGGCCGATGGCGACGACGAGGCTGAAGGCGATGATCGCAGCGCGTCTGGTCATGGACTTCCGAATCGGCACCGGGCCGAAAGTCAGCCAGCCCCCTGGCGGCACAGGGTTTAGGCCGATGCCGAGGGCTTGTCGAGGCGGGAAAGCCGGCTATCCCGCGCGATTCGTGCCGGCTTTCGCCAGCACGAAGGCTGGATAGAGGCCGGCCAGGATGATCAGGAGCGCTGCCAGCGCGCCATCCTCGAAGACGCCGCGCGAGGCATGGCCGTAGACCACGGTCGCCAGCGTGTCGACGTTGAGCGGGCGCAGCAGCAGCGTCGCCGGCAGTTCCTTGAGACAGTCGACGAAGACGAGAAGCCCGGCAGCGGCGATGGCCGGCCGGGCCAAAGGCCAGTGGATGCGGCGCAGCACCTCCGGCCCGGCGGCACCAAGCGCGCGGGCCGCATCGTCGATCCGCGGCGAGACCCGCGCTAGCCCGCTCTCGACGCCGGAGACCCCGATGGCGAGGAAGCGCACGGTATAGGCGATGACGAGCGCGGCGCCGGAGCCGATCAGGATCAGGCCGGGCTTGAGGCCGAACAGGGCGGATGCGGCATCGGCGAGAAGGTTGTCGAAGGCCGCGAGCGGGATCAGCAGGCCGAGTGCGAGCACGGTGCCGGGCACGGCGTAGCCGAGGCTGGCAATGCGGGCGAGGGGCTTCAGCCAGGTCTCGCGACCACTGCGGCTGGCCGTGGCGATGCCGAGCCCGAGCGCCACGACCAGGATCGATGCGAGGCCGGAGAGCAGCAATGCATTGCCGAGAAGCCGCAACAGTGCGGCATCGAACTGAGCCAGCAGGCCGCGCTGCAGGATCTCGGTGACGAGATAGCCGATCGGCAAGGCGGCACCGAACAGCACAGGCACGGCGCAGGCGAGGGCGGCCAGAGCGGCGCTGCGCCCGTGCAGCGGCCGGCGCGTTACCGGGCGGGGCTGGCGGACCGGCAGGGCGAAGCGGCGCTGTCCGCGCAGCTTCCTCTCGGCGAGGATCAGCGCGAAGACGATCAACAGCATGACGCAGGCGATCTGGGCTGCGCCGGGCAGCGAGCCGCGATTGACCCAGGTGGTGTAGATCGAGAGCGTCAGCGAGCGGACACCAAGATATTCGGTGGCGCCGATATCGTTCAGCGTCTCCAGCAGGACGAGCGTCAGGCCGGCTGCGAGCGCCGGGCGCGCAAGCGGCAGGCCGATGCGCCAGAACAGGCGGCCGGGAGCGGCGCCGAGATTGCGGGCGGCCTCGACGATGCTGGCGCCCTGCACGCTGAACAGCGCGCGCGTGCTGAGATAGACGTAAGGGTAGAGGACGACTGCCATGATCGCGATCGCGCCGGGCAGGTTGCGCGGATCGGGAAACCAGTAGTCGCGCAGCGAGCGCCAGCCGGTCGCGGCACGCAAGGCGCTCTGGAGCGGCCCCTGGAAGCCGAGGAATTCGACGTAGATATAGGCTGTCAGATAGGTCGGCAGCGCCAGCGGCAGCACGAGCAGCCATTCGAAAGAGCGCCGCCCCGGGAAATCATGCTGCGTCACCAGCCAGGCCGTGCCGATGCCGATGACGGCGCAGGCCGTGCCGACGCCGGCCAGCAGGAGGACGGTCTGGACGAGGGCCGTCGGAAGGACGTTGGCGGCGAGATGCGGCCAGATTTCGGCCGCCTGCCGCGACGAAAACGCGGTCGCGACGAGCGCGAGCAGCGGCAGCAGCACGAGCGCCGCGCCTCCGATTGCCGCATAGGCAAAACGTGTCGACGGCCGCCACGAGAATGGCGACCGTCGCGTAGCGTCGAGCGGTTGGCTCAGGCTCAATTGTCGAAGCCGACCTTGTCGACGAGGTTGGCTGCAGGCTTGCGTTGCTTGGCGACCTCGGAGAGCGGCAGCTTGTCCGGCGTTACGGCGCCGAGCAGCTTGACGGCGGCGGAGTCGGTCACGGCCGTGTTGACCGGGAACTCGAAATTGCCGTTGGCATAGAGGGCCTGGGCCTTGTCGCCGAGCATGTACTCGACCAGCTTGACGGCGTTGTCCTTGTTGGGAGCGTTCTTGGCGAGCGCCGCGGCCGAGACGTTCACATGGGTGCCGCCGCCGGCGAAAGTGGTCTTGAGCGGCTTGATCGCGTCGAACCAGCCCTTCTGCTCGTTCTTCGCCTGGCTCATCAGGCCGATATAGTAGGTGTTGATGATGGCGATGTCGCACAGGCCGGACTGGATGTCGCGGGCGACGTCGCGGTCGCCGCCGCCGGGCTTGCGGGCAGCGTTGGCGCGCACGGCCTTGAGCCAGGTCTCGGTCTTCTCGGCGCCGTGATGGGCGAGATAGGCGGCGAAGAGCGCGTTGTTATAGGGGTGCTGGCCGGCGCGGATGCAGAATTTGCCCTTCCACTTGGGGTCGGCGAGGTCCTCATAGGTGATGGCGTCCTGCTTGACGCGATCCTTCGAGACCACGACGACGCGGGCACGCTTGGTCAGGGTGACCCAGTTGTTGTCGGGGCGCAGCTGCGCAGGGACGGCCTTGTCGACCACGTCCGACTTGATCGGCTGGGTGATGCCGGCATCGACCGCGGCGTTGATCTCGCCGACATCGACCATCAGCATGACGTCGGCGGGGCTGTTGGCGCCTTCGGCGCGGATGCGCTCCTGCAGGCCGTCCTTCAGGAAGACAGCATTGACCTTGATGCCGGTGTCCTTGGTGAAGGCTTCCAGCACCGGGTTGAGCAAAGCCGGCTCGCGGGTGGTGTAGAGGTTCACGCCCTGCGCGAAGGCCGGGGCGGCCAGCAGGCAGGACGACAGCGCCAGGGCGTGGAGATAGGTCTTTGCGATCATTCTTCTGCTCCGTCGATGGGCGCGATCAGCGCGACGGGCGAGCGATAGAACGCCGGGCAGGGGGCGTCAATGAAGTAATCCTATGATATCAATGTCTTAGACGAATTCTAGGCAAGTTCTTATTTGGATGAATTCTAATAAATCAGGCATTGCCTTGGAAAGACGAAGAGATTTCGGACGTGATCCGGTCGTACGTCTTTTGGATGAGGCGACCTGCCGCGGTTGGGGCCGCCGGTTTTCTGTCGAATCTGGGCGCAACACCGGTCCGCATGATGCCCAGGCCGCTGTCTTTCCGGGGGCGTGCCGGCGGCGCGAAGCGCCGGAAGGACAAGGAGCGTCGAAGTCTCGACACTTAGCGCGTCGGCAGCGGGATCACCCGGACCGATTCCTGCGCCGTCGGGTCGACCGTGCCGCGCAGGATCGCGTCGCTGGCGATGGTGTCGTCGTGCAGACGCGCCTCGCGGACCCGCATCTGGCGGCGGACGCTGCGCGCCTGCGCTTCCATGCGGGAAATGCCGACCCGCTCGTCGATCTGCTTGCGTTGGGACTTGCTGAGCTCCGACGCCGTGCGGAAGTCGCGGAAGTCGCGCCGGCTATAGGGCCAGCTCGAACCGCCGGTGAAGGTCGAGACCTTGCCGTCGAGCACGACGCTGTCGCCCGGCCGCAAGGTGATGTCGCGCAGCAGGGAAATCCGCCGTTCGCCGACCTGGACGATGGGGGAGCGGCAGGCGGGGTCGGCCGCCTTCTCATGGCTGAAGGCCATCGGCAGGGCGCCGTAGCGCTTGCCGTCGGCCGCCACGGCGTCCGCCATGCCGGTCGCGCCGGCGGCCATCCTGAAGACCTTGACCGGAACACCGGGATTCGCCGCCTGGCACAGCGCTTCATGGGCCTTCATGTCACCGGGCGCGCGAAGATAACCGATGGGAGCGGGGAAACCGTCGCAAAGGCGGACGCAGAAGGTCTGGGCCCGGCTTGCCGCGCCGGTGACGGCATCCAGCGACGCGGTGGCGGTGCCAGCGACCTTGCGCCGCCGGTCGGCGGGTTTCCGGGCGGATTTGCGGAAGGGGTTGAGGTCGATCCGCGGGTGGGCGAGACGGCCGTCCGGCAATGTCTGCATGAGCGGCAGGCGCCAGCCATGGCCGGCGGGCGCATAGGCATTGGCTTGCGGGGCATAGCGCGTCGAGGTGTAGGCGGCATTCCGCGTGCGCGCCTGCTCGGAGCGGCGCGCGGCTTCCTGCATGATGAATTCACGCGCTCCGGCATCGCCCTCGGCCTGGACCATAGAGGCCGTCAGCACGATGCCTCCGGAGCCAAGGGCGGCACCGAGTACGGCGAGCGCCAGCAGGCGGGCCGCAGGACGACGCCGGACGCTCTTCGTCTTGCCGGAAACGGCAGCCAGAACCTCACCGTCGCGAGCGAAAACCCGCGCCGGGACTTCACGGACACGCAACATCGCGTCACTCCAAACTACGCTTGTCCACCGTCCGCCGCCATTCGGGGTGTAGTTTACTTTTCATTAAGCTTCAACGCTTCCGGGCTCGCAGCCGGCGGAAACGGGTGGAATGCTTAACGGGACGAGGCGCGCCCGGCTGCTCAGAGCACGGAGATGAGGACGCCGAGCCACATGCCGAACAGCGCGATCGCGCCGAGGCCGTAGACCGCACCGCGCAGCTTCAGCTTGTTGGAGCCGACATGGATCAGGGTGTGGACGACCCGGGTCGCAACGTAGAGCCAGGCGAGGAGCGCCATGGCGTAGCCGGTCGCGCCGGTCTCCATCGCGACCATCACGAGCGCGAAGAAGATCACCGGGGTTTCGAACTGGTTGGTGAAGTTCGCGGCGGCGAGCCGGGCCGGGACCGGGTAGCGCTCGGTCGAGACCGTGACTTCGTCGGGCCGGACGGCACCGCTGGTGAAGGCGTCCTTGCGGCGCAGCGCCAGGATGACGCCGACGACGAAGATCCAGAAGATCATCGCCAGCGTCGGGTAGATCAGCTTGAGAGTCATGGTTGCGCGTCGCCTCGTGTCGCACCGGCCCGGATGAGCCGGGCCAGTGCTGCACGAAGCTCGCCCGGACTCAAGAGCGGGTCGGGTAGTTCGGGCTTTCGCGCACGATTGTCACGTCATGGACATGGCTCTCGCGCAGGCCGGCGCTGGTGATGCGGATGAAGCGCGCCTTGGCCTGGTAGTCGGCGAGGTCCTTGCCGCCGACATAGCCCATCGCGGCGCGCAGGCCCCCGGCGAGCTGGTGCAGCACGTTCGAGACCGGGCCCTTGTAGGCGACCTGGCCCTCGATGCCCTCCGGCACGAGCTTCAGCGAATCCTTGATGTCCTGCTGGAAATAGCGATCGGCCGAGCCGCGCGCCATCGCTCCGACCGAGCCCATGCCGCGATAGGCCTTGTAGGAGCGGCCCTGGTACAGGAAGGTTTCGCCGGGGGTCTCGTCGGTGCCGGCGAGCAGCGAGCCGACCATGGCGCAGGAGGCCCCGGCCGCGAGCGCCTTGGCGAGGTCGCCCGAATACTTGATGCCGCCATCGGCGATGACCGGGACGCCGGCCTTCGCGCCGGCGGAAGCCGCATCCATGATCGCGGTGAGCTGCGGCACGCCGACGCCGGCGACGATGCGGGTCGTGCAGATCGAGCCCGGGCCGATGCCGATCTTGATGGCGTCGGCGCCAGCATCGATCAGGGCCTGCGCACCGCCGGCGGTGGCGACGTTGCCGGCGATGACCTGGACGGAGTTGGAGAGCTTCTTCACGCGGCTGACGGCTTCCAGAACCTTGGCCGAATGGCCATGGGCGGTGTCGACGACGATCAGGTCGACGCCGGCATCGATCAGCATTTCCGAGCGCTCGAAGCCCTGGTCGCCGGTCGTGGTTGCGGCGGCGGCGAGGAGGCGGCCATGCGCATCCTTGGCGGCGTTCGGGTGCGCGACCTGCTTCTCCATGTCCTTGACGGTGATCAGGCCGATGCAGCGGTAGTGATCGTCGACGACGAGCAGCTTCTCGATGCGGAACTGGTGCAGCAGGCGGCGCGCCTCCTCGGGGCTGACGCCCTCGCGCACCGTGATCAGGCGCTCCTTGGTCATCAGCTCCGAAACCGGCTGGGCCGGATTGGCGGCGAAGCGCACGTCGCGGTTGGTGAGGATGCCGACGAGCTTGCCGTGGTGGCCCTGCGGGCCGCGCTCGACGACCGGAATGCCGGAGATGCCGGTGTTCTTCATCAGCGCCAGCGCATCCGCCAGCGTCTCGTCAGGATGGATGGTGATCGGGTTGGCGATCATCCCCGATTCGAATTTCTTGACGAGGCGGACCTGGGCGGCCTGCTGGTCGGCGTCGAGATTGCGGTGGATGACGCCCAGTCCGCCGGCCTGCGCCATGGCAATCGCCATGCGGGCCTCGGTGACCGTATCCATGGCTGAGGCGATGATCGGCAGGTTCAGCGAGATCGTGCGGGTGAGCTTCGTGCGAATATCGACATCCGCCGGCATGACCTCGGACGGGCCAGGCTCGAGCAGCACGTCGTCGAAGGTAAGGCCGTCGCGAATCAGACCGTCGAGGGAAAGCGTCATCGTCAACTCCGACCGCCGGGCGAGGCCGGCTTTTCAAAGGGGCAGGGCAAAAGGCCCAGTGCCGAGTTGACGAGGCCCGTTAGCACGGGCGTGGCGGGGCCGCTAGTGCATGGGGGCGGATTCTTTTGCAGTGCGGAAACGGCGCAAGTGAAAGGCGGCGCCGTTTCCATCGCGCCGCCCGGATCAGCGGGCCGGGCGAGCCGCTGCGGGATGGACGGGCGCGTCAGGCGCGATGCCGAAGCAGCCGGCCTCGAAGATCGTCCGTCCGGCGGCATCGGCCATGTGCTGGCAGGTTTCCAGCCGCAGGCATTCGTCATAGCGCAGGCCTTCGCCGCCGCTTCCGGGAATCGTCTTGAACTGGCAGCCGTTCTGCCAGCCAGCCACGGCGGCCGCGGCCGGATTCGGCGCCCAGCTCAGGCCGGCAAGGAGCGCGATGCCGAGAACGGGCAGGCCGGGGGACAGGCGATGGGCGGCGGCGAACACAGGTGAAATGCTGATCATGGCGCTTCTCCGAGGTTGGCGGCGCGCGCCCCTCGCGACGGCCCGGTTCCAGCCGGACATGAGGGAGATGGGGCCGCCATAGGCAGTGAAGGAGTGAGGTCAATGCATGGCGGCGTTGTGCCCGCCGCCGAGCCATAAATCTGGCGCATGGCGGAAGCGCGCGGGCAGCAGGCAAATCGGCCGATAAACCGCGATTTCGCTCTCGTCACTCCGTGCACATGGCATTAATAGCCGAGCTTATGATTTCAAACGCGCCTAATTCTGCGGCGCGGAAGCTTCGAAATCCCAAGGTCCGACGTCTTGCAGCGCTCCAAACTCCTGCCCCTGATCGTCGCTTGTGCGCTGTTCATGGAGAACACCGATTCGACGGTGATCGCGACCTCGCTGCCGGTGATCGCGAAATCGCTCGGCGAGGACCCGATCGCGCTGAAGCTCGCGCTGACCTCCTATCTCGTCAGCCTCGCCGTCTTCATTCCGATCTCCGGCTGGATGGCGGACCGCTTCGGCGCCCGGACGATCTTCCGCTCGGCGCTCTGCGTGTTCATGCTGGGCTCGCTGCTCTGCGCGGTGTCCAACTCGCTCGGCGCCTTCGTCGGTGCGCGCTTCATCCAGGGCATGGGCGGGGCGATGATGGTGCCGGTCGGGCGGCTCGTCATCCTGCGCAGCGTCAGCAAGTCGGAGATCGTGGGGGCACTCGCTTATCTGACGATTCCGGCGCTGGTCGGGCCTGTCGTCGGGCCGCCGCTCGGCGGCTTCATCACCACCTATTTCGACTGGCGCTGGATCTTCCTGATCAACATCCCGATCGGCCTCGTCGGCCTGGTGCTGGCGAGCCTGTTCTTCGAGGATGTCCGCGAGGAGGACGTTCCGCCCCTTGATATCCGCGGCTTCCTGCTCTCCTCCTTCGGCTTCGCCAGCCTGATGCTCGGGCTCAATACGGGTGGCCGCCATCTGGTGCCGGAGGCGGTGTCCTATGCCTGCGTGCTGGGCGGCGCGGCGGCGCTGGTGGCCTACTGGTTCCATGCGCAGCGCGTGCCGTATCCGGTGCTCAACCTGTCGCTGTTCCGGATTCCGACCTTCCGGACCGGCGTGATCGGGGGTTCCGTCTTCCGGACCGGCATCGGGGCCATTCCGTTCCTGCTGCCGCTGATGCTGCAACTCGGATTCGGGCTGGACGCGCTGCAGTCCGGCCTGATCACCTTCGTCTCGGCGGCCGGCGCGCTGATCATGAAGACGCTGGCGAAGTCCATCCTGACGCGCTTCGGCTTCCGGCGGGTGCTGACCGTCAACGCCGTGATCGGCGCCGCCTTCCTCGCGGCCTCCGGTCTGTTCACGCCGACGACGCCGCACGCGATCATCTTGTCCGTGCTGCTGGTCGGCGGCTGCTTCCGCTCGCTGCAATTCACCGGCATCAACGCGCTGAGCTATGCCGACGTCTCCAACCGCGAGATGTCGAGCGCGACCAGCCTGTCCGGCGTGGCCCAGCAACTCTCCTTGAGCATCGGCGTCACGATCGGCGCCTTCGCCCTGGAGAGCGCCCATGTCCTCCATGGTGGCAAGACGCTTGCAGCCGGGGATTTCTGGCCGGCCTTCCTGATCGTCGGCCTGATCTCGGCTTCATCGGTGTTCTGGATGATGCAGCTCGCCCCGGATGCCGGCGCCGAGGTTTCCGGGCATGTCCCGGTCAGCGCGCGCAAGGTCACCGCCGAGGCGATCGCGGAGCAGAAGCCGCTCGACTAGCTTGTCAGATGGGCCGGCTTGCCGCAGGGTCAGGGCATGCAAGCAGCGCCCGCTCTCCCGGACGAGACGCGCTACAATCTCTGCGTCGGCAACGGCGCGGCCCGGCTCAAGTTGGCCGAAACCGAACTGACGCTCAGCGAGGACGGCATCTCCTATGAGCTCGACGGCCGCTCGGGCTTACGGCCCTTCGCCAATCTCACGAGCGTGCGCCTGCAATCCGTCAATGGCGGGCCGCGCTCGCCGTGGGAAGCGCTGGCCGAGCTGACTTTTTCCTCCGGCCGGCCGCTCTTCGTCCATTCCAGCAGCCCCTGGGGCGTGGACGATCCGCTGCGCGACACGACCTTCATCGCCTTCATTGAGGATCTGCATCGTCGGCTCGTCGCCGGCGGACATGGCCATGTCGCCTTCCGGCGCGGGATTCCGGAGGGGCGCCACCGCTTCCTGATCGTCGTCGCGCTCATCGCCGCCGGGGTCTTCGGCGGCGCCGGCTTGATGGTTCTCTATATCGGCCTGAGCGGCAAGGCTGGCTTCTTCGAGATCATCGGACCGCTCATCGGCGTTGGCGGCCTCGGCTTCTGGATCTGGGGCTCGGTCGTGAAGAGCGCGCCGGGCCGCTACGATCCGCGCCACCTGCCGCGGGACGTCTTCCCGGAGTGACCTGAGCGGTCACGCCTCCCGCTGTTCCGTTTCCTCCCGGGCGGCCCGCCTGTAACCTGTCGCCAGCACATAGAGCTCGGAGGAATCGGCGCGGCTCGCCGCCGGCTTGACGTTGCGCACGGTCGTGAAATCGCGCTTCAGCGCGGCAAGAAGCTCGGCGCTGTCGCCGCCCTGGAACAGCTTGGCGAGGAAGAAGCCGCCCGGCGCCAGCACGTCATGCGCGAACTCGATCGCGGCCTCGGCGAGCGCGATGATCTTGAGATGGTCGGTCTTCTTGTGGCCGGTGGTATTGGCGGCCATGTCCGACATCACGCCATCCGCCCGGCCGCCGAGACGCTCGGTCAGCAGGGCCGGCGCCTCATCGGCCATGAAATCGAGCTGGATCAGGTCGACGCCGGGGATCGGGTCGACCGGCAACAGATCGATACCGACGATGTATCCCTTGCCCTGCTCCAGCCCGATGCGCTTGGCGGCGATCTGGCACCAGCCGCCCGGCGCACAGCCGAGATCGACCAGCCGCTGGCCGGATTTCAGGAACTTGTAGCGGTCGTCCATCTCCTCGAGCTTGAAGGCCGCGCGCGAGCGATAGCCCATTTCCCGGGCCCGCTTGACATAGGGGTCGTTGAGCTGGCGCTCGAGCCAGAGCTGCGAGGAATGCTTGAGCTTGCCGGCCTTCTTGACCTTGACGCGCATATCGCGCGCGCCGGCAGGCTTGCCGCCGCCGCCTTTGCCTCCGGATTGTCCGCTGCTCATCGCCTCAAAAGCCTATTTCCGCCGCCACCAGGCGCGGTCCTCATGCATCATGCGCAGCAGGATGCCCTCGCGCAGGCCGCGATCGGCGATGCGAACGCGTTCGCTCGGGAACGCGCGGCGGATCGCCTCGAAGATCGCGCAGCCGGCCAGCACCAGATCGGCGCGCTCGCGGCCGATGCAGGCATTCGCCGCCCGGGCGGCATAATCCATCTCGATCAGGCGGTCGATCACCGTGAGGATGTCGCGCTGATGCATCCACAGCCCGTCGACCTCGCGCCGGTCGTAGCGCGGCAGGTCGAGATGGATGCCGGCGACCGTCGTGACGGTGCCGGAGGTGCCGAGCAGGTGGAAGCTGCGGGCATCCTTGGCCCCGGCCGCCTTCTTCGCGAAGGGGGCCAGCGCCTGCGCGCAGTCATCGACCATCTTCTCGAACAGGTCGCGGCTGACCTCGATGCCGCCATAGCGCTCGGCGACCGTGACGACGCCGATCGGCAGCGAGGCCCATTCGCGGATGCGGGCGGCGGGATCACGCGCCTCGCTGCGGCCGCCGAGCCAGACGATCTCGGTCGAGCCGCCGCCGATGTCGAAGACGATGACGCTCTCGGCCGCCGGATCGGTCAGGGCAGCGCAGCCCGAGACGGCGAGCGCGGCCTCCGTGCGCTGATCGATGACCTCCAGCGAGAGCTCGGCCTCGGCTGCGACGCGACGGATGAAATCGAGCCCGTTGGTGGCGGCCCGGCACGCTTCGGTGGTGACGAGCCGGGCGCGGGTGACGCCGCGATTCGCCATTTTGCCGCGGCAGATCTTCAGCGCCTCGACGGCACGGTCCATCGCGGCATCGGCGAGGCGGCTGCTCGCGGCCAGGCCCTCGCCGAGGCGCACGATGCGGGAGAAGGCATCGACGACGCGGAAGCCGTGCTGCGCCGGCCGGGCGATCAAGAGGCGGCAATTATTGGTGCCGAGGTCGAGCGCCGCATAGGTCGCGGATGGTGGACGCGGGGCAGAGGGTTGTTGGAAGTTCCTGAATGGCGTCACAGACGGAACCGCACCGGCCCGCTGCGGATCGGCGTTGCTTCTTTGCGGAGGCGCCACTGACGTGACGTCCCGTTGTTGCCGGTCCTCGACCGCCACCGATCCCAATCCCTCAACCTGCCCTCTGCCCTGGGGCACGGACAGGGGCCGCGACACGGCGCGGCCCTGCTTCGTGATCAAGCTAACTACAGGGCAGGCGACATGCCAAGCAGAACCTTGCCGGCTGGGCGCCGCGCCGGATACCGGAGCGCTTGCGCGGGAACCGGCTGATCGGCCAGTCTCCGCCGGCTTGATGCAAGACAGGGCAGGGAACCGACATGGCCGCCAGACATATCCTCGCCATCGACCAGGGCACGACCTCCTCGCGGGCGATCCTGTTCAATGCGTCGCTCGGCGTGGTGGCCAGCGCCCAGCGCGAGTTTCCCCAGCATTTCCCGGCCTCGGGCTGGGTGGAGCACGAGCCGGAGGATATCTGGGACAGCGTGCTCGCGACGGCGCGCGAGGCCATCGCCAAGGGCGGCCTGAGTGCGACGGATATCGCCGGAATCGGCATCACCAACCAGCGCGAGACGACGCTGATCTGGGACCGCCGCACGGGCCGGGCGATCCACCGCGCCATCGTCTGGCAGGACCGACGCACGGCGAAGGCCTGCGCGAATCTCGTCGCGGCCGGCCATGAGGATCTGGTCGCCGAGCGCACCGGCCTGCGCATCGACCCCTATTTCTCGGCCACCAAGATCGCCTGGCTGCTCGACAATGTTCCCGGAGCGCGGCGCCGGGCGGAAGCGGGCGAACTCGCCTTCGGCACGATCGACTGCTTCCTGCTCTGGCGCCTGACCGGCGGGACCGTGCACGCGACCGACGCGACCAACGCCGCGCGGACCATGCTGTTCGATATCGGCCGCGGCATCTGGGATCCCGACCTGCTCGACCTGTTCGGCATTCCGGCGGCGCTGCTGCCTGAGGTGCGCGACTGCGCCGCGCATTTCGGCGATACCGCGCCGGAACTGTTCGGCGGGGCGATTGCGGTGCGCGGCATTGCCGGGGACCAGCAGGCGGCGACGATCGGGCAGGCCTGCTTCTCGCCCGGCATGGTGAAATCGACCTATGGCACCGGCTGCTTCGCCCTGTTGAACACCGGCGACACGCCCGTGCGCTCGAAACATCGCCTGCTCAGCACCGTTGCCTATCAGCTCGGCGGCAAGCGGACCTATGCGCTGGAAGGCTCGATCTTCATCGCGGGCGCTGCCGTGCAATGGCTCCGCGACGGGCTCGGCATCATCGAGAAGGCGAGCGAAACCGGGCCGCTGGCGGAGGCCGCCGATCCCGAGCAGGACGTCTATCTGGTGCCGGCCTTCGTGGGCTTGGGCGCTCCGCATTGGGATGCGCATGCGCGCGGGGCGATGTTCGGACTGACCCGCAATTCCGGGCCGCGCGAATTCGCACAGGCGGCGCTGGAAAGCGTCTGCTACCAGACGCTTGATCTCGTCGAGGCGATGCGGGCCGACTGGCCGGAAGCCGGCGCCGGCAAGCAATCGGTGCTGCGGGTCGATGGCGGCATGGTCGCTTCCGACTGGACGATGCAGCGCCTCGCCGACATCCTCGACCTGCCGGTCGATCGGCCGAACGTGCTGGAGACGACGGCGCTCGGCGCGGCCTACCTCGCCGGGCTCGATGCCGGTTTGCTGCCCGAGCCCGATCGCTTCGCCGACATGTGGCGGCTGGAGCGTCGCTTCTCGCCGGCGATGGCCGGCAGCGAGCGCAAGCGCAAGGTCACCGGCTGGCGCGACAGCGTCAGGCGGACGCTGAGTTCAACCTGAGAAGGGCAGCCAGCGCCGCTCGGCCGAGGACGCCACGGCGCATTCGATGAAGCGCACGCCGCGCGCGCCATCCTTGACCGTCGGATAGTCGGCATCGAGCGGGTCGGCTGTCCTTTCGGCCTTGCGGGCGCGGATATCGGCGAAGACGCCGCGATAGATATTGGCGAAGGCCTCGATGAAGCCTTCGGGGTGGCCAGCCGGAATGCGCCCGGCGCGGCGGGCCGATTCGCAGAGCCAGGGCGAGGCGCGGGTGAATATCTCGGTCGGCCCCTCGCGGCGGTGATGGACGAGCCGGTTCGGCTCCTCCTGCCGCCATTCGAGCGTGCCGTTCTCGCCGGAGACGCGCAGGCGCAGGTCGTTCTCGAGCCCGGCATTGATCTGCGAGGCGACGAGGACGCCGCGTGCCCCACCCTTGAAGCGCAGCAGCATGCTGGCATCGTCGTCGAGCGCGCGGCCGGGCACGAGCGCGCCGAGATCGGCGACCAACTCCTCGATCTGAAGTCCCGTGACGGTCGAGACGAGGTTCTCGGCATGCGAGCCGATATCGCCGAGCGCCCCGGCGATGCCGCTGCGGGCCGGATCGGTGCGCCAGCGCGCCTGCTTGTTGCCGGTCGCCTCCAGCGCGGTCGCGAGCCAGCCTTGATTATACTCGACCACGACCTTGCGGATGCGGCCGAGCGTGCCGGAACGCACCATCTCGCGCGCCTGCCGGACCATCGGGTAGCCGGTGTAGTTATAGGTCACGCCGAAGACAGTGCCCTGGCTGGCGACCGTCTCGACCAGCGGCGCGGCCTGCAGGCCGGTATGGGTCAGCGGCTTGTCGCAGACGACATGGAAACCGGCCTCCGCGAAGGCCTGCGCGATCGGAAAATGCGTGTCTGTCGGCGTGACGATGACGACGAGGTCGACGCGCTTGCTGGCTGGGCGGGCGAGCTCGGCTTCGAGCAGGGCCTGCCAGCTCGCGTGGTTATGAGCATCGGCCAACCCGAGGGCGCGGCCGGATTCGCGGGCACGCTCGGGCGTCGATGAGAGGGCGCCCGCGGCCAGCTCCGCCTGGCCGTCGAGCGCGATGGCATGGCGGTGCACGGCGCCGATGAAGGCATCGCGGCCGCCGCCGACCATGGCATAGCGCAGCCTTGGCGCATATTCGTCGTTCATCGCGTGACCTGATGCTCTCGGAGATGCGGCCGCCGCCGGAGCGGCGGCCGATGGGTGCTATCCGCTCAGAACGGCGAGTCGGGGAAGTAGAAGTCCTTGGCGTTGCTCTTGTCGATCAGCACCGAGGGAATGATGGTGGTCGCCGGCAACTTCTCGCCTTTCAGGCGAGCTTCCGCCGTCAGCTTGATGGATTCATAGATGAATTTCGGTGAGTAGCTGACATTGGCCTGGATGCGCGGGTCCTTGCCGTCGAGGATGATCTTGACCATGTCCTTGGCTCCGGCGCCGCCGAAGATCACCTTGATGTCCTTGCGCCCGGCCTGGTCGATCGCGCGGATGGCGCCAAAGGCCATGTCGTCATCCGCGGCCCAGAAGGCGTCGATGTCCTTGAAGCGGGTCAGGAAATCCTGCGTGACCCTGTAGGCGTCGTCGCGGTTCCAGTTGGCGTATTTGGCGTCGAGCAGCTTGATGTCGGGATGGCCCTTCAGCACGGCGTTGAAGGCGTCCATGCGCTCGTTGTCGAGCGTGGTCGGGATGCCGCGGAGCGCCACGACATTGCCTTTGCCGCCGAGCGTCTTGGCGATGTACTCGGCCGGAATCCTGCCGAAGGCGGTGTTGTCGCCGGCGACATAGGCATCCTGCGCCGAGGTGTCGGTCAGGCCGCGGTCGACGACGGTCACATAAGCGCCCTTGGCCTTCACATTGGCGACCGGCCGGGTCAGTGCTGCCGATTCGAAGGGGAAGACGACGAGCGCGTTGATCTTGGTGACCGTGCTCAGATCCTGAAGCTGGTTGGCCTGCTCGACGGCGTTGGCGGCGGTGCGGATGGTGATCTTGAGATCCTTGTGCTTGGCCTCGAGATCCTTCTTCGCCTGGTTCGCCCAATAGTTGATGCCGCCCATGAAGCTGTGCGTCGCGGCGGGGATGGACACGCCGAGATGGACGGGTTCGGCGGCGGCTCCGCTCGCCACGAAGGCGAGGCCCGCGGCGGTGGCAAGCATGAGGCTGCGTCTGGTCTGCATGGACATCGCTTCTCTCCCTGTATGGCGCACCTAGAGCACGCGCCGATCAGATTGCTGCGCAATCGGATCGGATCACGCGTTCTCTCTTTTTGAGTGAGAGACGGATTCACCGATCAGGTCAGGATGACCTGATCGGATCCGGCTCTAGCGGCGGCCTTTCTGCAAAAACGCGACGGTGATGATGACGAAGCCCTGCACGGCGGCGTTCAGATAGACGCTGATCAGGCTCGTCAGGTTGAGGATATTGCTGATCACCGAGAGCAGGATCGCGCCGATGACCGTGCCGGTGATGCTGCCATGGCCGCCCTTGAGCGCTGCACCGCCGACGATGACCGCGGCGATGGCCTCAAGCTCCCAGAGCAGGCCGGTGGTCGGCGAGGCCGAGCCCAGGCGCGGCACGTAGAGCAGCGTGGCGACGCCGACGCAGAGGCCGAGCAGCATGTAGGTGAGGATCTAGACGCGCTCGACATCGACGGCGGCATAGCGCGCCACGGTCTCGTTCGAGCCGATCGCCTGGACATGCCGGCCGAAGATCGTGCGGTTCAGGATCAGCGCGCCGAGCAGCGCAACCAGCAGGAAGACCCAGACCGGGATCGGCACGCCAAGGAAGCTGCCGTAATAGACCGGCGCGTAGAGATCGGCCAGAGCGTTGTCGAGCGTGAGCGCGCCGCCATCGGCGAAATAGGTGAGGTATGCCCGGTAGATGCCGAGCGTTCCTAATGTGACGATGAAGGGCTCGATCCGCCCCTTCGCGATCAGGATGCCGTGCAACAGGCCGAAGACGCCGCCGAGCACGACCGCGAGCGCAGCCCCACCGATCACCGCTAGCAGCGGCGAGCCGAAGGCGCCGGCGGCCCAGTTGATGAAGAGGATGACACAGCCGGCGATCAGCGCCGCCATCGAGCCGACCGAGAGATCGATGCCGCCGAGGATGATGACGAAGCACATGCCGACCGCGATGATGCCGATGAAGGCGGTGCGGGTGAGCACGTTCAGCGCATTGTCGAGCGTGGCGAAATCGCTGTTCAGCGCTCCGCCGGCCACGCAGAGCAGCACCAGGCCGATGATGGGACCGAAGGCGGCGATGCGGTCGCCGAGCGGAACGCTGGCCTCACGGGTGCGAGCCTCGGCACGCTGGACAGCTTCAGGCTGCGACATGGCGGGTCCCCGTGGCATGGGCGATCATCGTCGCTTCGGTCATCTCGTCGCCTTCCACCGTCGCGACGAGCCGGCCCTCGCGCATCACCGCGACGCGATGGGCGAGGCCGATCAGCTCGATCAGCTCCGAGGAGATGACGATGAGCGCGAGGCCCTGGGCGGCGAGCTTCTGGATCAGGAAATAGATTTCGCGCTTGGCGCCGACATCGACGCCGCGGGTCGGCTCGTCGAGGATCAGTACGCGCGGTTCCGGGTGCAGCACCTTGGCCAGCGCCAGCTTCTGCTGGTTGCCGCCCGAGAGCGAGGCTGCCCTCATGCTGAGCGAGCCGGCGCGAATGCCGAACTCGCCAACGGCGGCTTCGAGCGCGCGCTGCTCCGCCTCATGGTCGAGCAGGGGCTTCGCGTAACGCTCCAGCGCCATCAGCGTAAGATTCGGGCGCAGGGGCAGGTCGACATGCAGGCCCTTGCCCTTGCGATCCTCGCTGAGATAGGCGAGGCCGTGGCGGGTGGCGTCGCGTGGCGAGTTGAGCTGGATCGGCTTGCCGTCGCGTTTGATCGTGCCGCTGCCCGGCCTCAGGCCCAGCATGCCCTCGAAAAGCTCGGTCCGCCCGGCGCCGACAAGCCCAGCGAAGCCGAGGATTTCGCCTGGCCGCACCGCAAACGAGATGTCGCTGGCCCAGCCCGGCACCGAGAAATTCTCGACCGAAAGCGCGGGGGGCATGTTGGGGTCGGCGGCGACCTTCTCCGGGAACAGATCGGCGATCTCGCGCCCGACCATCATCGTCGCCATCGCGTGGCGGGTGAGTGAGGCGGTCGGCGCCCGGCCGACGAAGCGGCCGTCGCGCATGACGATGACTTCGTCGGTGATACGCTCGACCTCGTCGAGCTTGTGCGAGATGTAGACGACGGTGATGCCCTCCGCCCGCATCCGCTCGATCAGCTCGAAGAGGCGGCCGGCTTCCGATGGCGTCAGCGTTGCGGTTGGCTCGTGCATGATCAGCAGGCGGGCTTTTCGCGAGAGCGCCTTGGCGATCTCGACGAGCTGCTTCTCGGCGACGATCAGGCGCCGCACCGGCGTATCGGGGCTCTGTGCCAGCCCGACCTGATCAAGCGCGGCCTGTGCCCCGCTGCGCATGGCCTCCTCGTCGAGCAGCCAGCCCCTCCGATGCTCATGGCCGAGGAAGATGTTGCCGGCGATGGTCAGGTCATCGGCCAGATTGAATTCCTGATGGATCAGGACGATGCCCTCGGCTTCAGCCTCTCGCGAGCCGGTGAAGGCGACGGGTTTGCCATCGATCAGGACGCGCCCCTCGCTCGGCTGCTCGTAACCGGCGAGGATCTTCATCAGCGTCGACTTGCCGGCGCCGTTCTCGCCGAGCAGGCCGTAGACCTTGCCGGGTTCGAGGTCGAAGGAGACGCCGTGCAGCACTTCGACCGGGCCGAAGCGCTTGACGATGGCGTCGAAGGCGATGGCCAGGCCAGCGGTCGCGCTCATGCCGGACCTCCGCTGCGCAGCGCCTCGCGCATCGCGAGCACGCCGGCGCCGATCAGCCCCGTCTCCGGACCGAGCGGGGCGGAGGTGATCTCGAGATGGCGGGTCGAGAGGGCGAGCGAGCGCTGGTTCACGCTCTGGCGGATCGCGGCGAGGAACATCGGGCCGATCGCCGACACGCCGCCGCCGATGAAGATATGCGAGGGGTTGTAGAAATTGACGAGCGCGGCGAGCACCTGCCCGATCAGGCGGCCGGAGCGGCGCACGATGGCGTCGGCCTCGGCATCGCCGGCCCGGCTGGCGGCGCCGATATCGGCGGCCTCGAGCTGGCCTTTCGCAGTGAGGCGCTCGGCCAGGGCGGGGCTGCGGCCGGCCTGGGCGGCCTCCATCCCCATCGCGACGATGGCGGGGGCGGCGGCCATGGCCTCGACGCAGCCGCGATTGCCGCAGCGGCAGAGCGGGCCTTCCGGATCGGCGCAGATATGGCCGATGTCGCCGGCCGAGCCGGTGGAGCCGCGGTAGAGCTCGCCGTGGCAGACGATGCCGCAGCCGATGCCGGTGCCGACCTTGATGACGAGGAAGTTCTCGATCTGCTTGCGCTGGCGCCAGAGCACGCCGAGCGCCATCAGGTTCACGTCGTTGTCGACGAAGATCGGCGCGTCGGTGATCTCGCGCAGGTCCTCGCGGATGGCATAGCTGTCCCAGCCCGGCATGAGCGGTGGGTTGACGAGCTGGCCGGCAGCGAAGTTGACCGGGCCGGGCACGCCGATGCCGACGGCGAGCACCCGGTCCGGCGCGATGCCGTTCTGCGCCAGCATCGCCGGCAGAAGGGTGCGCAGGCGTGCCATGATCGGGCCGGGGCCGGCCTGGACATCGGCCTCCTGGGCATGGCGGGCGATGATGCCGAGATCGGGGCGGAGCAGGGCGATATCGAGGCTGGTCGCGCCGATATCGATGCCGACGAGCACGCCGATGCGGCGATGGACGCAGAGGGTTTCGGGCCGCCGGCCGCCGGTGGAGTGCTGGACGCCGGCCTCGTCGAGCAGGCCTTCCTCGATCAGCCCGGCGGCAATCGCATTGGTCTTGCTGCGCGAGAACTGCAGGCTGTCGGCAAGCGCATGGCGGGCCGAGCCCCCGGACCAGAAGGTGGCCTCGAGCAGTGCGAGCTCATCCGGGCTCAGCCTGTGCCAGGGCAGGGCGATCGCAGCCTCCTGTCGTTTCCCGCTCGGCCTTGTGGTGGCCGTTGCGATGCAGGCTAGGGGACGGTCTCGAAACGGCTCAAGACCGAACTTCAGCCTAATTCAGGCAGAAGTTAATTTGAAGACGGAGCGGAGATTGACGCGCCGTGGTCTGGACGCCCGGCCGATCCCTGGGCGAAGCTGCGCGCAACGATGGAGGAACAGCCGATGCCGGCGACGATGCAGGGCCCCGCGATCTTTCTCGCCCAGTTCGCCGGCGACAAGGCGCCGTTCGACAGCTGGGCCGGCATCACTGCCTGGGCTGCCGGGCTCGGCTATCGCGGCGTGCAGTTGCCCAGCGGTGACCAGCGCTTCTTCGATCTGGAGCGGGCGGCCGTGTCGCAAGACTATTGCGACGAGATCAACGGCGTGGCCCGGGAGAACGGCGTCGCGATCACCGAGCTTTCGACCCATCTGCAGGGTCAGCTCGTCGCCGTCCATCCCGCCTATGATGCTGCCTTCGACGTGTTTGCGCCGGAGAAGGTTCGCGGCAAGCCGAAGGAAAGGCAGGCCTGGGCGGTCGAGCAGATGAAGCTCGCCGCGAAGGCCTCGCGCCGGCTCGGGCTGTCCGGCTCGGTCAGCTTCACCGGCGCGCTCGCCTGGCCCTTCCTCTATCCCTGGCCGCAGCGGCCGGCAGGGCTCGTGGAGGAAGCCTTCGGCGAATTGGCACGGCGCTGGCGGCCGATCCTCGATGCCTATGAGGAGGAGGGCGTCGATGTCGGTTTCGAGATCCATCCGGGCGAGGACGTCTTCGACGGCGCGACCTTCGAGCTCTTCCTCGGCCGGCTCGGCGGGCACAGGCGCTGCCGGATCAACTACGATCCCTCGCATTTCCTGCTGCAGCAGCTCGATTATCTCGCCTTCATCGACATCTATCACGAGCGCATCAGCGCCTTTCATGTGAAGGATGCCGAGTTCCGGCCCGATGGCCGGCAGGGCGTTTATTCCGGCTTCTCACCCTGGATCGGCAGGGCCGGGCGCTTCCGTTCGCTCGGCGACGGGCAGGTCGATTTCAAGGCGATCTTCTCGAAGCTTGCGCAATACGGCTATGACGGCTGGGCCGTGCTCGAATGGGAATGCGCGCTGAAGCATCCTGAGGACGGCGCGCGCGAGGGCGCCCGCTTCATCGCCGACCATATCATCCGGGTGACGGAGACAGCCTTCGACGATTTCGCGGGTGGTGGCGATCCGGGGCTGGCGCGGCGGATGCTGGGGCTGGACTAGGACAGGCGCCGGTCGAGCGTCTCGGCGATCCGCTCGACAAGCGAGGCATGATCCGCCAGCAAGTCCTGCAATGGGCCGATCGGGCGGAAGGCGCGCGAATCCTGCGCCTCCTCGCCTTCGCTCTCCCAGGTTTCGATCGCCTCGTCGGCGGCCGTCAGCCAAGCCTCTAGCGACGCACCGTCAGCCGGCGCACCAGCTTCCAGAGCAAGGCGTTCCGCGATCCGGCGGCGCAGCGCGTCGCGGGCGGCTCGGAGCGCATCGAGTTCGTCGGTATAGCGCATGGACCGCTGCGCCTCCGCTCAATGCACGGTGGCGAGATCGTCGTCGTCGGGATTGATCAGCCGGTCGAGGCCGAGCTGCTCGACGCCATCGGTGAACTCGGCGAAGGCGTCGGCATCGGTGGCGAAAGCGTCCTGCCAGACGGTCGAACCACCATCCTCGTCGATGAGTTCGAGGGTCCAGCCGTCGGTGCCCTCGATCTTGTAGATTTCCACCCGCACGGTCAGGCCGTCATGGGTGAAGGACTGCGACAGAGGCGAGCGAATGATGTGGGGGAATTCGGTCATCGCGGCAGTTTAGAGCATTTTCGAGCGAAGTGGACACCGGTTCGCGTGAAGAAAATGCGACAAGATGGAGAGCTGGAGGCATTCCGCGTTTCGGAGAATTGCGGAATGCCT
>JAEWKP010000369.1 GCA_023393655.1 Pseudomonadota bacterium | reverse complement strand
CCCCGCCCCGCCCCTAACCCACCACGGCCGCGCTGCGGGCGCGGCCTTCTTCGTTTGTTCGCCTTCAGCGAAAACTAGTCGATATCCTCGACTTCCACCTCGGTGCCATAGACGCGCTGAGCCAGCGACGCCTCCATGAAGGCATCGAGATCGCCATCGAGCACCTCCGACGGCGCCGTCGAGCTGACGCCCGTGCGCAGGTCCTTCACGAGCTGATAAGGCTGCAGCACATAGGAGCGGATCTGGTGGCCCCAGCCGATATCGGTCTTGGAGGCCTGCTCGGCATTGGCCTTGTCCTCGCGCTTCTTCAGCTCGACCTCGTAGAGGCGCGCGCGCAGCATGTCCCAGGCCTTGGCCCGGTTCTTGTGCTGTGAACGCTCCTGCTGGCAGGACACCGCGATTCCGGTCGGGATATGCGTGATGCGCACCGCCGAATCCGTCGTGTTGATGTGCTGGCCGCCGGCTCCTTGCGCGCGATAGGTGTCGATGCGGCAGTCGGATTCGTTGACGTCGATGACGATGCGGGCGTCGACGACCGGATAGACCCAGATCGAGGCAAACGAGGTCTGCCGCCGCGCATTCGAGTCAAAGGGCGAGATGCGCACCAGGCGATGCACGCCCGATTCGGTCTTCAGCCAGCCATAGGCGTTATGGCCCTTGAATTGCAGCGTCGCCGACTTGATGCCGGCCGTATCGCCGTCCTGGTATTCGAGCGTCTCGACCTTGAATTTCCGCCGCTCGCCCCAGCGCCGATACATGCGCAGCAGCATCTCGGCCCAGTCCTGGCTCTCGGTGCCGCCCGCGCCGGGATGGATCTCGACATAGGTGTCGAGCATGTCGGCCTCACCCGAGAGCAGCGTCTCGACCTGCAGCCGCGCCGCTTCGTCCTGCACGGCCTTGATCGCCTGCTCACCCTCGGTGACGGTGGCGTCGTCGCTCTCCATCTCGCCGAGTTCGATCAGGGTCAGTGCATCGTCGAGCTCGCGCTCGAGCTTGCCGATGCCCTCGATCTGGGTTTCCAGCGAGGTGCGTTCGCGCATCAGCTTCTGCGCGGTTTCGGCATCGTTCCAGAAATCGGGTCCCTCGGAGAGGGCGTTGAGTTCCGCTAGGCGGCGTTGAGCGACATCCCAGTCAAAGATGCCTCCTCAGCAGTCCGATCGACTGCTTGGCGTTATCGAGTTGCGTCTGGATTTCGGGGCGCATGATTCCGTCTGGTCGTCCTTGTGGGCTGAACTTGAGCGCTGAGATAGGGGCTAAAGCCGGCGCTGTAAACGCCTGAGCGATCATCCGCCCGCCGGATCGAGGCAACGATGATCGCCGGCCCGAAAAGAAAAACGCCCGGAGTCGCCTCCGGGCGTCAAAAAGCTTGCCGTCAGCTCAGTAGAGTCCGCCGGTGCCCGAACCGACGGCGCGGCCGCCGCCTCCCGGCCCGACATTGAGCGGCGCGCGGCCGTCGCCGGCAGCACCGATCACCGAATAGCTGTCCGGCGGCGCCGTGCCCGGCTTGAAGGCCTCGAGGATGCCCCCCTCGCCGCCGGCGCGCATGCCGGTGCGCGGGTCGACGCGGATCAGCTTGATGCCGGCCGGCACGCGGAACGGCGTCGCCGGCTTGTCCTTCAGCGCCGCGCTCATGAAGTCGCGGAAGATCGGCGCGGCATACTGGCCGGCCGTCGCCGAGGTGCCCAGCGACTTCGGCTTGTCGAAGCCCATATAGACGCCGACGGCGAGGTCGGGCGAGAAGCCGACGAACCAGACGTCCTTGGCATCGTTGGTCGTGCCGGTCTTGCCGGCGAGCGGCTTGCCGACGGACTTGACCACCGTCGCCGTGCCGGCGTTGACCACGCCCTCGAGGATCGAGACCATCTGGTAGGCGGTCAGCGGGTCGAGGACCTGCTCGCGATTGTCGACCAGGCGCGGCTCGGGCTGGTTGGCCCATTTCTCGGCGTTGCAGCCCTCACAGACCCGCTGGTCGTGCCGGAAGATCGTCGAGCCCGAGCGGTCCTGGATGCGGTCGATCAGGGTCGGCCGGATGCGCTTGCCGCCATTGACCAGCATCGAATAGCCCGCGGTCATCCGCATCACGGTCGTCTCGCCGGCGCCCAGCGACATCGACAGAACCGGCTGCAGATCGTCATAGACGCCGAAGCGGCGTGCATATTCGGCGATCAGCGGCATGCCGACATCCTTGGCAAGCCGCACTGTCATCAGGTTCTTCGAGAACTGGATGCCGTAGCGCAGCGTGCGTGGACCGGTCGATTTGCCGTCGTAGTTCTCCGGGCGCCACATGCCGAGCCCGGCCCCCTGATCGATCTCGATCGGTGCGTCCAGGATGATACTGGACGGGGTGTAGCCGTTGTCGAGGGCGGTCGCGTAGACGAAGGGCTTGAAGGAGGAGCCGGGCTGGCGCAGCGCCTGCGTCGCGCGGTTGAACTCCGACTGATCGTGACTGAAGCCGCCGACCATCGCGAGAACGCGGCCCGAGAAGGGATCCATCGCGACGATGGCACCGTTGACCTCCGGCAATTGCCGCAGCCGCGCATAACCCGGCCGGCTCTCCATCGGCTCGACATAGACGACGTCGCCGACGGAAACGACCTGCGAGATGCGGCCGCGGCGGGTCCATTTGATGCCGTCGGCGGCGAGCGTCAGGATCTGACGCTCCTTGTTGAGATGACCGGCAGTATCGCGCAACGGATGAAGGCCGAGCTTGGCGCTGTCGCCGTTGACGTCGAGCACCACCGCGAGCCGCCATGGCGCCACATCGCCGAGCACCGGCAGTTCGCCGACCACGGCACCCCAGTCCTTGCCGCCAAGGTCGATCTTCTGGATGGCGCCGCGCCAGCCGCGCGCCTCGTCGAAGCGCACCAGCCCATCGACCAGCGCCTTGCGGGCCATCAACTGGGTCTTTGGGTCGACAGTGGCGCGGACCGAGAGCCCGCCTTCGAGCAGCTTCTTCTCGCCATAGCGATCCTGCAATTCGCGCCGGATCTCCTCGGCGAAGTAGCCGGCGGCGATGTTGTTGGGCGAAACCGTGCGCGGGTTGACACCGAGCGGCTGCTTCTTCGCCTCCTCACCCGCCTCTCGCTTGGCATAGCCGTTCTCGACCATGCGATCGATGACATAGTTGCGGCGCTCGATCGCGCGGTCGCGGTTGCGGAAGGGATGAAGGTCGGAGGGCGCCTTCGGCAGCGCTGCAAGGTAAGCAGCTTCCTGCAGGTTCAGCTCATGCACCGACTTGCCGAAATAGTTCAGCGCCGCGGCGGCGATGCCATAGCTGCCCTGCCCCGGCGCCGGGGCGCCGAGATAGATCTCGTTCAGGTAGAGCTCGAGGATCTTGTCCTTCGAATAGGTCGATTCGAGCTTCAGCGCGACCAGCGCCTCGCGGATCTTGCGTTCGATCGACTGCTCGGGGCTGAGGAAGAAGTTCTTCGCGACCTGCTGGGTGATCGTCGAGGCACCCTGCGGCCGACGATTCGCGCCTCGGTTGCGGAAGTTCGAGATCGCGGCACGAACCAGACCTTCCGGATCGACGCCGATATGCTTGTAGAAATTCTTGTCCTCAGCCGAGAGATAGGCGTCGATGAGAAGTTTCGGCACGGCCTGGATCGGCAGATAGAGACGCCGCTCGCGCGCGTACTCGGCGATCAGGCTGCCGTCGCCCGCATGGACGCGGGTCATCACCGGCGGCTCGTAGTTCCTGAGCTGGGCATAATCCGGCAGGTCCTGCGAATAATGCCAGATCAGCCCGCCGGCGATGGCGGCGCCAATCACGAAAGCAATCGCACCGGCGGCGAACAACCATCCGAAGATTCGCAGAATGAACCGCATCTCAGGCCCTGGACCCCGTAATTCTCACCGGCGGGCGCCAGATCGGGGCGCTTCGCAAATCAAAGCTATAACATGACGGAGATGGCGGAACCGTGGCTTCCTGACCACATTCCGCACCATCCGGCAGTCCTCGGAACGCGACGCAGACACGCCGCCGACGATTCGGACGCTCCCCCATCCCTGCCGCCGATCCCGGCCGGGCGCAACCGGCGCGGCTAGTTCCGGTTCTCGGCCGCCTTGCCGACGGAAGCCCGCTCGCGGGCGAAATAATCCTCGATCGCGGAAGAAACCGCCGTCACCGCCTTGCCTCGCCATTCCGGTGAATTGAGCAGTTCGGCATCCTTCGGGCTCGACATGTAGCCGAGTTCGATCAGCACCGACGGCACATCCGGCGCGCTCAGCACCCAGAACCGTGCCGAGCGCAGCGGAACCTTGTGCATCTTGACCGAGCCGCCGAGCTTCTCGACAAGATTGCGCGCGAAGACACCGGTGAAGGTCCGCGTCTCGCGCCGGGCGAGGTCCATCAGGATGCCCGCGACATCCTGCAACTCCTCGCTGGTTTCCAGCCCTGCGGCGGCATCCGCCTCGTTTTCCTTGGCTGCGAGCCGGGCGGCCTCGGCGTCCGTCGCCCGCTCCGAGCGGGTATAGACGGTGGCGCCGCGGACCTCCTGGGCCTGGGTCAGCGAATCGGCATGGATCGAAATGAACAGGTCGGCCTGCTCGCCGCGCCCGATCTGCACGCGATCGCCGAGCGAGACGAAACGGTCGTCGTCCCGGGTCATGACGACGCGATAGCGGCCACTGGCCTCGAGCTGCTCCTTGAGTGCCTTGCCGAAGGCGAGGACCACCACCTTCTCGGCGATGGCAGCGACGGTCGCACCCGGATCGATACCACCATGGCCGGGATCGATCACGATGGTGCGGCGCGTCTCGCCGGCAGCCTTTGCGGGCGCCGTAGCAGGAGCGACCGGCCCTGGCCTGCGCACCTTTTCGGCCTCGGCCAGGAACTCGGCTCGCGCGACTTTCTTCAATTCGATCGTCAGTTCGCCAAAGCCGCCCCGCACCGTCTTCACCTCGGCCTTCGCGATGACGGCGGAATGCGACAGGTCAATGATGATTCGAGCCTTGTCGGCGGTGAACAGGCCGTAGCGATAGCCGCTGACGAAGCCGGCGCTGCGCTTCACCGAAGGCCGAATCTGGAAATTGGTCGAGGGCAGTTCGACGATGACCCGGTCCGGAGCGGCCTGCACCCAGGCATCGACCGCGACGGCCGAGGACAGCATCATCGAGAGGATTACGGTCTCGCCGTTCTGCTCGATACGGGCGTCGGTCGCGACCGGGTACTCGCTCTGCGGCCGCGGCTCGGCCTTCGTCTCCGCCCGGGCCGGCGAAAAGCCGGCCATCATCAGGCATGCCGCGGCAAGCACGCACCGCAGCGTCCGGGATCGCCACGGCGCATCGCGACGGCTCGAATCGGCGCGGCGGATGCACGAGAACAGTTGAAGAATCCCGTCTGTCGTTACGAGGGTTTAACCATAACGGGGCTGAAAACCTAACAGCCCGTTACCATCTCTTCCCGAGACCGTGAACCGCCCTGCCGAGGGCGGCGTGAGATGCAGCCGTCATGTGACTTGCAAATCACTATCACCTGTCTGTAATGGAACAGGTTGCTTGTCAGCCTGCCCGAGGGACACATCCGGATCGCGCGACCCGTCGGCGTCCGAACCAGGCTGGGCTGCCGCTCCCCACGGGAGTGGCCGCAACAAGACGACCGCAACGGATCGTCCGCAGACGGTTGGCATCGGGATTGCGTGTTTTCTGCGCCCTGCCCTGTCTTGCGAGCGTGCAAACGCGATGCGCCTGGCCGCCCGGCCGGAGCATCGCAGGTTAGGGCAGATGACGGGGCATAAGACGCCGCTAGCACCATCGGTGAACCGTCCGAACCTGCGGAACCGCGCCGGGCTTTGCGCCCGGGTGGCTGTTCCGAGCCGCCTTCCTGTCTCGACCGCTTCCTCCCTCCTGCAACATGCCGGCTCATCCCGGCCTTCTCGCGGCGCCCCTGCCCGCGGCGGCGGATTTTTGTCCGTAGCCGTGCGGCCCCGGTTGGCAGCCGCGCCAATGGAAACGACTTATGGCCAACAAGATGCTTATCGATGCCACCCACCCGGAGGAGACCCGGGTCGTGGTGGTTCGCGGGTCCCGCGTCGAAGAGTTTGATTTCGAATCCGCCAGCCGCAAGCCGCTGCGCGGCAATATCTATCTCGCCAAGGTGACGCGGGTGGAGCCTTCGCTCCAGGCCGCCTTCGTCGAGTATGGCGGCAACCGCCACGGCTTCCTCGCCTTCTCCGAGATTCATCCCGACTACTACCAGATCCCGGTCGCCGACCGGCAGGCGCTGCTCGACGACGAGGCTCGCGCCGAGCGTGACGAGGAGCGCGACGAGGAGACGGGCTTGAAGGGCGGCCGCCGCGACCGCGGCCGCCGCGGCGACCGCGACAACCGCGCCAAGAAGGCAGCCGCCGACGAGACCGTCTCCGCCGAGGTCGAGGTGGCCGACGAGACCGTTCAGGTCGAGACCGACGGCAAGGAAGCCGCCATGGTCAACGAGGGCGCGCCCGCCTTCGGGGAGCACTTCGCCCCGGAGGTCGCCGAATCGACCACCGAGGACGCCGTCGCGAACACGGCGCCGTTGACCTTCGAGACCGTCTCCGTCGACGCGACCGAGGTTTCGATCGAAGCGCCGGAGGGCTCGGGCACCGAGGGCCGCAAGCCGTCCGAGGACGACGGCGACGACGAGAACGGCAACGAGGAGAGCGAGGAGGCTCCCGAGCAGCTCGGCGGCGGCGACGCCCTCGACGACATGCCGGAGCGGCGCCAGCGCAGCCACCGCCGCCAGTACAAGATCCAGGAGGTGATCAAGCGCCGCCAGATCATTCTCGTCCAGGTCGTCAAGGAAGAGCGTGGCAACAAGGGCGCGGCGCTCACCACCTATCTCTCGCTGGCCGGCCGCTACTCGGTGCTGATGCCCAACACCGGCAAGGGCGGCGGCATCTCGCGCAAGATCACCAATGCCGAGGACCGCAAGCGCCTCAAGGAAATCGCGACCGAGCTCGAGGTTCCGGAGGGGATGGGCCTGATCCTGCGCACGGCCGGCGCCTCGCGCACCAAGGTCGAGATCCGGCGCGACTACGAATACCTGATGCGGATGTGGGAAAGCGTGCGCGAGCTGACGCTGGCCTCGGTCGCTCCGGCGCTGGTCTATGAGGAGGGCAACCTCGTCAAGCGCTCGATCCGCGACCTCTACAACAAGGATATCGACGAGGTTCACGTCGCCGGCGAGGAGGCCTATCGCGAGGCGAAGGACTTCATGCGCATGCTCATGCCGAGCCAGGCCAAGAGCGTGAAGGCCTATCGCGAGCAGACCCCGCTCTTCGCGTCCTTCGGCGTCGAAAGCCAGCTCGACGCGATGTTCTCGAACACGGTCACGCTGAAGTCCGGCGGCTACATCGTCATCAACCAGACCGAAGCGCTGGTCGCGATCGACATCAACTCGGGCCGCTCGACCCGCGAGCACAATATCGAGGACACCGCCCTCAAGACCAATCTCGAGGCAGCGGAGGAAATCTCCCGCCAGCTGCGCCTGCGCGATCTCGCCGGCCTCATCGTGATCGATTTCATCGACATGGAGGAGAACCGCAACAACCGCGCCGTCGAGAAGAAGCTGAAGGAGTGCCTGAAGGACGACCGCGCCCGCATCCAGGTCGGCCGTATCTCGGCCTTCGGCCTGCTCGAGATGTCGCGCCAGCGGATTCGCACCGGCGTGCTCGAATCATCCTCGGTGCCCTGCCCGCATTGCGCCGGCGCCGGCATGATCCGCTCGACCTCTTCCGTCGCGCTGCAGATCCTGCGCGCACTGGAGGAGACGCTGATCAAGAGCGCCGCGCACAACCTTACCGTCCGGACCCGTCCGGAGGTGGCGCTCTATGTGCTGAACCAGAAGCGCACTCATCTCGCCGATCTCGAGGCCCGCTTCGCCATCGCGATCACGATCTCGACCGACGCGAACCTGCTGGGCACGCGCTATTTCGAGGTCGAGCGCGGCGAATTCGTCGGCAACGAGAACCGCGTGATCCCGGTCAGCAGCATGCGCGCCGAGGCGATCGTCGAGGAACCCGAGGAGGACGAGGTCCTCGATCTCGAGGCGGAGAGCGAGGAAAGCGGCGAGGC
>JAEWKP010000226.1 GCA_023393655.1 Pseudomonadota bacterium | reverse complement strand
GAGAGGCCGAGCGCGCGGGCTGCCCGGACATATTCGAAATTGCGGGCCCGCAGGAATTCGGCGCGGACGACGCCGACCAGCGCCACCCAGGAGAACAGCAGGAGGATGCCGAGCAGCACGAAGAAGCCGGGTGTGATGATCGCGGCGACGATGATCAGCAGGTAGAGCGCGGGGATCGAGGTCCAGATCTCGATCAGGCGCTGGAAAATCAGGTCGGTCCAGCCGCCGAAATAGCCCTGGATCGCGCCGGCCGCGATGCCGATCACCGAGGAGAAGGCGCAAAGGATCAGCCCGAACAGCACCGAGATACGAAAGCCGTAGATCAGGCGCGCGACGACATCACGGCCCTGGTCGTCGGTGCCGAGCCAGTTCCATTCGAGGTCGCGGCAGGTTGATCCGCCGGTCCGTTCCGCGATTGCCTTGCACTGCTCGTCCTTGAGCAGCCAGGTCGGCGGGGCAGGGGCCGGGACGGGAAGGTCGAGATTATGCGTGCGGTAGGAGTAGCGGATCGGCGGCCAGATCGCGAAGCCGTTGGCGGCGATCTCCTTGGCGATGACCGGGTCGCGATAATCGGTGGTGGCGAGGAAGCCACCGAACTTCTCTTCCGGATAGTTCACCGCGACCGGGAACAGCCATTCGTCCTTGTAGCGGACGACGAGCGGCCGGTCGTTGGCGATGAATTCGGCGAAGAGCGTCAGCACGAACAGCGCGAGGAAAAGCCAGAGCGACCACCAGCCACGCTTGTTGGCCTTGAAGTTGTTGAGCCGGCGCCGGTTGATCGGCGAGAGCTTGAGCCAGCCCTGCTTGGCCTCGGCCGGCGCGAGAGCCGCGTCGCTGCGCAGGGCTGGTGGTGGAGCGTCGATCAGCGTGTCCATGCTCACGCCTCCCGGCTCTCGAAATCGATGCGGGGATCGACCCAGCTATAGGTCAGGTCGGTGATGAGATGCACGACGAGGCCGATCAGCGAGAAGATGTAGAGATTGGCGAAGACCACGGGATAGTCGCGGTTCACGATCGCCTCGAAGGAGAGAAGGCCGAGCCCGTCGAGCGAGAAGATCGTCTCGATCAGCAGCGATCCCGCGAAGAGCGCATGCACGAAGGCGCCGGGAAAGCCGGCGATGACGATCAGCATCGCGTTGCGGAAGACATGGCCGTAGAGCACGCGCCGCTCCGACAAGCCCTTCATCCGCGCGGTCAGGACGTATTGCTTGCGGATCTCGTCGAGGAAGGAGTTCTTGGTCAGGAGCGTCGAGGTCGCGAAGGCGCCGAGCGCCATGGCGAGTACCGGCAGGGCGATGTGCCAGAGATAGTCCTTCGCCTTGCCGAAGAGGCTGAGTTCCGCCCAGTTGTCGGAGGTCAGGCCCCGCAGCGGGAAGATCTGCCAGAACGAGCCGCCGGCGAAGAGCACGATCAGCAGGATCGCGAACAGGAAGCTCGGGATGGCGTAGCCGACGATGACGACGGCGCTCGTCCAGGTGTCGAAGCGCGAGCCCTCCTTCATCGCCTTGCGGATGCCGAGCGGGATCGAGATCGCGTAGGAGATCAAGGTCATCCACAGGCCGAGCGTGATCGAGACCGGCAGCTTCTCCTTGATGAGCTGCAGCACCGGCGCGTCGCGGAAATAGCTGCGGCCGAAATCGAAGCGGGCGTAGTCGCCGAGCATCTTCAGGAAGCGCTCATGCGCCGGCTTGTCGAAGCCGAACTGCTTTTCCAGTTCCTTGATGAAGGCGGGGTCGAGCCCCTGCGCGCCGCGATAGGCCGATCCGTCGCCCTGCGCCCCGGCATCGCCGCCTTGGCCGCCGCCGACGCGGTCGGCCGCGCCGCTATTGGGGTTCTGGAGCTGCGAGATCACGCGCTCGACCGGGCCGCCCGGCGCGAACTGCACGATGACGAAGGAGACGAGCAGGATGCCGAACAGCGTCGGCACCATCAGCGCGAGGCGCCGGGCGATATAGCTCAGCATGCCCGGGTCACGCCTTTCCGATCCGCTTGGCCTTCTCGGCGTCGTACCACCAGATGCCCGGCGCGCCGGAGGAGTATTTCGGCTTGGTCGCCGGCCGGTCGTACATGTCCCAGTAAGCCAGCCATTCCTCGTCGTTCCACCACATCGGGATCCAGTAGCGCCCGGCGCGCAGCAGCCGGTCGAGGCATTTTGCGGCCACGATGCAGTCGGCATAGGTCTTGGCCTGGCCGATCGTCTCGATCATCGCGTCGATGGCGGGGTGGCTGATGCCGCCGACATTGCGCGAACCCTTGGTCTTGGCGGCTTCGGAGCCGTAGACGATGCTGAGCGTATCGCTCGGGATCGCGCCGCCCGAGAGCGCCATGCTGATGATGTCGAAATCGAACTCCTGAAGCCGGCGCTGATACTGCGCGGGATCGACGAGGCGCGAGGTGGCGTTGATGCCGAGCCGCTTGAGATTGGCCTGGAAAGGCTGCGTATGCGGCTGCAGGGCCGGGCTGGAATCGAGGAACTCGATCTCGAAGGGTTGGCCGTTCGGCAGCTTCATCACATTGCCGTCGCGCTTGCAGCCGGCGGCACGCAGCATCTCGTCGGCCTTGCGCAGCAGGGCGCGGTCGCTGCCAGAGCCGTCCGAGACCGGCGGCAGGAAGGGCTCGCCGAAGACCTCGTCCGGCACCTTGCCGCGCCAGGGCTCCAGCAGCTTGAGTTCTTCCGGCGAAGGCTTGCCGACCGCCTTCGAATCCGAGTTCTCGAAATAGGAGGTCATGCGCTCATAGGAGCCGAACATGATGGTCTTGCGCGTCCATTCGAAATCGAAGGCGAGGCCCAGCGCCTCGCGGATGCGCGGATCGGCGAATTTCTCGCGCCGGGTATTGTAGACCCAGCCCTGCGAGCCCACGGGCTCGGTCTTCGGCAGGGCTTCCTTCCTGACCTTGCCCTCGTGCAAGGCCGGGAAATCGTAACCCGTCGCCCAGATGCGCGAGGTGAACTCCTCCTGGAAGGTGATGGCGCCCGCCTTGAAGGCTTCGAAGGCGACCTGCCGGTCGCGGAAATACTCCCAGCGCACCCGGTCGAAATTGTTGGTGCCGATATTTACCGGCAGGTCCTTGGCCCAATAGTCCGGCACGCGGTCGAATTCGATGAAGCGGCCCTGCTCGAGGCGCCCGACCTTGTAGGCGCCGGAGCCGAGCGGCGGCTCCAGCGTCGATGCCGTGAAGTCCCGTGTCGACCAGTATGTTTCGGAGAAGACCGGTAGGCCGGCGACGACGAGATGCAGGTCGCGCCCGCGCTTCGGCGAGAGCTTCACCACGAGGATGTCGTCGCCCTCCGCCTCCGACGAGACGAGCTCGTTGAGCAGGAGCCGGTAGGAGGGATGGCCCTTCGCCTTCAGGATGTTCATCGAGAAGGCGGCGTCGCGGGCTGTTACCCGCGAACCGTCATGGAATTTCGCTTCCGGTCGCAGCCGTAAGCGATAGGTCAGCTTGTCCGCGGAGACCGCGACGCTCTTCGCCAGCAAGCCGTAGAGCGAGCCAGGCTCGTCGCCGGAGCCGGCCATCAGGCTGTCGAAGCAGGCGTCCATGCCGGCCGCGCCGTCGCCTTGCAGCACATAGGTATTGAGCGTGTTGAAGGTGTCGAAGCTCTGGTTGCCGCCGCCGCGCTTGATCTGGACGGTGAGTATGCCGCCCTTCGGCGCCTTCGGATTCACATAGGCGAAATGCGGGAAGTCCGGCGGCAGGGCGAGTTCGCCGAAGGTCGAGAGCCCATGCGATTCGGCATCCTGCGCCAGCGCCGTGCCGGAAAACCCGGGCAGGGTGCCCGCGACCGCGGCAGTGCCTGCGGCTTCCAGCAATCTGCGGCGTGTGATGCGCATCGCCATCGTTTCGCGTCTCCGTCTGATTCGCCGTTGTCCTGTGTCGCCTGCGTGCGGCGCGACCGCAATGGCTGGTGAGGCGCGGATTGTGCGGGCAGCCGCAGGGCGGGAGCAAGGCACGAAACGAAAAAGCCGGGCAGAGCCCGGCTTCGTGATCGCTGATCGGCTGTTCGCCGGGCCGTCTCAGGGCTTCGGCAACGGCTTCGGCGCTTCGGAGAGGCTGTTGAGATAGGCGATCACATCGGCGCGGGTCTCGGGCTTGGCGATGCCTGCGAACGCCATGATCGTGCCGGGCACATAGGCCTTCGGGCTCTTCAGGAAATGGTCGAGCCCTTCGGCATCCCAGGTCTTGTCGTTGCGGCCCTTCATCGCGGCCGAGTAGCCGAAGCCGGCGACCGTGCCTTCGTTGCGGCCATAGACGTCGTAGAGATGCGGGCCGACCTTGTTGGCGCCGCCCTTCTCGAAGGTATGGCAGGCCTTGCAGGCGGCGGTGGCCTTCTCGCCCTTGGCGGGGTCGGCCTTGGCGAGGCGCACCGCGATCGGCTCCTCGGCCGCGGGGGCAGCGGCGGCGCCACCTGCGGCAGCCGGCTCCTCGCTCGGCAGGTCGAAGCCTGTCACTGCCGGCTTCTTCGGCGCGAAGACGATGCCGGCCGTCATATTGAGGCCCAGCACGACGAGCAGCGTGGAGAGAACCGCGCCGGCGATCTTGTTGGCTTCGATGTTCATCGTATCCGAACCCTGGTGCCCTCCGCGGCCGAGGCCCGGGAGACGAGATAGCGCTTGGCCGGAGTCTTGAAAGGCTCCAGCTTCCGCCGTTGCTTAACCGCTTTGCGCGCTTCATTGCAACTCGTATAAGCACGCACCGTTTGAGACTTTTTGCCGCCGCCGGCTTCTGCCGGTGGTGCCCATGCCGAGCACGATCCGAAAATGGCCCATCCGCTGATCCTGGTCCCGGCCCGCATGCAGGCGACGCGCCTGCCCGGCAAGCCGCTCGCCGATATCCATGGCGAGCCGATGATCGTGCATGTCTGGCGCCGGGCGGTCGAATCCGGGGCCGGCGATGTGGCGGTGGCGACGGATGCGCCGGAAATCGCGGCCGCGATCGAGGCGGCCGGAGGCAAGGCGGTGATGACCAGTGCCGATCATCAGACCGGCTCGGACCGGATCAAGGAAGCCGCCGACATTCTCGATCCTGACAGGCATTACGACATCATCGTCAATGTCCAGGGCGATTTCCCGACGCTGGCTCCCTCGGCCATCGCCGCTGCGGTGAAGCCGCTTGCCGATCCGGCTGTGGATATCGCGACGCTGGCGGGCGTGATCGACGACGAGGAGGAGAAGACGGCGCCGAGCGTCGTGAAGCTCGTCGGCAGCGAGATCGCGCCCGGTCACCTGCGCGCGCTCTACTTTACCCGGGCGACGGCGCCGGCAGGCGAGGGGCCGCTCTATCACCATGTCGGCCTCTACGCCTATCGCCGCGCCGCGCTCGACCGTTTCGTCAGCCTGCCGCAATCGCCGCTGGAGTTGCGCGAGAAGCTTGAGCAGCTCCGTGCGCTGGAAGACGGCATGCGCATCGACGTTATGGTCATCGACCATGTGCCGCGCGGCGTCGATTCGCCGCCCGATCTCGATCGCGCCCGAGGATTGCTGAAGTCCCGATTAAGCCGTCCCGCAGGGGCCGTATCGCGGTCCCCTCCGGAGTGGCGGATAACAAGAAGCTGGAGCCTGAAGTCGTCCCATGTCCTTCGTCGTGTCTTATCAGGGTGAGCCCGGAGCCTTCTCCTCGCAGGCGGCCCTCCAGGTGTTTCCGGACTGCGAGCTCCTGCCCTGTGCCACGTTCGAGGACGCGCTCTCGGCCGTCAGCGACGGCAAGGCCCGCTACGGCATGATCCCGATCGACAACTCGATCGCCGGCCGCGTCGCCGATATCCATCATTTGCTGCCGCGTTCGGGGCTGCACATCATCGGCGAGCATTTCCTGCCGATCCGCTTCCACCTGATGGGCGTGAAGGGCGCGACGCTCGCGACGATCCAGACAGTCCAGAGCCATATCCACGCGCTCGGCCAGTGCCGGAAGATCATCCGCAAGCTCGGCCTCAAGGCCGAGGTCGCCGCCGACACCGCGGGCTCCGCCCGGCAGGTCGCCGAGGCCAATGACATGACGCGCGCGGCCATCGCCCCGCGCATCGCGGCGGAGGTCTATGGCCTCGATATCCTGATGGAGGACATCGAGGACGAGAAGCACAACACCACGCGTTTCGTCGTGCTCTCGAAATATCCCGAATATGCGCGCCAGGGCGCTGGCCGGACGGTGACGACGCTGATGTTCCGCGTCCGCAACATCCCGGCCGCGCTCTACAAGGCGATGGGCGGCTTCGCCACCAACGGCATCAACATGACCAAGCTGGAAAGCTACATGGTCGATGGCCATTTCTCGGCGACGATGTTCTATGCCGATGTCGAGGGCCATCCCGACGATCCGGCGCTTCGGCGCGCGCTCGACGAACTCTCCTATTTCTCGAAGGAGATGAAGATCATGGGCGTCTACCCCGCCAACGATTTCCGCTCGACGATCGAGGAAGCCGGCGAGTAAGAGGCGATTCCCAGGATATCCCGGGAAGGCGTCAGTCGCTGACGCCTTCCTGGCCCTCGATGGCCATCAAGGTCGCGGTCAGCAGGGCGACGAGCTTCTCCTGCCCGCCTGTCTGCGCGAAGACCTTGGCCTGCGCCAGCGTCAGCGTGCGGCCGCTCTTCACGACCTCGCCGCGCGCGATGATGCGCTCGCCCAAGGCAGGCGCGACGAGATTGATCTTGAACTCCGTTGTCAGCACGCCGCGGCCGGGCGGCATCAGGCTCAAGCCCGCATAGCCCGCGGCGGAATCGGCGATGGCGCTGATGGCGCCGGCATGGACGAAGCCGTGCTGTTGCGAGACGGCCGGGCCGGGTGTCAGGATGATCTCGACACGGCCCGGCGCGACGCTGCCGAGGCTGGCCCCCAGCGTCGCCATCAGGCCTTGCTTGGCGAAGCTCGACCGGATGCGCTCCTCGATAGCATGCTGCTCGGAGGTCATGTCCGGCTCCCCAAAAGAGAGGTCAGGTTAGATGCGCTCGCCTTCCAGCGCCCAGGCCCGCACCAGCGTATTGGCGATGGCGATATGCTGCGGACAGGCGAGGCCGTCGGGATGCTTGCCCTCCAGCATCTGCAGCACCTCCGCACGCGGGAACCAGCGGCCTTCTTCCAGTTCGGTCATGTCGAGCGTGATCTCGTCGCCGAGTGCCTCGGCGATGCAGCCCATCATGATCGAGGAGGGGAAGGGCCAGGGCTGCGAGGCGAGGTAGCGGACATTGCCGACCCTTAAGCCCGCTTCCTCCCAGCTTTCGCGCCTGACCGCGTCCTCGATCGTCTCGCCAGGCTCGACGAAGCCGGCGATGCAGGAATACATGCCCGGTGCGAACCGAGCCTGGCGCGCCAGCAGGCAGGCATCGCCGCGCGTCACCCGCATGATCACGACCGGGTCTGTGCGCGGGAAATGCAGCGCGCCGCAAGCGGTGCATTCGCGCCGCCAGCCCGAGGCGCCGGCGACGGTCGAGCCGCCGCACTGGGCGCAGAAGCGATGGCGGGCGTGCCAGTCGAGCACGGCCTTGGCTTCGCCCAGCGGTCCGACCTCGTCCTCCGGCACGATGCGCTTCAGCGCAACCGAGCGCAGGTCGGTGACGAACAGCTCGGATCGCTCCTTCAGCGGCTCGGCCAGGGCCTTGTCGATGAGCCGCCCGAACCGGGGCGTCCCGTCCTCGGCCATCCCCATGAAGATTTCCTCGGCGGCCGGGCCGAGCATCTCGGTCTCGCCATGGCTGAACCAGACCGTCAGCGCCTCGCCGTCGAGGCGCTTCAGGATCGGCGTCTCGCCCGCGACGACCGCGATCCGCGTATCCGAGCGGTGGCGTAGCGCCGTCACCGCATCGGGTTTGTTGCGCAGGTCTTCGCGCCGGTCGAGCCGGTTGATCGCGAAGCCGGTGAGGGAGGAGCGTTCGCGGCGGGGCAGGGCGTCGTTCATGCTTCGGGTCTAGACCCGCGACGCCATGCCGCGCAAGCGCGTCTCACGCCTCCCCGCGTCCCCGTAAAAGATGGATGATGCCGGAGAAATCCGTGCCACCCTCGCCCCAGGCATTGTGCAGCCCGAAGAGCTGCGCGGCGGCTGCGCCGAGCGGGGTCGAGGCGCCGGCAGCCTGCGCCGCTTCCTGCGAAAGCTTGAGGTCCTTCAGCATCAGCGCCGAGGCGAAGCCCGGCTTGTATTCGTTATTGGCGGGCGAGGTCGGCACCGGCCCCGGCACCGGGCAATAGGTCGTCAGCGACCAGCACTGGCCCGATGAGGTCGAAGCGACGTCGAACAGCGCCTGATGCGACAGGCCGAGCTTCTCGCCGAGCACGAAAGCCTCGGAGACGCCGATCATCGAGATGCCCAGGATCATGTTGTTGCAGATCTTGGCCGCCTGGCCGTTGCCGGCACCGCCGCAATGCACGATCTTGCGGCCCATCCGGGCGAGGATCGGCTCGCCCTTGTCGAAGGCTTCTTCCGTGCCGCCGACCATGAAGGTCAGCGTCGCGCCCTTGGCGCCGCCGGTGCCGCCCGAGACGGGGGCGTCGAGCGAGAGGCAGCCGCGCTCGGCCGCCAGCGCATGGGCCTTGCGGGCGCTCTCGACATCGATGGTCGAGGAATCGATCAGCAGCGTGCCGGGCTTCACCGCCGGCAGGATATCGGCCCAGACAGCGAGCACATGCTTGCCGGCGGGCAGCATCGTCACCACGACCTCCGCATTGGCGACGGCTTCCTTGGCGGAGCCGGCGATGCCGACGCCCAGCTCGGCGGCGGCATCCTTGGAGGCCTGCACGAGATCGAAGGCTTTGACGTTGTGTTCGGCCTTGACGAGGTTCCCGGCCATCGGGCCGCCCATATTGCCGAGGCCGATGAAGGCGATGTTGGTCATGCTGCGCTTCTCCCGATGTTGTCTTGGTGTCATCCCGGACGCCGTAGGCGATCCGGGATCGTTGTCAGAAAAAGGTGCCTATTCGTCTCTCGATCCCGGATCGCCTTTCGGCGTCCGAGATGACCGCCTTCGGCGGTCAATTCCCCTTCGAACGGCCGACCAGCCCGCGCGCGACGATCATCCGCATCACCTCGTTGGTGCCTTCGAGGATCTGGTGGACGCGCAGGTCGCGGACGATCTTCTCGATGCCGTAATCGGCGAGATAGCCGTAGCCGCCATGGATCTGGAGGGCGTGGTGGGCGACCTCGAAGCCGGTATCGGTGGCGATGCGCTTGGCCATGGCGCAGAGCTTGGTCGCATCCGGCGTCTTGGCGTCGAGCGCCGCCGCCGCGCGCCAGAGCAGGCTGCGGGCCGCTTCCAGCTCGGTCGCCATGTCGGCGAGCTTGAACTGCAGCGCCTGGAAATCGGCGATCGCCGAGCCGAAGGCCTTGCGCTCCTTGGCGTAGGCGAGCGAGCGGTCGAGCGCGCCCTGCGCGCCGCCGAGCGAGCAGGCGCCGATATTGAGCCGCCCGCCATCGAGCCCGGCCATCGCGATCTTGAAGCCGATCCCCTCCGGGCCGAGCCGGTTCGCCACCGGCACGCGGCAGTTCTCGAAGATCACTGCGCGCGTCGGCTGGGCGTTCCAGCCCATCTTCTTCTCGTTGGCGCCGAAGGAGAGGCCGGGGGTGTCTTTCTCGACGACGATGGTCGAGATGCCCCCGGGACCGGCCTCGCCGGTGCGCGCCATCACGACATAGATGTCGGAGACGCCGGCCCCGGAGATGAACTGCTTCTGCCCGTCGAGAACGTAATGGTCGCCGTCCAGCACGGCCCTGGTCTTCAGCGCGGCGGCGTCGGAACCGGCGCCGGGCTCGGTCAGGCAGTAGCTGGCAAGGTGCTCCATCGTGCAGAGCTTCGGCAGGAAGCGCTGGCGCTGCTCGTCATCGCCGTAGCGGTCGATCATCCAGGCGCACATGTTGTGGATCGAGATATAGGCCGCGACCGTCGGGCAGCCCGTCGAGAGCGCCTCGAAGATCAGCGCCGCGTCGAGCCGCGTGAGGCCCGAGCCGCCGACATCATCGCGGATATAGATGCCGCCCATGCCGAGTGCGGCGGCGGCGCGCATCTCCTTGACCGGGAAATGCTTCTCCTCGTCCCAGCGCGCGGCATGGGGCGCCAATGTCTCGGCGGCGAAGTCCTGCGCCATGTCGCGGATGGCGATCTGGTCCTCGGTCAGGGAAAACGGGCTCAAGGCTTGCGCTCCTGGGGCTTGAGGGCGGTGGTCCGTGGCTTGGCAGCCTGGGGAGGCTGAGGCTGCGGATAGGCCCCGCCATAGGATCTGGCATTGCCACGATGCGGCGACCGGGCCGAGTCAAGGGCAACGAAGTCTTCGACCGACGCGGGCTCGCCCGCTCTGCCGACGAAGACGCGTGGCCCTTTGTCGGTTACGACCACGTCGCCATAGGCGAGGTCGCCGCCCATGAAGGTCTCGACGGTCACGGGCGGAGGCGGTGGCGGCGGCAGGCTGGCTTCAAGCTCCCGCCGCAGCCGATCCTCTTGCCTTATCCGTTCGAAATAGCTCTGGCTCCGGACCCTGGCTGCCGCGACCCGCTGCTGCCAAAGCCGGCGGCAGCGGGCGCGCTGGGGGGCGTCCAGGTGTAGGGAACCATCGGTCGCCGCATCGCAGAGTGCTTCTTCTATTG
>JAEWKP010000223.1 GCA_023393655.1 Pseudomonadota bacterium | reverse complement strand
GCGTTAACGGCGCCGGCAAGTCCACCCTGCTGAAGCTGATCGCCGGCGCCTCCGCGCCTGACGCAGGCCAGGCCGTGATCGGCAGCGCGGTGAAGATGGGCTATTTCGCCCAGCACGCCATGGACGTGCTGGATGGCGAGCGCACCGTGTTCGAGGCGCTGGAGGACCGTTTCCCGCAGGCCGGGCAGGGTTCGCTGCGCTCGCTCGCCGGCTGCGTCGGCTTCTCCGGCGACGATATCGAGAAACGCTGCCGCGTGCTCTCAGGCGGAGAGAAGTCGCGCTTGGTCATGGCGATGATGCTCTACGATCCGCCGAACTTCCTGGTGCTGGACGAGCCGACCAACCACCTGGACATCGCCACCAAGGAAATGCTGATCACCGCGCTGTCGAACTACGAGGGCACGATGCTCTTCGTCAGCCACGACCGGCATTTCCTCGCCGCGCTTTCCAACCGCTTGCTGGAGCTGACGCCGGACGGCGTCCATGCCTATGGTGGTGGCTATACCGAGTATGTCGCCCGCACCGGGCAGGAAGCGCCGGGATTGCGGAGCTAGGCACAATCGCAGCCATATCGTCATTCCGGGCAAGCGAAGCGCAGACCCGGAATCCATCGTAGCGCGCGCCGCCCTTCGATGGATTCCGGATCGGCGCCGCTTCGCGACTTGTCCGGAATGCCGGCGAGGTTCTGGTGCGGAACGTTCTACCGCGCGAACACCGACCAGCCGGTCGCTTCGGTCAGGCGCTCCAGCGCCAGCGTGCCGAGCAGCGAGTTTCCGTTGGCGTTGAGGCCCGGCGACCAGACCGAGATCGCGGCCTTGCCCGGTGCGATCGCGAGAATGCCGCCGCCGACGCCGGACTTGCCGGGCAGGCCGACGCGGAAGGCGAAATCGCCCGAAGCATCGTAATGGCCGCAGGTCAGCATCAGCGCGTTGATGCGCCGCGCCCGCTGCCCTGAGACGACGCGCGGGCCGCCGGGCTCGTAATAACCTCCATGCATCAGGAAGCGACCGGCCATCGCGAGCTGGCGGCACGTCATCGCGATGGCGCATTGATGGAAATAGACGCCGAGCGTCAGTTCCGGCGGATGCGTGATGTTGCCGAAGGCCTTCATGTAATTGGCCAGCGCGATGTTGCGGAAGCCGGTCGCCTGCTCGGCCCGCGCCACGGCTTCGTCGATGATGATCGTGTCGTCATCGGCGAGGTAGCGCATGAAGCGCAGCAACTCGCCGATGGCGACGCGCGGCTCGTGGCCGGCGAGGTTGATATCGGCGACGACGAGGGCACCGGCATTGATGAAGGGGTTGCGCGGCACGCCCTCCTCGCGCTCGAGCTGGACGATCGAGTTGAACGGCGTGCCCGAGGGTTCGCGTCCGACCCGGCGCCAGAGCGTGTCGCCGACCTTGCCGAGCGCCTGCGTCAGCGCGAAGACCTTCGAGACGCTCTGGATCGAGAAGGGTTCCTCGCTGTCGCCTGACGCATGGATCTCGCCATCGGCGGTCACGACACAGAGCCCGAACTGGCGCGGATCGATGCGGGCCAGCGGCGGGATATAGGTCGCGACCTCGCCGCGCTCCTCGGCGCCGCGCATCTCATCGGCGATGTCGCGGACCAGCCGCCCGATATCCGTCACGCTTCCCGCCCCGGCTGTTCCGTCCTGGCGCGACAGCCAAGCCTCAGGCTGCGCCCGTGGTCAAGCGCTCAGCGAAAGCCATTGCGGCCGAGGCGAAACTGCGATGATCTAAGGTTCCGAAGCCGGAGGCCCCCAGGATGCGCCGCGCCGCCGTCGTTTCCGCCCTGCTGATTGCCGCCCTGCCCGCCACCGCCCGGCCGCTCGAAAGCGAGCTTCCGCCGAAGCGGGACGCCTGCTGGGAGCGCTCTTACGACGAGGCCCATCTCAAGGCGCATCCGCAGCAGAAGGTCGCGAAGATCCGCCTGGTCCACAAGCCCGGCAATTGGCACGCCGAGCCGCATGCGGCGCTCTATGTCGTTCTCTATTTCAACCTGAGGCAGCGCACGACGACGCACCGCTTCGACTACCAGCTCAGCGGCTTCTGCAAGCTGCGTGGCAAGGGCCTGCGCTGCGTGCCGGAATGGGATGCCGGAAGCTGGCTTCTGGACAGCGGGCCGCAGGGTACGCTCGATATCCGCAATGGCGGGATCGTCGCCAATCCCAATCCGTATGATGCCGAGGAGATCGCCGATGGCGCGGTGAAAATCCCGGCGAAACCCGATGACGGGCTCTGGCGCCTGATGCCCGCGAGCGACGCCTGCGAGATCGAATAGGACTTTACTGCAAGCGCGGATGGCGCCCGCTCGAAACGCGCGCATCCAGGACGGAGCGCTGCCCGGCGATGACGCAGAGCGACTTGCCGCGCGACTTCGCCTGGTAGAGCGCGGCATCGGCCGCCGACATCAGGCTGTTCATGTCGCGGCCATGCTCGGGCGCGAGCGCAATGCCGACCGACGCCCCGATGGTGAGCTGGTGGCCGCTGTCGAGCTCATAGGGCTCCGAAATCTCGCGGACGATGCGCTCTCCGAAGCGCTGGAGCTGCGTCCGCTCGGTCTGTTCGGAGAGCACGACGAATTCGTCCCCGCCGATGCGCGCCGCGATGTCGGAACTGCGGACGAGGCCGCGCAAACGCTCGGCGACGAGCTGGAGCAAGGCATCGCCCGCCATATGGCCATGATTGTCGTTGACCGCCTTGAAGCCGTCGAGGTCGAGATAGACCAGAGCGAGCCCGCGCGGCGCCGTCTCGCTCTCGAAACGCGTCGTGAAGGCCTTGGCCAGACCGGCCCGGTTCGAGAGGCCGGTGAGCATGTCATGGCGCGCGTGAAAGGCGTTCTCGCGCTCGGCCCGCATGGTCGAGATCAGCATGGCGTTCAGCTTGTAGGCCGCGACCGCCATGCTGAAGAGGTAGAAGGGAATCTGCATGAAGGTGATCAGCATGATCGGCTCGGACAGGAACGGCGCCGCGAGCACGCAGGGCCCCAGCGTCAATCCGATCATCAGGCCGGCCATGCGCGGCGCGGCGAAATTCCGGAAGCAGATGCCGCCGACCATCGCGGCGGCGGAAAGGCAGGCCAGCGTGGCCACCACCCAGTCGCCACTCGTCAGGCTGAGGAAGGTGCCAGCGCCGATGCCGGCCGCCCAGGCGACCCCGAGCAGAAGATAGAGATCCGTCGGCGTCGAAGCACCGCGCGCGGCCCGGCGACGGGCGTAGATCAGGACGACCAGGCGGATGCCGCAGCAGAGCACCTCGAAGGCGCACCAGAGGGCAAATGGCAGGGTCGGGATGCGCCAGGCGATCAGGAAGGAGACCGCGAGCGAATTGATCACACCGCCGGCGAAGATCGGCAGCGTGCCGTAGAGGCTGGCGATCAGCGCGACCCGAATCTCGGGCGGGACATCCGGTCCAGCATCCGCCAGCCAGCGCGTCACGCACCAGCGGGGCAAACTATAACGGAGGACGGCGCCACTCATCGGCTGTTAGGCTCCTCGCTGGCGAGCAAGCCGGCAGGCATTTGATCGCGAGCGCTGCCTAACAGCGAGGTCTTACGATTTCGTGTGGAAACGGCCGAAATCCACGGCACGACGCAGTGACGCAGCGTCAACAATGCCAAAAATCAGCGAATTTGGCGATAAACCCAGACTCGCGCCGGTGGAATGTTGCGGAGCACCCAGTCGGACACGAAGGCCTTGAGTCCCGAGCCCTTGCGCGGAATCGGCGAGATCACCGAATAGGTGAACTGAATGAAGGGGGCGCCCTCGACCAGAAGCGGGAAGGCTTCGCGCGCCAGCGCCGAACGGGTCGCCGGCGGGCGGTTGAACAGCGGCAGGCTGGAGACCAGGGCGATCGCCTTTTCCGGAAGGTGGCCCGACAGCGTTGCCGACAGAGCATAGGCGTCGCCCTGCACCACCGTCGCCCGCGGGAAGCGCTTGCGCAGCAACTCGCAGAATTCGGGGCTGTATTCGACCAGGATCAGCCGGCTCTCGTCGATGCCGCGCTCGATCAGCGCTTCCGTGACCGGGCCGGTGCCGGGGCCGATCTCGACGACCGGGCCAGGCTGCGCGGGATCGACGAACGAGGCCATGCGCCGGGCGAGCGCCGGGCTCGACGGCGTGACCGAGCCGGTCCGGCGGGGATCATCGATCCAGGACTTGATGAAGCGTGCCTCGTCGCCGAGCTTCGCCTTGGCGTCACTGACGCGGTTTTTGAATTTCTCCGCCGTGCTGCGGACCTTGCCCTCGACCTTGTAGCGGACGGCGGCAACCTTGAGCTTCGCCTCGGCCACGCAATCGACGAGATCGGCGGCGGTGACACGCACCTCGCCCTCGATCCGCGTCGCGACGCGGGATTGCCCGAGACGGGCCGCCAGCGAGGCGGCTCGCGGTGGACGATGACGAATCGTCGAAGACATGACACCCCTTGAACGCCGCCGAGACGACGCGTCTGACGCAAATCACGTTACCTGCGCGGCATATGGGGTCAAGAGCAGGCTCTCGCCAAGCCCTTTCCGCATCGGCCACAAGCAAAGCCGTCAGATCAGCGGCCTCGGCGCCGTGATCTGTTCGTAAGCCGCAGCCATCCGCGCGGTCAGACGCGGGTTCAGCAATGTCAGCCTCCCTCCCGACAGCGCGAACAATCCTTCCCTGCGCAGGCGCGACCAGGTCTTGCTGGTATGGACGAGCGAGAGGCCGAGCGCATCGGCGAGCTGCTGCTGCGAGAGCGGAAAGGCGAAGCTGTCATTGGTGACCAGCCCGAGCGCGTCGACGCGGTGATAGAGCGAGATGACCAGCGCGGCGAGGCGCTCGCCGGCGCTGCGCTGCCCCACCGAGGTGAGATTGTCGTCGATCATGCATTCCTCGCGCGAACCGAGCCAGGCCACCTCATAGGCCAGCGTCGGCATCCGCTCGAAGAGATCCCAGAGGCGCCTGCGCGGGAAGACGCAGAGCTCGACATCCGTCAGGGCCTCGATGCCGTGCTCGGCGGCCGACAGCAGCGAAGCCTGCAGCCCGACGAGATCCCCCGGCAAGAGGAAATTGAGGATCTGGCGGCGCCCGTCCGGCAAGGATTTGTAGCGGAAGGCCCAGCCGGAATAGAGGGTGTAGAGTTCAGCATCCTCCTGGCCGGGATGAATGATGTCGGCTCCGGCGCGCATGGACCGGTGATCGATCTTCATCGTCTGGATGAAGCGGATCTCATCATCGGTCTTGTCCCTGAAGGCCGGCTTCAGCCGCAAGGGACAGGCAAGACAGGGCGTGCCGAGGCGCACGGGCCGGCTGACGATGTTCATGGTCGAATTGATCCCCCGATCGCCGGCAGGGAGCCGGCTTCGAGTCAACGCAGCAAGGGCGCTCCTCGTTCCGTAAAGGCCGGGCTGCCTGCGGCTGCGCGCGCCGGACGGGAACCGAGAGGCGTTTCCGGCGTTTCCTTCTCGAAAGCCGGTCAGTCGACCGGTCAGCCCTGGAGACATCCATGCCGAAGTCCAGCCTCGCGCCGGCCATGCGCGCCATCGTCTTCTTCGGCCTCATGGGCACGGCCGTATCGGGTCTGACCCTGGGCGCCCGGCTTCAAATGCCTGATGACCAGAGCTCGACCACCATTGCCCTCGCAAGGGGCGAGCGCGGTTATACCGACAGCCTGCAGCTTGCCGCCGTAGACCGCGCCGACCGCTCGCGCAGCGCCGCCAAGCGCGCGATCGCTTCGCCGTCGCAGCAGGCAATGGCCGGCGGACCGGTCACGCATATCGTTCGCTGAACAGTATCGATTCCAGGCAGCACAGCCTCGCCACCCGGCAAGCCG
>JAEWKP010000218.1 GCA_023393655.1 Pseudomonadota bacterium | reverse complement strand
TTGTACTCGTATTTGATCTTGGCGTAGTTCAACGAGAACTGGTCGGTCGGGATGCTGGCCCCGCCGGCCGCATCGCCGGACTGGTAGCTCGACACCAGCAGGTCCTCCAGCGTCAGCACATAGTAGTCCTGCTGGTTCTCGCCCTGCTTGCGGACGAAGAGCGTGGCCTTCTTGATATGCTTGCCGCTGGCGCAGAACAGCGCGAGGTTGGCCGAGGCCTTGCCGACCGAAGACGTGAAATGCACGTCCTGGAAGCTCGCCTTGCCGGCGCCGCCGCCGGCGTTGGACGCATGCGAACCCGCATTGCTGATGCCCCAGGAGAAGGAATCGACCTCGATCGTGTCCTTGTGCTTGGAGTCCTTGCTTTCGCCCTTGATGCCGTCGATCTCGAGCAGGAAGTCGCTAGCCATTTTTACCTCCAGAGTAGGATTGCTGTGGGCTCGCGGATGCGGGCCCGCTGTGGACGCACTTCTCCTGTCGCGCCGCCCTCACACCGCCGGCGCGTCGAAGATTCTCGTTGTCGCCGTCACCCGGTATTCAGGTGGCGGTCACTGCTTGGGAGCTGGCAGTCGCGAGACCAGGCTCAGGCCGATATCCATGCCTTCGAGCTGGAAGTGCGGCCGCAGATAGAACTTGGCCGAGTAGTAGCCGGGGTTCTCCTCGTCCTCGAAAACGTCGATGCGCGCATCGGAGAGCGGGCGCCGCGCCTTCGTCTCTTCGCTGGAATTGACCGGATCGCCATCGACATAGTCGGTGATCCACTCCTGCAGCCAGCGGCGCAGCGGCTCCTTTTCCTTGTAGGAGCCGATCTTGTCGCGAACCATGCACTTCAGGTAGTGCGCGAAGCGCGAGACCGCGAACATGTAGGGCAGCCGCGACGACAGGTTGTCCGAGGCGGTGGCCGCCACGCCGTCAGGCCCCGAATAGGCCTTCGGCTTGTAGAGCGACTGGGCGCCGATGAAGGCGGCCTTGTCGGTGTTCTTGCGATGGATCAGCGGAATCAGGCCGGATTTCGCCAGCTCCGCCTCGCGCCGGTCGCTGATCGCGATCTCGGTCGGGCATGTCAGGTCGACGCCGCCATCATCCGTCGGGAAGGTATGGGTCGGCAGGTTCAGCACCTCGCCGCCCGACTGGACGCCGCGAATGCGCGTGCACCAGCCATATTCCTTGAACGCGCGGTTGACGTTGACCGCCATCGCATAGGCCGCGTTCATCCAGGCGTAGTTCTCGCCCTTGTGCCCGTCGGTATCCTCCTCGAAGGCGAATTCCTCGACCGGCTCGGATTTGGCGCCATACGGCACCCGAGACAGCACCCGCGGCAGGCACAGGCCGACATAACGGGAATCGGCCGCGTCGCGCAGGCCCTTCCAGGCCGCATAGTCGGGCGTGTCGAAGACCTTGCTGAGATCGCGCGGATTGGACAGCTCGGTCCAGGCATCCATGCCCATCAGGGTCGGCTCGGCCCCTGCGAAGAAAGGCGCATGCGCCGCCGCCGCCACCTTCGACAGATCGCGCAGGAGCTGCACGTCGGTCGGGACATGGCTGAAATGATAGTCGCCGACCAGGCAGCCGAAGGGCTGGCCGCCGAGCTGGCCGAATTCCTGCTCGTAGACCTGCTTGAACAGCGGGCTCTGGTCCCAGCGCGCGCCGGGATAGGTCTTGAGATTGCGGTAGAGCTCGCCCTTCGAGACGTTCATCACCTTGATCTTCAACTGCGCGTCCGTCTCGGAATTGAAGACGAGGTAGTTGAGGCCGCGCCAGGCGCTCTCGATCTTCTGGAACTCCGGTGCGTGCAGCACCGCGTTCATCTGCTCGGTGAGCTTGGCGTCGAGCCGGGCGATCATCTCCTCGATCGTGTCGATGACGTCGCCCTTGATCAGGGTCTGGTCGGCCAGCGCCTGGTTGACCAGGGTCGCCACTGCATTCTCGACCTCGGTCGCCGCGCGCTCGGTCTTGGGCTTGAAACTCTGTTTCAGGATCGCCGAGAAATCGTCGACCTCGCGCGTTTCGACTGCTGCCCCGCCGGGCTGTTGGGTTTGTGCTTCCGCTGCCATTGCCGCCTCGCTCGCTTAACCGCCTGCAGGCCCCCGACCCCGCTCATGCGGACGGGATCGCTTCAAACCATCCGGAGCATCGCTCCCGCGAAAGCGCGGCTCCCGCCCCTTCGCGCAGCGCCCCGGGGGCTGAGCCTGCGCCCTGCCCTCAGTTCGCCGTCTTGTCTTCCGAAGGCTCGCCCTTGCCGAGCTGGTCCTTCAGCGCCGCCATCAGCTGGGGATCGGCCAGCAGCGCCTTGATCTGGTCGCTGGCGGCCATCTTGCCATCCATGTAGCGCAGCAGGTTGGCGAGCTGCTCGCGCGCCTCCAGGAGCTTCGCCGTCGCCGGGATCTGGCGGGCGATGGCTGCCGGGCTGAAATCCTCGAACTTCGAGAACTTCAACGCCACCGAGAGCTTCTCGCTGCTGTCCTCGCCGAGCTTGTTGGCCACGTTGAAGGACACGGCCGGCTCGATCGCGGCCATGCGCTGATCGAAATTGTCCATGTCGAAGTCGAGGAACTTGCGCTGCGAGATCTCGGGCTTCTCGATCGCCGAGGCGTTGCCAGAGAGATCGGCCATCACGCCCATGACGAAGGGCAGCTCGACCTTCTGCTCCGCGTTGTAGGGGTCCTCGTAGGTGATATGCACCCGAGGCGGCCTGTTGCGGCGGATGAACTTCTGTCCCGAATCTCCGGCCATGTGACGTGCCCCTCTGCATTCGTGCCACGCCGACGTAACGTGACATCCTATCCGTTTTCGCCCGTCATCGATATAGTCTCGCGACTGTGACGGGAGGTTCAAGGCAATGACGAAAAACTTCCCTAGCTGTCAGCCTCCGGAACCGGCACGACATCTGGCAGGATGCTACCGAGAAGCGACATGAAATCATGCTGCGCCAGAGCACAGGCCTTGTCCATCAGGAGCGGCGTCGGGTGCGAGGGCTCGACCTGGCGGTAGAAGGCGGCGACCGCCTTCATCGCGCCGACCGCATCCGCGCGGCTGCCGATCACGATCGCGGACGGCGCCAGGCTCGGCGCGGCGACGGCCTCGGCCGCCTCCGTCACACTCTCCCCGTCGCCACCGGCCTCGGAGGCATCCTCATCGGCTTCGGCATCGCTGTCGTAGCCGTCCCCCGCTTCGTACTCGCTCTCCGCCTCGGCGCCGTCCGGCACCGGCAGGCGCTCCAGCGGCAACCGGAACCGGCGCTGGTCGCCGATCTCGAAGACCGCCTTGTCGACCTGGTCGGGGAACATGATCTGGATGACCTCGATCAACGACTTTCCGATCAGCTGCTGCGCCTGCCCGATCAGCAGGACGGCCGGGCTCGAAGGCTCGGTTCTGCGAAAGTAGCCGAGGCAGGCTCCCAGCGTATCCTCCACATGAAGGATGCTCGAAACGCTGCCAGGACCGAAGGTTGCGGTGTTTGCTGCCGACCCCTGCGGGCCGGCCGCCACGGGCTCCGGCCCCGATGCCTGATGGCCCGGGACACGCCGCGCGACCGCGGCGTCGAGGAAGGCGGCGATCTGGTCCAGCAGCGTCGCCAGGCGCGGAAAGCCGAGGGGATGATCGACACCGACCTTCTCCAGCCAGATCGTCCGCAGGCGCGTGAGCGCGTCGCGCCCGGCATTCACCTGGCCGAGAATCGCGACGAGGTCGTCGGCCTCGACCTCGCCCAGCACCGCCTGGATCGTTCCGGCATCGGGATGCTGCTCGCCGTCGACCAGCTTCGTCTCGCCGCTCGCGACGAGCTGGCTGCGGAACATGAACGGCCCGATCCGCCGGCTGACGAAGAGCGGCGCGTGCTGCAGCGGCAGCACCACCGTCGCCAGTTCGTCGAGCCCCTGCAGGGCGACCTCGCGCATCACGAAATCGCCGTCCATCGCCCTGGGATGCACCTCCTCCCAGTAGCTGCCGAGGAGATCGGCCATGGCTGACAGGCTGGCGGTGAATCCCGACACGTCGCGGTTGAGGATCGTGAGCTTGGCCGCGAGCACGAGGATCCTGAGGTCGCGCGACCGCTCCAGCAGCTTGCCGAGCTCGGCAAAGGCCGGCGGAAACTCGATGTTCGTCCGGTCGAAGGCAACCTGCCGCCCGTCATCGTCGCGGCGGAAATACGAGACCGGCAGCGCGACCTCGAGCCGCGCCGTGGCGTTCATGAAATCGGGATCGTCCTCAAGATCCGGCCCGCAGGGCTCGTCAGCCGAAACCGGTTTCGTCAGGTCGGCGAAATTCAGGCCCGCCATCGCTTTCCCCGCGGGAGCATCTCCGCGCTTCCCCGAAGCGCCGGAATGCTCCAAATCTTTGTTTTATCGCATTTTCTTCACGCGAACCGGCATCCACTTCGCTCGAAAATGCGCTCACAGGAGCGGCGGCCCGGTCACGGCCGGGG
>JAEWKP010000019.1 GCA_023393655.1 Pseudomonadota bacterium | reverse complement strand
GTGCTGGAAGCGGCGGCCGAGCGCGCCGGAGCCTTCAAGATCCTGATCGGCGCGCAGGACTTCAACGTCCATGAAGCTGGCGGACGGCTGGTCTATGAGGACCTGGACGGGCTGCTCGACCTGCCGCTGCCGCGGCTCACTGGGCGCCACCAGCATGTCAACGCCGGCACCGCCATCGCGGCGCTGCGAGCGGCGGGCTATGGCGCCCTGCCGGCGCGCGCCTTCGAGGAGGGCATGCGCCATGCCGACTGGCCGGCGCGGCTGCAAAGGCTGGCGCGCGGGCGGCTCGCCGAACTGATCCCGCCGCGTTCCGAACTCTGGCTCGACGGCGGCCACAACCCCGATGGCGGGCGCGTGCTCGCCCAGGCGATGGCCGACCTGGCCGACCGCAACCCCGCGCCGCTGGTGATGATCGCGGGTCTGCTCTCGACCAAGGACGCGACCGCGACGCTCGGCCATTTCAAGGGGCTGGCGCAGGCGCTCTATGCCGTGCCGATCCAGAATACGCTCGCCGCGCGCTCGCCCGAGGAAGTCACGGAAGCAGCCCGCAGCGCCGGGCTTGCCGCCGAAGCCTCCGGCTCGGTCGAGCAGGCACTGCGCACGATAGCCGCGCGGGACTGGCCGGCGCCGCCGCGCATCCTGATCTGCGGCTCGCTCTATCTCGCCGGCGAAGTGCTCTCGGCCAACGGTACGCTGCCGACCTGACCCGGCGATGTTTCGACCTGCCTGGCCATCGGGAAAGCCACGTCACGGGAGTAAGGCATCATGCAGCGCAGCTTCGGAGCATCAGGCCCGACCGTCCCGTCGATCGGCCAGGGTAGCTGGTATAGCGAGCACGGCGATCGGCGCGAGGCGATCGCCGCCTTCCGGCGCGGGCTCGATCTCGGCCTCAGCCATATCGACACCGCCGAGATGTATGGCGACGGCCGCGCGGAAGCCCTGATCGGCGAAGCCATTGCCGGCCGGCGCGACGAGGTCTTCCTGGTCTCGAAGGTGCTGCCGCATAACGCCTCGCGCCGCGGCGTGCGGGCCGCCTGCGAGCGCTCGCTGCAACATCTCGGGACAGACCGGCTCGACTGCTACCTGCTGCACTGGCGCGGCCCGCATCCGCTGGAAGAGACCTTCTCCGCCTTCGAGGCGCTGCAACAGGCCGGCAAGATCCTGTCCTGGGGCGTCAGCAATTTCGACGAGGACGATCTCGACGAGGCGCTCGCGGCCGCCGGCCCCGGCAAGATCGCCTGCAATCAGGTGCTCTACCATCTTCGCGAGCGCGCCATCGAGCATGCGGTGATCCCCTGGTGCGAGGAGAACGGCGTCGCCGTCACCGCCTACAGCCCCTTCGGCCATGACGATTTCCCGGCCGCCGACAGCGCGCAGGGCAAGGTTCTGAACGAGATCGCCGCCAGCCATGGCGTCACGCCCCGTCAAGTCGCGCTCGCCTTCCTGACGCGGCGCCAAAGCGTCTTCGCGATCCCGAAGGCCGGCCGCGTCGCCCATGTCGAGGACAATGCCGGCGCGCTGAATTTGGCGCTGTCCGAAGCCGAGATCACCCGGATCGATGCCGCCTTTCCGCGCGGCCGCAAGCCCGCCTCGCTGCCGATGATCTGAAGCGTCGGAAACCACGTTCCTCCTTCCGGCTTTACAAGCCGGGGCTGTCGGCGCTTTCCTAGAGTCAAGGGCGGCGGCCATCAGAGCTCGACAACGCCTCATCCAGCAGTAGCGTCTTTCGGAGTGAGTGTGATGCGTCGCGTTCTCGGCATCCTGGCCGCCTTGTTCCTGTCAGCCCTTGCCGGCACCGCCCATGCCGGCGTCAGCGTCAAGGTCGACATCGTCGCCCAGCGCATGACGGTGACCACAACCGATGGCGAGGTCTACGACTGGAAGATCTCCTCCGGCCGCAAGGGCTTCCGCTCCCCCAACGGCGTCTACCGGCCGACCCGGCTGGAGAAGAACTGGTACTCGCGTAAATATGGCGGCGCGATGCCCCATGCCGTGTTCTTCCGCGGCGGCTACGCGATCCATGGCACCACGGCCGTCGGCGCGCTCGGCCGCCCGGCCTCGCATGGCTGCATCCGCCTGCACCCCGCCAATGCCGCCAAGCTTTTCGCGCTGGTGAAGAAATATGGCTCCAGCCAGACAAAGATCGCGCTGCACGGTGCCGCACCCGACAATCTGTCGCGCTTCGCCAAGGCCTCATCGCCGTCGAAGGCCAAGCTCGCGAAGACGACCTCGTCCAAGCACAAGGTCGCGAAGGCCGGCTCGTCCAAGCACAAGATCGCCAGGGCGAAGCAGCGTAGCCAGGCCACGAGCATCGCGCAGCAACGCCGCAGCGGCGATTGGGAAGCAGCGCGCGGCCAGATCCTGCTTCGCCCCGCCCTGCCGGCCGACGCCTATGGCTACCAGCCCTATTACCCGAGCGGCTACGGCTGGCGCTGAGCGTTAGATCGCCTCGGGCACAATCCTGAGCCAACCTTCGAGCGTCTCGCCTGGCGCCAGACGCTTGAGCGGTGCGGGGGCGCGCGCGGCCGGTTCGCTCGGCGCGCCGATCGCGTGGCTCTGCGGCTCGACGCAGAGGAAATCCGCGCCTGCCGGCGCCCAGACCACCGGGCAGTCGAGATTGCCGCTCGCCGTCAGGGTGACGGCGAGGCCGGACGAAGGCGTCTCGATCCGGGC
>JAEWKP010000468.1 GCA_023393655.1 Pseudomonadota bacterium | reverse complement strand
GGTCCGGGCGAGACGGCCGAACTGATCGAGGCCGCCGCAGCCGCGATCGCGGCCGGCGATCCGGCCGGTGCGAGCGAGCTCTATGCCGGCGTGCTCGAGATCGAGCCCGACAACCTCGCGGCCATCGCAGGCCTCGCGCGGCTGCATCTCGACAGCGGCGATATCGAGGGCGCCAAGGGCATCCTCGGCACGGCACCGCAGGACAAGACGGCCGATCCGGCGATCACGGCCGTGCGCGCCGCGATCGAGCTCGCCGAACAGGCCGCCTCGCTCGGCGACACCGCCGAGCTGGAGGCCAAGGTTGCGGCTGATCCAAAGGACCATCAGGCCCGCTTCGATCTGGCGCTGGCGCTCAACGCCCGCGACCGGCGCGAGGAGGCGGTCGATCATCTCGTCGCCATCATCAGGGCCGACAGGAAATGGAACGATGACGGCGCGCGCAAGCAGCTCCTCCAGTTCTTCGAGGCCTGGGGCCCGATGGACGAGGCGAGCGTCAGCGGGCGCCGCAAGCTCTCGACCCTGCTGTTCTCCTGACCGGCGACAAGGACAAGGCGCGCATGGGCATGAACGCCGTCTATGAGGGAGCCAAGGATTGCCCGGGCGCGATCCCGCTCTTTCCGCTGGGCGGCGCCCTGCTCCTGCCGCGCGGCCAGATGCCGCTCAACATCTTCGAGCCGCGCTATCTCGCCATGATCGATGACGCTCTCAAGGGCGAGCGCGTCATCGGCATCATCCAGCCCGAGCCGGAAACCGGGCGGCAGCCCGAGATCCCGCCGCTGCTGAAGGTCGGCTGCCTCGGCCGCATCACCCAGTTCTCCGAGACCGGCGACGGGCGCTACATCATCACCCTGACGGGCATCAGCCGCTTCCGGCTCCTCGACGAATTTTCGGTGACGACGCCCTATCGCCAGGGCCGTGTGAGCTATGACGCCTTCGCCGCCGATTTCGTCGCCCGTACCGGCGAGGAGGAGGTCGACCGCAAGGGGCTGCTCAAGGCGCTCAGGGACTTCGCCAAGGCCAACGACCTCAAGATCGACTGGAAGGGCGTCAACGAGGCCCCGAACGAGGCGCTGGTCAACGCGCTTTCGATGATGTGCCCGTTCGGGCCGCGCGAGAAGCAGGCACTCCTGGAAGCTCAGACCCTGAAGGACCGGGCCGAGGTGCTAGTCGCGATCACAGAGATCGAACTCGCCCGCGGCGGCGGCGATCCGGACACGACCCTGCAGTGACGCCAGCGACGCCGCCCGCCGAAGCGCCACCGACCGTCTGGCCGCCGCGCCGCGCGGTCACCGCCTGGCTGTTCTTCGACTGGTCGGCCCAGCCCTTCTTCACGCTGATCACCACCTTCGTCTTCGCGCCCTTCTTCGCCTCGGCGCTGGCGAAGGACGCCGCTGACGGCCAGGCGCTCTGGGGCTATGCGACGGGCTTCGCCGGCCTCTGCATCGCCCTGCTCTCGCCCGTGCTCGGCGGCATCGCGGATCGGACCGGGCCGCGCAAACCCTGGATCGCCGCCTTCGGTGCGCTGCTGGTCATCGGCGCGGGAATGCTCTGGTTCGCCGTGCCGGGGTCGGCGACCGCGGTGCCGATCGCGCTCACCGGCTTCGTCATCGCGACGGTCGGCGCCGAATTCGCCACCACCTTCAACAACGCGATGATGACGCGGCTGGTGCCACCGGAGCGCCTCGGCTGGCTCTCGGGCACCGGCTGGGCCATTGGCTATCTCGGCGGGCTGCTCTCGCTGGCGATCACGCTCGGATTGCTCGCCGCCGATCCGCAGACCGGCAAGACTCTCATCGGCATCGCGCCGATCCTCGGGCTCGATGCCGCCGCCCGCGAAGGCGACCGCTTCTCCGGCCCGCTCACCGCGCTCTGGTTCATCATCTTCGTCACGCCGATGTTCCTACTCACCCCGGATTCGAGCAAGACGGGCCTGAGCCTCTCCGAAGCCGCCCAGGGCGGTGTCGGGCGTCTGAAGGACACGCTCGCCGAATTGCCGAAGCTGCCTTCGCTCGGCCGCTTCCTGCTCGCCAACATGATCTATCAGGATGCGCTGGTAGCGCTCTTCGCCTTCGGCGGCATCTATGCGGCTGGCGTCTTCGGCTGGCAGACGATCGAGCTCGGCATCTTCGGCATCCTGCTGACTGTCACCGGCACGCTCGGCGCCTGGCTCGGCGGCAAGCTCGACGACCGCATCGGCGGCAAGCCGGTCGTGCTTGGTTCGATCGCCTGCCTGCTCTTTGCCTGTATCGGCATCCTCTCGCTGAGCGCCGACCACATCCTGTTCGTGATCCCCGCCGCTCCCCCCGTGGCCGGAGATGGCCTGTTCGCCTCGCTGCCTGAGCGGGTCTATCTGGGCCTGGGCCTGCTGATCGGTCTGGTCGCCGGGCCGATGCAGGCGGCCTCGCGCAGCCTGATGGCGCGGCTCGCGCCGGAGGGGCGCATCGGCGAGTTCTTCGGGCTCTTCGCCCTGTCGGGCAAGGTCACGTCCTTCATGGGTCCGACGCTGGTCGCGCTGGCGACGACGATCTTCGCCAGCCAGCGGGCGGGCCTGGCCGTGCTGATCGTGTTCTTCCTGGCGGGCGCAGCGCTGCTGGCAGGCGTGAAGGTCACCCGCAAGTCGTAGGGTGCCTTGGGTCATAGAGTGTCTTCCCGCAGGCGCTGCGGCACGAAGTGCTGCTGCGCAGATGCGGGACCGCCCTCAGGAAAAGGCACCCCATAAAGAATAAGGGCGCCTCCCTGCATGAGAAGGCGCCCTTTTCGGAGAGCGGTCCCGTGTCTGCGCAGCGGCACTGCGTGCCGCAGCGCGCACGGGATGACGCGCTTCAAAAAGTGCCCTTACCGAACCAGAATGTTCTTGAACTGCCAGGGATCGCTCGTATCGATATCCTCCGGAAACAGCCCCGGGCGGCCATCGAGCGGCGTCCAGTCGGTGTAATAGCCCTTCACCGGCCCGAGATAAGGCTGCTGGATCTCGAGGCAGCGATTGAAGTCGAGTTCCTCGACCTCGACGATCCCCGCACGCGGGTTCTCCAGCGCCCAGACCATGCCGGCGAGCACGGAAGAGGTCACCTGCAAGCCGGTCGCGGTCTGGTAGGGCGCCAGCGAACGCGCCTCCTCGGTCGAGAGCTGCGAGCCGAACCAATAGGCGCCCTTCTCGTGGCCGTAGAGCAGCACGCCGAGCTCGTCGATGCCGTCGACGACCTCGTTCTCCTCGAGGATGTGTTGCTCCTCCTGCGGGCGGCCGGCATTGCCGAACATCTCGTGCAGCGAGAGCACGGCATCGTTCGCCGGGTGGTAGGCGTAATGGCAGGTCGGCCGGAAGACGGCCTTGCCGGCCTCGTCGCGCACGGTGAAATAATCCGCGATCGAGATCGACTCGTTATGCGTGACCAGGAAGCCGTATTGCGCGCCCGGCGTCGGGCACCAGCTGCGGACCTTGGTCTCGGCGCCAGCCTGCATCAGGTAGATCGCAGCCTGCGAGCCGGTCTCGTGGCCATGGGCGTTCGCCGGCATCCATTTCTCATGCGTGCCCCAGCCGAGCGCGGCGGGCTGCACGGCTTCCGCGATGAAGCCTTCGACCGACCAGGTGTTGACGAAGACACCCGGCGGCTTGGGGTGCTTCGAACGCTGCGTGTCGCGCTCGGCGATATGGATGCCCTTGACGCCGACGCGCTGCATCAGCGCCGCCCATTCCTCGCGGGTGTTCGGCTGCGTCGCGTTGAGACGCATATCGGCGGCGAGGTTGGTCAGCGCCCGCTTCACCAGCGAGGAAACCATGCCGGGATTGGCGCCGCAGCAGGAGACGGCTGTCGGCGTGCCGGCCGGGCGCGCCCGCTTGGCGGCCAGCGTCATCTCGCGCAGCGCATAGTTCGAGCGCTCGGCCGGGCCCTTGCTCTCATCGAAATAGAAGCCGAGCCAGGGCTCGTTGACCGTGTCGATATAGAGCGCGCCGAGGCTGGAGCAGAACTCCATGATGTCGCGCGAGCCGGTATCGCAGGAGAGGTTGACGCAGAAGCCCTGTCCGCCGCCGGCTGTCAGCAGCGGCTCCAGCATCGTCTTGTAGTTCTCGATGGTGACGGCTTCCTGGATGAAGCGGATGCCGCGTTCGTCGAGGAGGTGGCGGTTGGAATCATCGGGAGCAATGACGACGAAGCGGCTCTTGTCGAACTTGAAGTGCCGTTCGAGCAGCGGCAGCGTACCGCGGCCGATCGAGCCGAAACCGATCATCACGATCGGGCCGGTGATCTCGC
>JAEWKP010000461.1 GCA_023393655.1 Pseudomonadota bacterium | reverse complement strand
ATCTCGCACAGCGTGCGATCGACCGGTTTCGCGAGAAGGCCTAGGCGAAAGGCTCCGTGAAAGCCCCTGCATTCTCTCCATCGCATCAGACATCCGATATGACCGACGGCACACAACCTAAGGACATCTCACCGTCCGACCGCTTCAAGGCCCTCATTACCAACGCCGAGAGCGCAACGTATGGTCTCAAGGATAATCTTCTGGCCGTCATGACGCGGGATGGATCGGCAACGTGGCAGACCGTCGCCGCTCACATCGAGGCTCAGTTGCCTGGCGCCGGCGAGTTCGCGACCGCGCGCCTGAACGCCATACTTGCTCTGGTCAGGACGTTGTCTAACCGACAAGCGTCGGGGAGCGGGTGAACGGCGCTCTCTATACCCCCGGCCGTCAGCAAACAGGCTGGCTCGCCGCGGGCCCGCGCGATATCGCTCTCTGCCAGCGTCTCCCCGCTGCCAATCTATTCGAGAAATCCGAATAACAACGACCGCCACAGCGAGCATCGCAGCTTCGAAGCCGACGTCTCCCGCCTGCTCCACATGATGGTGCATTCGGTCTATTCCGACCGGGATGTTTCCTGCGCGAGCTGATATCGAACGCAGCTTTGGCAGAGCCGCTCGATAGACCAGAAGGTTTCGGACTGGTTATCCAGCCTTACCCGGTCGCACATTTAGACCGCTTCGCTCATAGGCATCTTCGAACCCGGTGCATTGTGGCGCTCCCTTCAACTGCCCGGCTATCGGCTCGCCGAGCTTCGCGCGAGGTGATTGGCGCAGCACGCGAACGGATGGCGCTTGGCAAGAGCCTTTGACGGGGGTGCCCAGCACAAGGCCCCGAGGTGGCGGAAGTCTTGAAGAAAAAAAGGGCGTCGCCAGTTCGAGCTGACACCGCCCAGTTGAGGATTAAAGACCGCCGTGGGGAGGGCGGTCGATCCGCACGCGCCAGGAGGCAGCATGTGGTGGATGAAGTCGGACGGCGAAAGTTGGTCGCTTGAGTACGCCCCGCGCATTTGGCACCAGCACATCGCGGAACCCCGGGCTTTCCTGCTGATTGATTGTCGGCAGGAGGCTCACATGGCAGACGACAAAAACAATCGCGGCCCTCAGGACCGCTCCCGGATCAACCTCAGCGAAGACTATGAGGTCAGGTACTGGACGGATAAATTCGGCGTATCGAAAACTCAGCTTGAAGAGGCAGTCCGCGCCGCCGGCTCCTCCGCGGAAGCCGTGGAAAAAGAACTGCGCCGGAGCGCGCTGGGCGGAGATACCAAGCAGTGAGCGCCACCATCGACATTCGCCGCGACGGCGATAACTGGGTCATCGAGGGCGGATCAGCTCGCATCCAGATCACGAAACCTGCTGAGGGCCTGGTCGAGCGCTTCGTTGAAGACTGGGCTTCAGCGAAGAAACCAGGCGCCGACAGAGCCAGTGGATCGCTGGATAGCGAGGTTCTCGGGAAGCGGCGAATCTGACATCGACGCGCTATGCCCTATCCACCGGACAACCCGCCTCATGTGTTCTCCGTCCTTGCCGGCCGCGAAGTTTCGACCTGGTCGGAAGAGTGGAAGCATGAATGCGAGGTGCGGTTTCTAGCTGGGCTTCCTTTGGCACAGCGGAATGACGCGCTCGATGGAAGCCCAGGCAGTATGAAGTACAAACGAGGCGAGGGGGCAGTCGCTGCTCTACGCCGCGAGATCGAGCGCTATGGTGTGCTGAAGAGCAAGCCCTGACAGGAACGCTAAGGCTTCGATGACCGTTCCGACCGTGATGGGTCGGATGGCGATCAACAATGAAGATGAGCTAGCAGCTGCTCTGAAACGGGCCCAGGATTTGCTCGGCTTCGCCGCAGGCAGTGCCGAGGAGCATGAACTGGTCGAGATCGAATACCAGCTCCAGCTTTATGCTTCACTTCTATGGGCTATGGCGCATCAAGCGAACGATAATTGGCCCCGCCGCTAGTCGATGTGGAAGATTGCCGCCTCATCGGCTTCCTCGCGTAAACCTTTGTAGGAGGCATGCCGCAGCTTCCCGTCATCGGTCCAGCCGCGCAGCGCAATCTCCGCAATCAACTCTGGTCTGATCCAGCGATAGGTACGCCTCCGACCCGTCATTGCGACGACAGGTTTGGGAACGAGCAGCTTGTCCATCTGCTTGCGCAGGGAGGTGCCGCTCGTGTGATTGAAGCCAGTCCCGACCCCACCGACGTAGACCAACTCGCTGCCCTTGCGGGCAGCAAGGAGCAGTCGCCCGATGCCCCCCAGCGCCGCCGTCGAAGGCTCATATCCAACGATGGCGAAGCTCTCGGTCTGAATGCATTTGATCTTGAGCCAATCGCCGCCTCGGCCGGATTGATACGGCGCCGAACGGCGTTTCGCGATTATCCCCTCGAGGCCCATTTCACAGGCGAGCTTGAGGAAGGGTGCGCCTTCGGCCTCGATCTCCTCACTAAGGCCAATCGATCCATGCGGCTTGGCTGCCAGCACCTCGGCGAGCTGCTCGCGTCGCTCGCTCAGCGGCCGCTCTCGAAGGTCCTGACCGTTGAGGTAGAGCAGATCGAAGGCATAGAGCCGGGCCTCGGCTGCGAAGCGTTTGCCGCCCCTTCCGCCTAACGCTTTTTGCAGAGCGCCGAAATCGGACGCGCCCCGCTCGTCGAGCACAACTGCCTCGCCATCGAGGATCGCGCTATCCACGCCGAGTTCCAGCGCGTCATGAGCAATCGTCGGAAAGCGGGGCGACCAATCATGTCCGCCTCTGGTGATGATCCGGACCTGCTTACCCGCGATATGGATAGCGAGACGATATCCGTCCCACTTCACCTCGAAGGCCCAATCATCTCCAGCAGGGGCCTTCGCCGCCAGCAATGCCAGGCAAGGCTCGACCCGATCGGGCATCGGGTCGACGAAGAGGTCGCGCTCAAGCCGCTTTTGGCGCGCCGGCCCTTTGACGGTATCGACGCCCAGCCCGGCCCTGAGAACCCGACGCGCACACATTGGACACAACCCACGCAACGAAACGAGTCGCCAACGGGCAGCAAGTTGAATCGTTCCGACAGGCAGTTGAGCTATCCGCCTTAAGCTGAGAGGTTCTAGCCTTGGCGCTGCGGCGGCGCCTTGGAGATCTGCCTATGAGGGAATTTTCGCGGATCGAGCTGGCGTCGATAACGGACGTTGTCGTTCGGGAAGATGTCAGCGGTGGATTGCTCATCGGGTTAAGCAGGCGGGGTGAGGAGTTTCAAATTTTTCTCGACGAGGCAGCGCTGGAGGATTTGGAAGGCCTCTTGGCGACTGCGAGAGCGCCCGCTGCCCGAGCGCCAAAAGTCAATTAGCATTCCGGAAATTGCCGCGCGGGTGGCTCTCGAACTTGAAGGAACCACCGGCGCCACGGTGACGTTGGCTGGGGATCGGAGGGAGATCCAGCCATGCCGTTCGAGCACGTCGCTCCGCCTATGAAGCCGGCGCCCGCCAATGATACGGGCGGGCATCGCATAAGTTCACTCGACGAATACGAGGCCGCCACCGAGCGAGTTCGTGAGCTGGCCGATTATCCCGAGGGCACGCCCCAGGCGGAAGAACTTGCTGGGCTCGTGCGGGCCATCATGCAGTGGGACGAAGCCCACGACGATGCGACCTCCTGGCACTAGTTCCCGAGCCGCCGATGCCTGCTTATCGCTTTATCACCCACAACAGCGGCGACCACGCCGTGGAGATCGAATGCCAAGATGACAAGGCTGCTCGTAAGGAAGCGAGGAAGGCCTTCGCGGAAGCGGCACATGATGCGCTGGTCGATGAAGAAAATTTTGAGATGAGCATGACCGTGGAAACCAAAGGGAAGGTCATTTACCGGGCCCGCTTTTCCTTTGATGCCAGCGACGTGAACTAGCTCCGTGCATCAGCACACCAATTGCTAGGCAAGGGTACAGATAGAATATCTGTATCGTTTTGCAGCCTTGGGTTGGAAAAATTCCATCATGCAGGTTCTAACGGTGTGCCGTTATGAGGCCGATTGGGCGTTTCGTGATGTGACGGGGGAAGCCTATGGTCGCTCTCCCGACATCAGGAACGCCTACGAAGCGGCTCAGCAAATGGCTCGTAAGATTGGCGCGCATATCGAGTTTTCGAGCGAGGCTGAGAGTCATTATCGAGCGGTGATAGCGGCTCCGCCGGTTGACACGGCAAGTGACCCTTTGCCTAAATCCCCCATCGCTATGAGCGTGCGAGTAGCACGGTTCTTTGGTTGGGGCAGGAGCGATGAAACCAACCGTTGAGGCTTTTACGGTCGCGTTGCCGTGGTATGAGCGTGACGATTACGAGCGCCTTTGGGAACTCGCCCACGACAGGGATGAAATGCCAGGCGATTACGAGGCTTGGCATGCCGCTGCGCTCAGCGTCATGAACGCGTGGCTCGCACGCGGACGAGCCCTTCAGATCGTCACGATACGGCCAGACGAGTTCCTGGCGTGGCTGGAGGCGGAAGGGCTTCCGAATACCGCTGCTACGCGCCTCAAGTACGTTGAGGGCAAAGCATCCGGCGTAGGAAGCGAGACCGGGGACCTAGGTGTGGCAGCCGATCCAGGCGCTCTGTCCGGCTCCGAAACCTAATGGGAACAGCCTCACTCGCGCGCGGTTGAATCGCCGTCCGCGTTGCGTCAGGTGTTCCCATGGTTGCCCTGAGAAAGTCGACCGAGCTGCAACCCCGTCGCCATAGCGCAGTGAAGCGCGAGCTTTATCGAGAGCGTTGCAGGGACGAGGATGGCAAGCGCTACACTGTGGTTGTGTGGCGCGATTGGCCAGGCACAAGCTTGACCTCATACACGCTCGAAGACGGATCGCCTGTCCACTATGAGGACGAGTGCTATTTCCTGATCGAGCCCACCCGTCAAATGCTAACGCGGTGCGACGATTGATGTGCTCCATCTCGCAGTATGAAAACGACATTAGAGCGAGCGTTTGAACTGGCGCGCTCTGGAAAATACGCCAGCATGAAAGAGCTTCAGCGCACCCTCGCGACTGAGGGTTATGCGCAGCAGCAGCTTACCGGCCCTGCGCTGTTCGAGCAGCTTCGAAAGCTGATGAAGGCTTCCAAGCCGCCAAGCGATAAGGCCTGATCGATTGGACGAGAGCGGATTCCGGCTACGGCTGACATGGCCAGGCGAAGACGCACATGATTATCTCGTGCTCGATGAGCAGGCGAACATCATTGGCAGGATCTACAGAGAGGTAGCGACCTCGCAGGGCAGATGGCTGTTCTTCGTGGGACCGGGCAATCTGCCAAGGCGCGCCGATTTCCATGGCTATGTTGATGGCCTCGAGGAGGCGAAGGCCCGCTTCAAAGAGCTATGGCCTCGGTATCGCGAGCAGTGGTCGGAGGAGCGCTTAGAAGAAGCGCTCGCGCAGCAGCGCGCGGCATGGACGTCCGGGAACTAGGGTACGCCATGATAAAGGGGACCAGCAGCCTGCCAGTCCCCTTCTGCGTGGTTCAGGCGCGACACTGAGGGGCCACGCGTCGCATAAACGACGCTGCCGGGGAAGAGTTCCTGAAAGCGATGTGAGAGTACCCAGCAGCTCAATGCGCGGTGGGGGGAACTGCTCCACCCGTCGCCAGTTGATCTCCTGACCGGCTAGGCCGGTCCTCCCAGACCTCAAACCCGAGATTCCCCGGTCTTTCGCCGGGGAGCCACCTATGGAGAGAGATATGGCTAGCAACAATTTTGCCGACGACCCGAAGAAGGCCTCTGAGGCCGGTAAGAAGGGTGGCGAGAACAGTCACCACGGCCAGCAGTCACAGCAGTCGACTGACCGGTCCCAATCGGGTTCGCACGACAGTCAACGTGGCGGCTCCGGCAATTTTGCCAACGACCGGGAGCGTGCTTCCGAGGCCGGCCGAAAGGGCGGGCAGTCGTAGAAACTAACCTCGCTCTGTCGAGCGTGCGAATTTGGGTGGGCGAGTCCTTCGGGCTCGCCCTTTTCGTGACTAAAAGCTACCGCTTCGCGGAAGCACCCGTCTCTTCCAGGCTGAGAAACTTCGAGGTGACGGAAGGCAGGTTTTCGCTGAGCCACGTCGCCATCGCCATCTCCTCGGCCAGAATTCGCTGGCAAACCGCGGCGGTTTCCAGGTCGCTGCAAGCTTCGGCCGTTGCGATAAGAACCTGATAGGCCGCAATTTCCATGTGCTCGAAGGTGTAGCTGGCCATCGAGCCCTTGATGACCTCGTCATCCATGACCGCGCCGCCGAGCCCCTGACCCATTGCGGCGAACTTGCCCAGCAAATCCTTGAGAGTGGAGGTGTCTCCACCCCGCCGTTCGATGCAGGACTGCAGCATGTCGCTCTGGCGCCGTGTTTCCGCCAGATGCTCTTCGATCTTTGCCTTCAAATCAGGGTAGCTCTCGATGCGACTGGCCTGAGCGGTGAGCATGGTTTCCGCCTGCTTCTCCATGGCATGAGCATCGCGAAGCCATTGAAGAAGCCTGTCTTCCTTGATTGTCATTGAAACCTCCCTCGCTGTCCACCCAACGAGCCTCAAACGGGCATGGTTCCAGCGAGGAAATGGTCGTTGTTTGCCCTTCTGCCAAACTATCGCCAGGCGGGGTAACTGGTAACAGGTATCAGCTAGTGTTACCTGTTACCTCTGCGCTGTCTATTATGGCATCTGCTCGAACCAACGGTTAGCGGCTCAAGGGGCGGAACCGAAAAGCACGCGGCGCATTTTCGCTGTGTCTGGTCGTGTTGGGACATTCGTAATGGGCGCGGATGGTTTCAAGTGCGATAAATGCGGCTCGCCCAGCGTCGCCGTGCCGCCTGATCTGCGGCCTACGAGCGATGTATGCTGCGGTGGATGCTCCCGCCGTCTGGCAAGCTGGTCGGAATATCTCGCGATGGTGAGCTCTGCCATCGGTCGCGGAGCGAATGGCCGTCCGTTGGTTGTCGCCGATCCACTACCCCATCGATCAACGTAGGAGCCCTTGCGCGGCGAATTCCTCCCAGCCGTCCAGCGGAGCTTGCAGTATCCGATCTTCATCAGAAGAGGCGGCATCTCGGCATCGCGTCGCCTTCAGCTGGCCGCGGAGGGCACGGGTGCTATCGGCAGCGCACTACGACGATGGCGACGCGAGGTCGATACTTCCGATTTCGGATAGGTGGACGGCGGCGATGACCCGATGGCGGGTATCGGTTCTGCCATCGACGGCATTGCCGGTACCCGGGGTGGGAAGGTCACGCTGGCTGGTTGAACTGATCAGGGCCAAGGCGGGCGAGAGCGCGGATTTCGAATTGCAGGCATGCGATGACACGTGTCGTCTCGGTCTGCCTCCCGGACTGGTCGATCGATTTGTTCCGGCGGATGGCTGGCAACGCGGCGCCTCCGCCTGAGGTGCCGCTCGTCCTGATCGCGGAAGATGCGGCAAGTCCATGGCCGATATAACAGCTGTGCTCGCCTCGCTGGCGGGCGTCGTTTTGAAGAGGCTGAAGTCGGGGGGTGATGTCACGCTCGGTGGAGTCGGTAAGCTGTCGGCGGCCAAGCGAGAGCGCGTCAGGCTCGCAACCCTTCCACCGGAGCGATGATCGACGTGCCTGCAAAGACGGTCATCATGTTCGAGGTCGCGAAGGACCTGGCTGACAGCGTCGCCTGATAGATTTCTGCTCTTCGCCAGGAAAAGGCGCGCAGACTGGCTTAGTGCAGCCGCGTGCCAAAGCGCTTTCGAAAGGCTCCAGCATGATCCGCGTCGGGAAAACTGACGCGAATCCGCCTGTGACAGGGCTCCCAGAGGATGCGAGCCTGATGCGGAAGATGGCGTTCGATCAGCCAGAGCCCGATGTCGAAGAGGCGCTAACTTAGAGTGGCTGTGTCGAGAGGCAAATCGACTTCGAAGGTGCCCTTTGGTCTGACTCCGGTGGTCACGGCGACGACAGCATGCTGCATGTCGTGTGACCTGGGACCCTTTTCTCCTCCGGTTTGAGGGAGAGTCCTGGGTTTCGTTTCTGGCCTTAGGCGGCCTGTTTTTCCAGCGAGGATTTGAGGGCGAACTCGGCAGGCGTGATGTTGCCGAGGGCCG
>JAEWKP010000409.1 GCA_023393655.1 Pseudomonadota bacterium | reverse complement strand
GGGGATCTGCATCCGGGCCTTGAGCTGCTCCTCGATCTCGAAGCATTCCGGGCCCTTGATGTCCTCGAGATTGATGCCACCGAAGGTCGGCTCCAGCGCCGCGACGACCTCGACGAATTTCTCGATGTTCTTCTGCTCGACCTCGATGTCGAAGCAGTCGATCCCGGCGAATTTCTTGAAGAGGACGGCCTTGCCCTCCATCACCGGCTTGGAGGCGAGTGGGCCGATATCGCCGAGGCCGAGCACGGCGGTGCCGTTGGTGATGACGGCGACGAGGTTCTGGCGGGAGGTCAGCTCGGCCGCTTCGGAGGGGTCGTCGACGATCGCCTCGCAGGCGGCGGCGACGCCGGGCGAATAGGCGAGCGCCAGGTCGCGCTGGTTGCCGAGCGGCTTGGTCGCCTGGATCTCGAGCTTACCCGGCCGAGGCTGCCGGTGATAGACGAGCGCGCCCGAGCGCAGATCGGTGGAGAGCGTGCTTTTCATGGCGCGAGGGTCCCTGCAGTCCGAAGGATGCTGGTCGCGCGAAAGCCCCCGCGCCGTCAAGCCGTCGGCGCCGCCATCAGTTTCGCCGGGGCGGAAAGGATGAGGCGGGCGCGAACTTGAATCAATTTGGCAAGATGCTGAATCGGCATGCGAGAAACCGCACGCAAGCGCCGGAAACGATTCGATAAATCCCCAGCGCCGTCGGCGCGAAATTCAGAACGCCTTGAAGGTGATGATCGTATGGGTGTCGGCGATCTCGGGGATCGACTGCACCTTCTGCGCGTCGAAATGGCCGATATCGACATCGGTCGCGACATGGAATTTAGCCAGGATGTCGTAGTTGCCGGCGGTCGAATAGATTTCCGAGGCGATCTCGCGATCGGCCAGTTCGCTGGCGACCTCGTAGGTCTTGCCGAGCCTGCATTTGATCTCGACGAAGAAGGTCTGCATCGCGCGCTCCGAAACTCTGTTGGGTCTGGATAGAATCTTCGATGCGATGAGATCAAGCGCCTGCAAGTGCGGCGATCCGCCTTGTCATCGCATTCTCGGGATCGGTCAGCCCGGCGATCACGGTGAAATGATTGGCGTCGGGGATCTCCTCGTAGCGTGTCGTCACACCTTCCAGTCCCCAGACATCGGTGAGCCGGCGGCTCTGCCGGTGGTACTCGTCGCTTTCGGCGCCGCCGACCACGGCATCCATCGTCAAGCGCGACGGAGCCGGCCAGAACAGCGGGCTTTCCAGCTCCGCCGCCGCCAGGTCGAGATTCAGCGCCTTGTTGATGCTGGTCTCGACGAGGGGCTTCAGGTTGTAGAGCCCTGAGATGCCATAGGCCGCCGGCACGAGCTGGTCCGGCAGGTCGGGGTCGACATTCTTCCAGTCGGTCGCGAGCGTGCAGGCGCTGAGATGGCCGCCGGCGGAATGCCCTGTCGCGACGACCGGCAGGCCGAAGCGCCGCCACAGCGCCGCCGCCGCCTGCTGCAATTCCCAGACGATATGGCCGAGATGGACCTGCGGGCAGAGATCGTAGCCGACGACCGCGACCGGCAGGCCGAGCCGGTTCAGCCCGCGCGCCATATGCGAGAAATAGCTGCGGTCCAGTGCCTGCCAGTAACCGCCATGGATGAACATCACCATCGCGTTGCCGCGGATCGCCTCGGGCTTGAACAGGTCGTAGGCCTGGCGCTCGCCCTCGCCATAAGAGATGTCCAGCTCGCAGAAGGCCTCTGACCGGTACGCCGCGGCATCGGCCTGCCAGCCGGCGATGATTCCCGGATGTTCCGGCACGCGGGCGCGGTTATTGTATTCGGTCTCGTAGTCCGGCGACATCTGTCTTCCATCGCTGAGGGGCGCGGGGGTTGGCTGGGCCGCACCGTGGCAGCCCGGCGCCCTTCGCGCCAGCGCTTTTGACAGGACCCCGCTCCGGCGCCAAAAGGCGGCAAGCCCGGCGCAAAGGGCCATAATTCATAACAGTTTCTGGGAGGTCGCCATGGAAAACCCTGTTCTCGCCGAGGTCACGCGCGGCAATGTCGTCGAATCGCGTCATCGCGGTGCGGCGATCGTCGTCGATGCCGATGGCGGCGTGGTCTTCTCGGCGGGCGATGTCGAGCGCCCGGTGTTTCCGCGCTCCGCCGTCAAGGCGATCCAGGGCCTGCCGCTGATCGAGAGCGGTGCCGCCGACCGTTACGGGCTCACCGAGGCCGAGATCGCGCTCGCCGTCTCCTCGCATTCCGGCGAGCCGCTGCATGCGCAGACCTCGCTCGCGATGCTGAAAAAGGCCGGCCGCGATGCCGGATGCCTCGAATGCGGCGCGCATTGGCCCTCGAATGAGGTTGTTTCCCGCGCCCTGGCGAAATCAGGCGCCGAGCCGAGCGCCCTCAACAACAACTGCTCCGGCAAGCATGCCGGCTTCGTCTGCCTGTCCTGCAACATGGACGAGGACCCGGCCGGCTATGTGAAGGCGAGCCATCCCGTGCAGCAGGCCGTGCGCGGCGCTCTGGAGGCCGTAACCGGCGCCGTTCATAGCGCCGATCGGATGGGCATCGATGGCTGCTCGATCCCGTCCTACGCCGTGCCGCTCTCGGCGCTGGCGCTGGGCTTTGCCCGGCTCGGCACCGGCCGTGGCTTCGGGCCGGAGCGGGCGAAGGCGGCGGCGCGCATCCGGGCGGCGGCGGCGGCGCATCCCTTCATGGTCGCCGGCACCGGCCGTTACGACACCCGCCTGATGGACCTGCTCGGTGCGCGCGCCTTCACCAAGACCGGGGCCGAGGGCGTCTATTGCGCAGCCCTGCCGGAACTGGGCTACGGCATCGCCCTGAAATGCGATGACGGCGCCGGCCGTGCCGCTGAGATCGCGCTTGGCGCCCTGATCGCCCGCTTCCTGCCGATGGACGATGCCACCCAGGCCGCCTTCGCGCCGCTGCGTGAGACCGTGCTGAAGAACTGGAACGGCATCGAGGTTGGCCGGATTCGCGCGCCCGCAGCCTGAGGCCTCAGCGCACCGCGTTATTCGCGACTACGACCCCGGAGGCCCTCGCGTCTGGAGCCTTCGTCAGGTCGCCGGTGACGGGCTTGCCGTATTCGGTGCCGATCACGGCACCTTCGCGGGCCTCGGCGATGACGTTGTTGGCGATCAGCGCGTTGCGTTCCTTCGGCACCAGCGAGACCGAGATGCCGATCCCGGTCTTGCGGATGACGTTTCCGGTGGCGGCGAGGTTGCGCATGCCCCAGGACCAGCCGAGCGCGATGCCGATATCGCTGGCCTCCTCGATGACATTGCCGGCCACCGTCGCTTCCGCCTCGACATGGATGCCGTAGCCTCCTGTCGGCTCCTTGCTGTAGGGCACGGGCTTGCGCGTCGCCTTGCGGATGATGTTGTTGGCGCAGACCGCCATGCGCCCGCCCTGGTCGAGATTGGTCATGGACGCGCCGGACGCGCAGTCCTCGACATGGTTGTTGGCGATGATCGCGCCCTCGAAGGCGAACTCGCTGTAGAGCGCGACCTCGCCGCAGCGCCGCCCCTGATTGCCGAGGATCTGGACGCCGGAGCCGGAATTGTTGCGGATGAAGCTCAGCGCGCAGTCGCGCAGCTGGTTGCCCTCGATGATGACGCCCCCGGCACGGAAGACGCTGATGCCGTTGCCGTTCTGGCCGCTGCCGCCGCCATCGGTGCGGATGCGCATCACATGGTTGCCGCGGACGATCGAGCCGTCGTCGCCCGGCTGGCTGCGCCAGATCTGGATGCCGTTATTGCCGCAATCCTCGACCCGGTTCTGCTCGACGGCGAGCCCCTTCGAATCGATCGCGAACAGCGCCGCGTCCCGCATGTCGCGAAACCGGCTCGCAGTGACGCGCCCGCCGCAGCGGTCAAGCGTCAGGCCGACCGAGCCGGCCTTGGCGAAGGCGCAGCCGGAAATGGCGATCTCGCCAACGTTCTCGGCTACGAGCAATCCGCTGCGCTGGGCAGCGGGGATGTCGAGCCCCTCGAAGCTCAGGCCGGTGAGCGCCGCCCGGCCGATATTGCGGGCGATCAGCACGGGTTGCCCGCTGGCCGTGACGAGATGGGTTTCGCCGGGCACGCCGACGATCCGGGCGTTTTCGGGCAGGGCGACGCCGCCGACCCGGTAGCGGCCGGGCGGCAGCAGGAGCGGCGCGGCGCGGGCGGCCGCCTGTTTCAGGGCAGCCAATAGCTGCCGCGACTGCTCCTCCGTGGCGCCTGGCCGTAAGCCGAGCTGGCCGGCATCGAGCCCGAGATGGCCGAGCGGGCCGGTTGTCGCACTGCGCGATTGGGCGTGGGCGGGCAGAACGGCCGAGGCCGTGCCGAAAAGGCCCATCGCCAGCAGGTTGCGTCGGGACAGCACCATGAAAGCTCCTGTTCGGCCGGCGCGGATCAAGCTCTGTGCCAGCTTTACCTGTGCCGATCTGGCACCGAGCTTCGCCGCGCCGGAGTCACAGCCCCAGCGCCCGCGCGATCTCGTCGGCGGCCGATGTCGGGGGGAGCTTTCCGGCGGCGACGGCCGCCTCCAGCTCCGGCGTGCGAGCTTTCAGGGCCGGGTCGTGCCGGAGCCTGGCCTGCAGCCTGTCCTGCACCATCGCCCACATCCATTTCACGTCCTGCTTGCGGCGCTTCTCGGCGATCAGGCCCTTGGCCTCGAAGCGGGCGCGATGCTCCTCGATCCTGGCCCAGAGCTTGTCGAGGCCGAGCCCCGTCAGCCCCGAGATCGTCACGACAGGCGTGCTCCACAGGGGCGAGGCGGGGGCGAGGATATGGAGCGCGGCCTTGTATTGCGCGGCGGCTGCGCGCGCGGCCATGGCGCCGTCACCGTCGGCCTTGTTGACCGCGATCATGTCGGCGAGCTCGATGATGCCCTTCTTGATGCCCTGCAATTCGTCGCCGGCATTGGGCAGCATCAGCACGAGGAAGAAATCGGTGAGGTCGGCGACCGCGGTCTCCGACTGGCCGACGCCGACCGTCTCGACCAGGATGACGTCGAAGCCGGCGGCCTCGCAGAGCAGCATGGTCTCACGCGTCTTGGCCGCGACCCCGCCGAGCGTGCCCGAGGAGGGGGACGGGCGGATATAGGCGTGCGGATCGACCGCGAGCCGGGCCATCCGCGTCTTGTCGCCGAGGATCGAGCCGCCGGTGCGGGTCGAGGAGGGATCGACGGCGAGCACGGCAACCCTGTGGCCGGCTGCGGTCAGGTGGCTGCCGAGCGCGTCGATGGTGGTCGACTTGCCGACGCCGGGCACGCCGGTGATGCCGACCCGGATCGCCCGGCCGGTATGCGGGAGTAGTTGCTGGATCAGCGCCTGAGCCTGCTCGCGATGGTCGATGCGGCGCGATTCCGCCAGCGTGATCGCACGCGCCAGCGCGGCGCGCTCGCCGGCGAGAATGGCATCGCGCAGGGTGTCGGATGGGGAGCTTCTGCTGTCGACCATGGCGCCAGTTAGCAAGCTGCCGGCGCGGGCGACAAGGCGTCCTTGCACCACTTGCTTCATCACTGTGTCCTGTGCGCCTCTTGTGAATCCGCTGCGGCGATGAGACGACTTGGCAATGATGTGCGTGGCGATGCGGCTTCGTGGTTTCCTGTTGGCCCTATTTCTGCCGCTGGCGCTCGTGGCCTGCGGCACGCCGCGCGTACTCGAGCTGAGCCAGGCGGCGAAGGGCGATGTCGCCGGGACCGTCCAGATCTACGTCGCGACGACGCGCGAGGCCTCGGCGCAGCCGGTCTATTTCAGCGGCGAGCGCGGGCCCAAGCTCTCCTTCGCCCGGCTCGACATCACCGTGCCGCTTACCCACAAGTCCGGCAATCTGGAACTGCCCGATTCGGGACCGGGTGACCCGGCGAAGCATTTCACCGCGACCAATCTCCAAAAGCTCGACCTCGCGCCGGTCGTTTCCGACGTCCGCAAGGAACTGGCGCGGCGGCCCGCTTCCCAACGCGACGTGCTGGTCTTCGTTCACGGCTACAACACGAACTTCGCCGATGCGGCCTATCGCTTCGCCCAGATCGTCTATGATTCCGGCTTCAAGGGCGTGCCGGTGCTGTTCACCTGGCCATCGCGCGGGCAGCTGCTGGCCTATCCCTATGATCGCGAAAGCGCGTTCTATTCGCGGGATTTCCTCGAGCTGAACCTACGCGCCATCGCCCGTGACCTCGGCCCGTCGCGCATGGACATCCTCGCCCATTCGATGGGGACGCTGCTGACACTGGAGACCCTGCGCCAGGCCGCGATCCGCGGCGACGGAACCTTCGGCGGCAAGCTGCGCGATGTCATGCTCGCCGCGCCCGACGTCGATCTCGACGTGTTCAAGACGCAGATGCGCGAAATCCGGCGGCCGGTGACGGTCTTCGTTTCGGCCGATGACCGGGCGCTCGATTTCTCACGGCGCTTCGCCGGTGACAAGAAGAGGCTGGGCGCGGTGTCGAGCAAGGACACCGAGACGATCGCCGAGCTCGAAAAGCTTGGCGTGCGGCTGATCGACCTCTCCGAGGTCTCCTCCGGCGACAGCCTCAACCACGCGAAATTCGCGTCCTCGCCGAAGGTCGTGCAGATGATCGGCCAGCGGCTGCAGCAGGACAAGGGCATCGGCTTCGCCGGGCCGCAATTCGGTGACAGGCTTGGCGATGTCGCCGGCGGGGTCATGGGCACGGTCGGCTCGACTGTCGGGCTCGTCGTCACCGCGCCGATCCAGATCATCTCCGGCGCCGCGCAGTGATGTCGCCCTGGTGCAACGCGGGTGCTGCTTCGTCCAGGTGGCAGCGCTCTCGCCCCATTCTGGCCGCGTTGGCCTGCCTTTAGAGGTGCGGCTGCCAGTTCGGCCCCTCAAATTCTGACCGGATGCCTTTCTCCATGCCCGTTACAAGGCGCGCCTTCTCATGCCGTTCGCTGGCGCTCGCCGCGTTCCTCCCGCTCGGGCTTGCAGCCTGCGCGCAGAGCGAGGCGAGCGTGTCGCCCTTCTCCGAGCCGGAGCGCGCCGATACTTCGGCGCTCGGCAAGGACCCGCGCCTGCTCGTCATGACGACGCGCCGCTCGACCGGCAATGCCGCGCCTTACTTCAATACCGATCGCGGCCCGCTGACCTTCGCCGAAGCGCAATTGTCGCCGCCCGGGCGCGGCATCACCGGGCGTGTCTCCTCGGCCGTGAGCGGCGACTGGGCCGTGCTCGGCATTTCGCGTGAGACGACGGCGGACGCGGCGCGGGCCCTCTCGGACTCGGTGAACGGACGCGATGTGCTGCTCTACATCCACGGCTTCAACGAGAGCTTCGAGACGGCCGCGCGCAGCGCCGGCCAGTTGTCCCATTCGCTGGAGTTCCAGGGTCGCACGGTCCTGTTCACCTGGCCCTCCGGCGGCAAGCTCTTCGACTACGCCTATGACCGGGAGAGCGCGCTCTGGTCGCGCGACGGCTTCGTCCAGTCGCTGCAGGCGCTTGTCGCCAACCCGACCGTCGGCCGCATCCACATTGTCGCCCACTCCATGGGAACCTTCCTGACGCTGGAGGGCTTGCGCGAGCTGCGTGATTCCCGGGAAATCTACGCCCGGATCGGCTCGGTCGTGCTGGCCTCGCCCGATGTCGATATCGACGCCTTCGAGCAGACGGTGAAGAAGATCGGCCCTTTGGCCCAGCGCATGACCGTGATCATCGATCCCGGCGATCGCGCGCTGGCCGTCTCGGCCCGTATCGCCGGCGGTGTGGCGCGGGCCGGTGCGGCGGACCGTTCGCGGCTGGAAGCCTTGGGCGTTCGGGTCGCGGACACCTCCGGGCGGGGCTGGAGCATGCTGCGCCACGATCTTTTCCTGTCCAACAGCGAAGTCACCCAGGTCGTGCGCCGCGCCATGGACCGTGGCGGCGCCTGAAGGAGCACAGAATGGTGCGGCTGATCAGGACATTGGCCGCCGTCGTGCTGACGCCCGGCTTCGGCCTCTCCTCCGCCTTTCCCGAGACGCCGCCGCTCTTCGCTGGGACCGGGCCGGCCGAAAGCAGCTACGCCGATCCGCTGCCGGCCACCGTCGCGGTATCGAGCTATGTACCCCCGGTTTGCGCCGCCAAACCCTGCCCGCTGCTGATTGCGATCCACGGCATGGGCCGCAATGCGAGAAGCGCCCGCGACGCCTGGAAGGCCGCTGCCGACCGAGGCGGTTTCCTCGTCCTCGCCCCACGCTTCGACAAGGACCAGTTTCCGAGCCGCCGCTTCCAGCAGGGCGGCGTGCGTGGCGAGCCCGACAAGGCGAAATGGACTTTCGGCCTGATCGAAAGGCTGTTCGATGCCGCCCGCACCAGCGGCCGCGTTGCCGGCGACAGCTATACGATTTTCGGGCACTCGGCCGGCGCGCAATTCGTGCATCGCATGGTCATGCTGATGCCGAAGGCGCGCATCGCAACGGCGGCGGTGGCGAATGCGGGTTATTACACGCTGCCGGCTCTCGCCGGCGAGCGCGCCTATCCTTATTCGCTCAAGGGTGCGCCGGCCACCGACGCCACGCTCGCAGCTGCGTTGTCCAAGCCGATGCTGGTGATGCTCGGCGAGCGCGACACCGATCCCAACCATCGTCAACTCAACAGATCCCGCGGCGCCGAGGAGCAGGGGCCGACCCGCTTTGCGCGCGGAGAGCACTTCATGGCCGTGGGCCGCGACGAAGCGCGCCGCCTCGGTGTGACGCTTCGTTGGCGCGAGGTCGTCGTGCCGGGTGTGGCACATCAGCAGAGCGGCATGGCCAAGGCCGCCGCCGCCGAGCTGTTCGGCGTCCGCTGAGACCCTTCAGACCGGCGGCAGGCCGGAGCGCTTCTTGATCGTCGCCAGCGCGAAATTGGATTCGACCGACTGGATGCATTTCAATCGCGTCGCCTTCTGCTTCAGGAAGCGCTCATAGCCCTCGATTCCGTCAGTAACGACACGCAGCAGATAGTCCTGCGAGCCGGTCATCAGATAGCACTCTGCGACCTCGCTCCAGCTTTCGACCGCCTTCTCGAACTCGGATATCTGCTCCTGGTTCTGCTGGGTCAGCCGGACCGAGACGAAGACGCTGAAGGGCAGGCCATAGGCCTTCGGGTCGACCACGGCAGTGTAGCCCTGGATGACGCCGCTCTCCTCGAGCCGCTTCAACCGCCTGAGGCACGGTGTCGGCGACAGTCCGACCCGCTGCGACAGGTCCTGGTTGGTGATGCGCCCGTCCTCGCGGAGCACGGCGAGAATCCGGCGGTCGATGCTGTCGAGCACGATATGCTCCATCCCTGTCAAAATTGAGCAGAAAGCTGCTCAAGCCACATTAGGATGATGCTGATCGGCCAAGCAATGGCGCGCTGATCGGAATAATCTGGCGACAGAAAGCGGCCTGCGTCGCAGGATCTGAAGGAGACGGCCATGAGCGCAGACAACTACCACAAGGACCGGATCGCCAACCGCAAGCTCCATCCCGAGACGCTGATGATGGGCTTCGGCTATTCGCCGGCCATGTCGGAAGGCTCGCTCAAGCCGCCGGTCTTCCTGACCTCGACCTTCGTTTTCGAGAACGCCCAGCAGGGCAAGGACTTCTTCGATTTCACCTCGGGCCGGCGCCAGCCCAAGCCCGGTGAGAGGCCCGGCCTCGTCTATTCGCGCTTCAACCATCCCAATATGGAGATCCTCGAGGATCGCCTGGCGATCTGGGACGAGGCCGAGAAATGCGCCGTCTTCGCCTCCGGCATGGCCGCGATCGCGACGACCTGCTTCGCCTTCCTGCGGCCGGGCGACACGATCCTGCATTCACGCCCGCTCTATGGCGGCACCGAGACTCTGCTGAAGAACCAGATGGGCGCCTTCGGCGTCACGCCCTTCGGTTTCACCGACGGACTCGACGTCGCGCAGATGCGCCAGGTTGCGAAGGAAGCCGCCGCCAAGGGCCGCGTCGCGATGATCCTGGTCGAGACCCCGGCCAACCCGACCAATGGTCTCGTCGATCTCGCCGCCTGCAAGATGATCGCGGACGAGCTTGAGAAGTCACAGGGCCATCGCCCGCCCGTCGTCGTCGACAACACCATGCTCGGCCCGAAATATCAGAAGCCGCTGCAGCAGGGCGCCGACCTGTCGCTGCTTTCGCTGACCAAATATGTCGGCGGCCATTCCGACCTCGTCGGCGGCTCGATCAGCGGCTCCGAGGTGCTGGTGCGGCAGGTGAAGGCCTGGCGCGGTTCGCTCGGCACCCAGGCCGATCCGAATTCCTGCTGGATGCTGATGCGCTCGCTGGAGACGCTCGATATCCGCATGAGTCGCGCCAACGAGAACGCCAAGCTGGTGGCGGAATATCTCGAGGGCCATCCCAAGGTCGCCAGGGTCCACTATCTCGGCAACCTCAAGGACGGCGACCCGCGCAAAGCCGTCTTCGACCGCCAGTGCACGGCTGCGGGCTCGACCTTCGCCTTCGACGTCAAGGGCGGCGAGAAGGAGGCCTTCGCGCTCCTCGACAACCTCCAGATCATGAAGCTCGCGGTCAGCCTCGGCGGCACCGAGACCCTGGTCTCGCATCCCGCCGCGATGACCCATTCCGGCGTTGCCCGCGAATTGCGCGAGGAGATCGGCCTGACCGATGCTCTGATCCGCATCTCCGTGGGCATCGAGAATATCGAGGACCTGATCTCGGATCTGGCGCAGGCCTTCGAGGCGGTTTGAGATAGCGCGGTCGCTGCGCTTGCCTCAGCCAAGCCCGAGGAACAGCGCCAGCGACCGGTTTACCGTGATCATCATCTCGGGATCGAGGCGGCCGAAAACCGGGCCGATCCGGTCCCGGCGTACCGTCATCGCCTTGTCGACCATGATCTGGGAGGCAAGGCGTAATCCGTTCGTCGCGTCGGGCTCGACCGTCAGCCGGATCAATGGCGCATCGACGAGATCGCTGGAGATGAGCAGCAAGGTCACCGTCGCGGTCAACGCGAACGGGTCTGCTTGAACGATCAGGGCAGGCCGCGGTTTGCCGAAATCCCCTGCGATCGCAACGGTGACGAGGTCACCACGCTTCATTCGGCAGTGCTGTCCAGATCGTCCAGCGCTGCGTTGAGGAACGCGGCCAGTTCCCGATCGGCGCTGTCGCTGACGGCGACGAGCCGCGCCTGACGGCGGCATTCCTCGCTGAACCCCGGGCGTCGCGTATCGGGAACCCAGATCTGAATCGGCCGCAGGCCTGCCGCCCGCAAGGCATCGCGGCGCTTCTGGACGCGTCTGGCAATAGAGTTCGCCATGTGGATCACCCCGACAAGCGTTACATGTAACGCTTGCTCACCGGCTCTGCAAGGCAGTCCGCAGACGTGACCCTAAACGCCGATCCGTCCCCAGCCCGGCAGCTTCAGCGCCGGGCTGCGCAGGTCGAGCCCGGCAACGAGGCCGAGCAGGTTGATCTCGATGCCCTCGACCCAGCCCACGGTCACGCCGGCAAGACCGTAGAGCGAAGCCTGGATGCCGGTGCGGCTGGCGGTCAGCCCGGCGAAGAGGCCGTCGGCGCGCCAGTCCTTGCCGAGCGCCGTCGGCGGCAGCGCCTGATGCAGTTCGGGAACCTCGGCCAGCACATGCTGGACGAAGCTGTTCGAGTTAGGCCCCGGCCAGGCGAGATAGCTGCCGGGGCTGGAATAGGCATAATCCGCTACGGCGGCGCGGATGCGCGGGATCAGGCGCTCCGCGGTTTCACCGCGGATTTCGACAACGGATTCCGGCATGTTGCCGAACCAGCGGCCATCGGCCTCGCGATGGTTGACCCGGAGCGGCGCGCCCCAGCCGACGACGTCGAAGCGGGTATAGGCGCTGGCGCCGCGCTCCTTCACCACGATCCAGGAGTGGTGCGCGAAGATGCCGCGCCAACGGCCGACGCGCGCGGCGAAGACATGAACCGTCGCTTCTGGCTCGGCCGAAGCCGCCGGCAGGAGCTTCGCGCTCGTCCAGTCGGCACGGCGCCAGTCCGGCGCATGCGTCTGCCAGTACCACCAGCCCGCATGGCTCGCGAGCGGTAGCAGGAAGGCGATCGCGAAGAACAGCAGGAAGCGGCGGAACAGGCGCATGCGGTACGGTATGTGCATGGCGGTGCGAGCCGGCAAGAACCCGGCGCATCACGCTTGCGTCAGGCGCACCTCGCCTGTGCGCGGGCGTTCCGCCGCGCCCTCTAGCGGTTGATGCCGGGGGGAAAGCTGGTAGCGTGCGCGCGCCAAACGATGGAGGGGCGGATTGGGTAGGACGACGAAGCGACTGACCGAGGCGATTGCCGCTTGCGCGATCGGACTGGGACTTCTGGCCGCGCCAGCGGCCGCGCAGGACAAGCAATTGCGCATCTTCAACTGGTCCGATTATGTCGATCCGGAGGTGCTCGACGCCTTCAAGAAGGAAACCGGCATTACCGTCGTCTACGACACCTTCGACCAGATGGAGACGGTCGAGACCAAGCTTCTGGCCGGCAAGACCGGCTACGACCTGATCGTCGTCACCGCCTCCTTCCTGCCGCGCCATATCCCGCTGGGCATCTACCAGCCGGTCGACAAGGACAAGGCGCCGAATCTCAAGAATATCTGGCCGGAAATCCAGACCCGGCTCGGCAAGTACGATCCCGGCAACAAATACGCCGTGAACTACATGTGGGGCACCACCGGGGTCGGCTACAATGTCGCGAAGGTGAAGGAACGGCTCGGCCCCGATGCGGTGATCGATTCCTGGAAGATCGTCTTCGAGCCCGACCAGCTCAAGAAGCTGTCGAATTGCGGCGTGCATGTGCTCGACGCGGTCGAGGAGATGTTCCCGGCGGCCCTGCGCTATCTGGGGCTCGATCCCGACTCGAAGAAGGAGGCCGATCTCAACAAGGCCGGCGAGCTCCTGCGCAAGATTCGCCCGCATATCCAGAAGTTCCACTCATCGGAATACATCAACGCGCTGGCGAACGGCGATATCTGCCTCGCCGTCGGCTATTCCGGCGACATCCTTCAGGCCAAGAAGCGGGCCGAGGAAGCCAAGAACGGCGTCCAGATCGCCTATTCCATCCCGAAGGAAGGCGCGCTGATGTGGTTCGACTCCTTCGTGATCCCGAAGGATGCCGGCAATGTCGACGCAGCGATGAAGTTCATCGACTTCGTCAACAAGCCCGAGATGGCTGCGAAGAATTCGGACTTCATCCAGTATGCCAACGGCAATCTCGCCTCGAAGCCGATGCTCTCGGCGGCGGTGCGCGACAATCCCGGCATCTATCCGTCGGACGAAGTGATGGGGCGGCTCTACACGATCACGCCCTATGACCAGAAGTCCCAGCGGCTGGTGAACCGGCTCTGGACCCGCGTCAAGACCGGCAAGTGACCGGCTTCGGACAGGTCGCGGGCACCATGAAGAAGACTTCGCCCGGCAGCGTGCGCCGGGCCTTCCAACCCTGGAACGACCCGGCGGCGAAGCCGCTGGTCGCGTTCCGGGGCGTGACCAAGCTCTTCGGCGACGTCACCGCTGTCGGCGATCTCTCGCTGGCGCTCTACCCGCGCGAATTCTTCGCGCTGCTCGGGCCCTCGGGCTGCGGCAAGACCACGCTGATGCGCATGCTCGCCGGCTTCGAGACGCCCGATGCCGGCACGATCCTGCTCGATGGGCAGGACATCACCGGCATCCCGCCGCATCTGCGGCCGATCAACATGATGTTCCAGTCCTATGCGCTGTTCCCGCATCTCAGCGTGGCCGGCAACATCGCCTATGGGCTGAAGCGGGAAGGGCTGCCGCGCGCCGAGATCGACCGGCGCGTCGAGGAAATGCTGGCACTGGTCAAGCTCTCCGGCCTCGGCGGGCGAAAGCCGCATCAGCTCTCCGGCGGCCAGCGCCAGCGCGTCGCGCTCGCCCGCTCGCTCGCGAAGCGGCCGAAGCTGCTCCTGCTCGACGAGCCGATGGCCGCGCTCGACAAGAAGCTGCGCGAGCAAACCCAGTTCGAATTGATGGACCTGCAGAGCGAGCTCAGCCTGACCTTCATGGTCGTCACCCACGACCAGGACGAGGCCATGACCATGGCCGATCGCATGGCGGTGATGGACCATGGCAAGCTCGTCCAGATCGGCCCGCCAGACGTGATCTACGAGGCGCCGGCCAACCGCCACGTCGCGGAATTTGTCGGCGACATCAACATCTTCGAGGGCCGGATCGCAGCTGTCGAGGGCGAGCTGGTCCGGGCCGAATTACCGCATGTCGGCACTGTCGAGCTCGACGAGGAGGCGCCGGCCCTGAAGCCGGGCGAGCCGCTCGTCGTCGGCATCCGGCCGGAGAAGATCGCGATCGGCCATGACGAGCCGAACCAGACCGTCAACAAGGTCGCGGGCGAGATCTGGGATATCGGCTATCTCGGCGACTTCACCATGATCCAGGTGATGCTCGGCGGCGAGGGCGGTCAGCTCGTCAAGGTCGCGCTCGCCAATCGCACGCGTCGATTGGCCCGCCCCTTCGCCTGGGACGACAGGGTCTGGCTCTCCTGGGATGTCGAGGCCGGCGTGGTGCTGCCGCCATGAGCGCGGCCGCCTCGCTGCAGCGGCTGCGCCGGCTCGTGGTGGCCGTGCCCTATCTCTGGCTCGCGCTGTTCTTCCTCGCACCCTTCGCCATCGTGCTGCGCATGGCCTTCTCGCAGGCTGCGATGGCCCTGCCGCCCTATGCGCCGCATTGGGAGGGACTCGCGCAGCTCGGCGAATTCCTCTCGCAACTCGATATCGCGAATTTCAGCCTGCTCGGCGACGACCCGCTCTACTGGCAGAGCTACCTCTATTCTCTGCGCATCGCGGCGCTGACGACTGTCTTCGCCCTCGCGATCGGCTATCCGCTCGCCTATGCGATGGCCTCGGCGCCGTCGCGCTGGCGCGGCACCTTGCTCGTCTTCGTCATCCTGCCGTTCTGGACCTCGTTCCTGATCCGCGTCTACGCCTGGATCGGCATCCTGAGACCGGAAGGTTTGCTCGATGCGGTACTCGCCTTCCTCGGTTTCGAGGGCGAGCCGCTGCGCCTGCTCAATACCGAGACGGCGGTGCTGCTCGGCATGGTCTATTCCTACCTGCCCTTCATGGTGCTGCCGCTCTTCGCCACGCTGGAGAAGCTCGACCGCGGCCTGCTGGAGGCTGCCGCCGATCTGGGCGCGAAGCCAACCACGGCCTTCCTGACGGTGACATTGCCGCTCTCGCTGCCGGGCATCCTCGCCGGCTCGGCGCTGGTCTTCATCCCTGCGGTCGGCGAGTTCGTCATCCCCGACCTGCTCGGCGGCCCCGACACCGTGATGATCGGCAAGGTGCTCTGGAACGAGTTCTTCTCGAACCGCGACTGGCCCTTGGCTTCGGCGGTGGCGGTGGTTCTGCTCGGGGTGCTGGTGCTGCCGCTCGTCCTCCTCCAGCGTGCGCGGCTGAGCCGGGAGATGGCGGCATGAGTCGGCTCGGTCCCAGATTGATCCTGGCGCTGATCGTCGGCTTCGCCTTTCTTTATCTGCCGATCCTGACGTTGATCGCCTATTCCTTCAACGCCTCGCGGCTGGTGACGGTCTGGGGCGGCTTCTCGACGCATTGGTACGGCGCGCTGCTGCGGAACGAGCCGCTGCTCGACGCCGCCTGGCTCTCGATCCGCCTCGGCTTCGTCTCGGCGACACTGGCGACGATCCTCGGTACGCTGGCTGCGCTTGCCCTGGCGCGTCATGGCCGTTTCATGGGGCGCACCTTGTTCTCCGGCATGGTGCTGGCGCCGCTCGTCATGCCCGAGGTGGTGACGGGCCTGTCGCTGCTGCTGCTCTTCGTCGCCGCCGATGTCGAGCGGGGCTTCTGGACGGTCACGGTCGCCCACGCGACCTTCAGCCTCGGCTTCGCCTGTATCGTCGTGCAGTCGCGGCTCGCCGGCTTTGACCGCTCGCTGGAAGAGGCCGCTCAGGATTTGGGCGCCACGCCCTTTGTCACCTTCTGGACCGTGACCTTGCCCTTGATCTGGCCGGCGGTGGCGGCGGCCTGGATGCTCGCCTTCACCCTGTCGCTCGACGACCTCGTCATCGCGAGCTTCACGACAGGACCGGGTGCGACGACGCTGCCGATGCGGCTCTACTCGGCGGTCAAGCTCGGCGTCTCGCCCGAGATCAACGCCGCCTGCACGATCATGATCGGTGCCGTCGCGGTCGTCGTGATCGCAGCCTCGCTGCTTTTGAAGCGCGAACAACTGGCCGGCAGTTAAACGGCGGCTGAACGGCGCCCTCAAAGCCCGTTCAGCGAGAACCTGCGAATGTCCGATCCGTGGCAGGGCGACCCTTGCCGGAACAGGACATGAGACCATGTTTGGCAATCGCGCCCGGATCGGTTTGGCAGCGCTCGCGCTCGGCGCTGCCGTCCTCGCAGCATCGACATTCACCGGGGCAGGCGAGGCCCAGGCCTTCGGCGGCTATGAGCGTTCTCATGATCGCCCGGCTTACGGCTATGGCTGGCGCCCGCCGCCGCCCGCCGTCCACGGCTTCTGGGGCCAGCGCCGTTGGCCTCGCTATTCCGACAGTTTCGGCATGCGGCCGCCTCCGCCGCGCTACGGCTATGGTTACGGCTGGCGGTAAGTGTCGCCACGTCGGTCGTAATCATGGGGCGGGCGCTGCCGGCTGGTTGCGCCCGCCTTCTTTTATTCCGCGGCCGTCCGCTGCGCGTAGCCGAGGCGCTGGTTGAGCTCTTCCAGCAGCTTCTCGGCGGCGTCCGCAATGACCGTGCCGGGCGGGAAGATGGCGGAGGCGCCGGCCTCGATCAGGGCGTCGAAATCCTGCGGCGGGATCACGCCGCCGACCACGATCATGATGTCGGGCCGGCCGGCCTTGGCGAGCGCCGCCTTCAATTCCGGCACCAGCGTGAGATGGCCGGCGGCAAGCGACGAGACGCCGACGATATGGACGTCGTTCTCGACCGCCTGCCGCGCGGCCTCGTCCGGCGTCGCGAAAAGCGGGCCGATATCGACGTCGAAGCCGAGATCGGCGAAGGCCGAGGCGATCACCTTCTGGCCGCGATCATGCCCGTCTTGGCCCATCTTGGCGACGAGGATGCGCGGCCGACGCCCATCGGCCTCTTCGAAGGCCTCGCACATCAATTGCACGCGCGTCACGGCTGGATTCATCTCGCCGACCTCCCGCTTGTAGACGCCCGAAATCGCCTTGATCTCGGCCCTGTGGCGCCCGAAGATCTTCTCCATCGCCAGCGAGATCTCGCCGACGGTCGCCTTGGCGCGGGCAGCCTTGACCGCGAGATCGAGCAGGTTGCCTTTACCGGCCGCACCGTTGGTCAGCGCCGTCAGCGCGGCCTGCACCTCGGTCTCGTTCCGCTCCGCCTTGAGGCGCTTCAGCTTGTCCAGCTGCTGGGCGCGCACCGCGGCATTGTCGACCTTGAGCACGTCGATCGTCGCCTCGTTGTCGGGCTTGTAGCAGTTGACGCCGATGATCGCCTGCTGGCCGGCATCGATGCGGGCCTGTGTCTTGGCGGCGGCCTCCTCGATGCGCAGCTTCGGGATGCCAGCCTCGATCGCCTTGGCCATACCGCCAAGCGCCTCGACTTCCCTGATATGACCCCAGGCCTTTTCCGCCAGTTCTGCCGTCAGCCGCTCGACATAATAGGAGCCGCCCCAGGGATCGATGATGCGGGTGGTGCCGCTTTCCTGCTGCAGCAGGATCTGGGTGTTGCGGGCGATGCGCGCCGAGAAGTCGGTCGGCAGCGCAAGGGCTTCGTCGAGCGCGTTGGTGTGGAGCGACTGGGTATGGCCCTGTGTCGCCGCCATCGCCTCGATCATGGTGCGCGGCACGTTGTTGAACACGTCCTGCGCCGTCAGCGACCAGCCGGAGGTCTGGCAATGGGTGCGCAGCGGCAGGGATTTCTCGTTCTGCGCGCCGAAATCCTTGACCAGCTTCGCCCAGATCAATCGGGCGGCGCGCATCTTGGCGACTTCCATGAAGAAGTTCATGCCGATCGCCCAGAAGAAGGACAGGCGCGGCGCGAAGACGTCGACGCTGAGGCCCGCGCGCTGGCCGGCGCGGATATACTCGACGCCGTCGGCCAGCGTGTAGCCGAGCTCGAGGTCCTGCGTCGCTCCGGCCTCCTGCATGTGGTAGCCGGAGATCGAGATCGAGTTGAATTTCGGCATGTTCGCCGAGGTGAAGGCGAAGATGTCGCCGATGATCCGCATCGAGGGCGAGGGCGGGTAGATATAGGTGTTGCGGACCATGAACTCCTTGAGGATGTCGTTCTGGATGGTTCCCGAGAGCTTGGCCTGCGGCACGCCCTGTTCTTCCGCCGCGACAATGTAGAGCGCCAGCACCGGCAGCACCGCGCCGTTCATCGTCATCGACACGCTCATCTGGTCGAGCGGGATGCCGGAGAACAGCGTGCGCATGTCGTAGATCGAGTCGATCGCGACGCCGGCCATGCCGACATCGCCGGCTACGCGCGGATGGTCGGAATCGTAGCCGCGATGGGTGGCGAGATCGAAGGCGACCGAAAGGCCCTTCTGCCCGGCGGCGAGGTTGCGGCGGTAGAAGGCGTTCGAATCCTCGGCCGTGGAGAAGCCGGCATATTGCCGGATCGTCCAGGGCTGGTTGACATACATGGTCGGGTAGGGGCCGCGCAGATAGGGCGCGATGCCCGGCAGCGTCTCGACGAAGGGCAATCCGTCGCGGTCAGCCGCGGTGTAGACCGGCTTGACCGGGATATCCTCGGGCGTCTGCCAGACGTCGCCCGTGGGCAAGGCACTGGCGGCGGGGCGGGCCCCGGAAAAGGAGAGCTTCGTGAAATCCGGGATCGCGGTCATGGACGTCCCTCCAGTTTCGCCAAGGTCCGGCGTCTTTTCGCCAGCGCAGCGTCAAGCTTGCGACGCTTGTCCGGCTTGCCATTGGTCTTGCCGCTATCGCTGCCGCTGAAGTCGAGGCCACCGACATCGCCTTCGAACAGGATGGCCAGAAGCAGGGCGACGAGGATCACCGGAATCCAGAGCGTATAGCGGCCAAGCCACCAGGTGAGCGCCGCGATGCCGAGACAGGCGGCCGTCACGGCGAGCGGATGATACATGAAATAGTGCAACTTTGCCGCGACCGCGATCAGCAGCAGGGCAATCAGGCCCATCGCGACGAGGGTATCGATGATGGCTCTGCGCCAGAGCCGGCCGTCCATATGCTCCAGCAGCGTGATTTCGCGCCGCAATCTTTCGATGCGCCGCTGGCGCAGCGGCGGCGGAGAACCGGATGAGGCCGCCATCGCCGTCACGTCCTGTCCCACCAATGGTGGAAATGATGCACCGGTCCGTGGCCGTGGCCAACGGCGACCTGATCGGCGGCGGCGATGGCTGCAGAGATATAGGTCTTGGCGTGGCCTACAGCCTCCGGCAGGTCCAGCCCCTTGGCGAGATTGGCGGCTATTGCCGAGGACAGGGTGCAGCCGGTGCCATGGGTGTTACGCGTCGCCAAACGCGGTGCATTGAAGCGCTGGCGTGTGCCGCCCGCGAGCAGCAGGAGATCGCTGCTGATCTCGCCGGTGCCGTGCCCGCCCTTGACCAGCACATTGGCTGCGCCGAGCGCGGCGAGCTTCTCGGCCTGCTCGTCCATCGCCTCGTCGGTTTCGGCCGGGCTGGTGCCGAGCAGGGCGGCGGCCTCAGGCAGGTTCGGCGTGATCAAGGTCGCAAGCGGAAAGAGATGGGTGCGGATCGCCTCGACCGCCGCTGTCTCGAGCAGCCGTGCGCCGGAGGCCGCGATCATGACGGGATCGAGCACGATATTTTTCGCGCCGTGGCGCTTCAGCCCGGCCGCGACGGTCTCGATCAACTCGGCCGTCGCCAGCATGCCGATCTTGACCGCCCCGACGTCAAGATCCTCGAAGACGGCGTCCATCTGCTGGGCGACGAAGTCGCGCGGCACGGCATGGATCGCGCTGACCCCCTTGGTGTTCTGTGCGGTCAGCGCGACGATGACGCTGGCGCCATAGACCTGATGCGCCGCAAAGGTCTTGAGATCGGCCTGGATGCCGGCGCCGCCGCTCGAATCCGAACCGGCGATGGTGAGGGCGATGGCAGTCAAACTCTTGGTCTCCGGTCAGGCGCCTGCGATGGCCTGCGCTTGCGTGAGCGTCTCGACCGCGTCGCAGCCCATATGGATGCACGTGGCGACGCCGGCCTTGTTCAAGGCCTCGGGCTCGGGCGGGCGCCCGGCGAGCCAGACCGTCGCTCCAGCCTTCGCAAGCGCTTCAGCCGCCGCTGCGCCTTCGGCGGCATAGGCCGCATCCGAGCCGCAGAGGCAGGCGAGCTTCGCGCCCGAGGCATGGAAGGCGCCGACGAGGGCGTCGAGATCGGTCGCGCCATCCTTGGCAAACCCGTCGCCGCTGGGCGCCGCGAGGCCGCCGGCCTCGAACAGGTTGCGGGCGAAGCCGGCGCGCACCGTGAAATCGGCGATCGGGCCGAGCGTCGCCAGGAAGACGACCGGGCGCTTCGATTGGGCGTCGGCCTTGTCGCGCAGCGCCTCGAACGGCTCCGACAGCCGGAGCGAGGGCAGGGTCTCCGCTTGCAGGGCTGTGCCGGGCGCGGCCAGCGCATCGGCCCGGCCAGCTCCGCCGGCGAAGGAGCGGATGATCTCGCTCTGGTTCCGTTCGGCGAGACTGCCCTGCGTGCGCTGCCTGTCCAACCTGATCGGCGTGACGGCGAGTACCGCAGCGACGTTTTCGCGGATATTCGGGAATTCGCTGGTGCCGGTGATCGGCTCGCGCCGCGTCGCCACGGCCTTGGCGCGGGCGGCGCGTTGCTCGGCGAGCATCTTCTGGAGATGGCCATCGACCAGTGCTGCGACGATGCCGGCGAGATCGCCGCTGCGCTGCCGCTCGATCTCCTGGAAGACCTGCCAGCCCTGTTCGCAGAGCGTCTGCGTCAGCGCTTCGAAGCCGCCGGCGCCGGCGGCGGGATCGGCGACGCGCCAGAGATTGCTTTCCTCCAGCAGGATGAGCTGGGTGTTGCGGGCGACGCGGCGTGCGAAGGCATCGGGCAGGCCGAGCGCGGCGGTGAAGGGCTGGACGGCGATCGAATCGGCCCCGCCGACTCCGGCCGCGAAGGCGGCGACGGTGCCGCGCAGCAGGTTGACGTTCGGATCGCGCTTCGTCAGGGAGCGCCACGCAGTCTCGGCATGGATGCGAGCCGGCTTCGGCGTCAGGCCGCAGGCCTGCTGGATGCGGTTCCAGAGCAGACGCGCGGCCCGGAATTTCGCCACCGTCAGGAACTCGTCGGTATCGGCGACCAGCGTGAAGGCGAGTGCATCGCGCGCTTCGGACAGCGCCATCCCCTGCGCTTCGAGGGTGCGCAGATAAGCGACCGCCGTGGCGAGCGCTGCACCGAGCTCCTGTGCTTCGCTCGCGCCGGCTTCGTGATAGGGGCGGCCGTCGATTTCGAGGAATGGCCCGGCGAAGCCGCGCTCCTCGAGCGTGCGGATCGTGGCCGCGAGCCGGCGGCCGAGTTCGGGCCATGGCGCCGCGAGCGAGCCGCGGCTGGCGAAGACGCCGATCGGATCGAGGCCGAATGTGATCGAGAGCTCGCTCGGCGCGTGGCCGCGCTTCTGGATCAGGGCCGCCAGCAGCAGGGCGTTGATGCGACCCTGCGGGGCAGGGTCGAGACGCAGTTGGATCAGGTCCAGCATGACGCCCTGGAGAGCGGCGTCGAGTGTCGCCACGTCGTCGGCGACAAGGCCGTAGCCGCGCGCCCCGCGCGCGCCCGCGAAGCTCACGGTCAGCGTGTCGGCCCCGCCCTCGAGATCGGCGAGAGCTAGCGTCCGGGCCTCGCTCGGCTGCGGATGGTCGAGCCGGGCCGCGACATGCCAGCGCCCGGCTTCGGCGCGCAGCGCTCGTGCGGGCGCCGAGGCGGCCGGGTAGAGCGGCTCGATGCGGATGCCGTCGGCGGTGCGGCCGACAAGCTTCTTCTCGAAATCGGCGCCCTTCAGGACCTTGTCGACCGCCGCGCGCCAGGCGTCATGCGACGGCGCCGCAAATGCGTCGAGATAGGGAAGGTCGGATGGGGCAGCCGAGTCCATGCGCGCTGATGCTCCTCTTCCGCATAATGTGCAGCCGTGGAACGTTGATTGCCATGGGTGCGCGCGCACCGCCACCCCTACTTCGTCGCAAGACAGGTGCGGGAATACAAAAACGCCACGGCACTATCCTGAGACAGCGCCGCGGCGTTCGGTTGTTTCGACGAGCTTAGACGAACTGGCCGAGGCCCGGGATCGCGCCGACGATCGCGCCCATCGCGTCCTCACCGGCTTTCTCGCGACCAACAGCGAACATTTCCTTCGAAACGCTCTGGATCTGGCCCATGGACAGACCGGCGCTCATCAACTGGCCGCCGAGCGCCATGACGCCACCGCCTCCGCCCATCAATCCGCCGATCGCGCCGAGCATGCCGCCCTTGGTGCCACCTTCGGCATCGGCCAGCGCCTGCGCGCCCGGCAACGCGGCCATCAACTGGCCGATCTCGGCGGCCGGGCCTTCCTTCTGCAGGAAGGCGAGGATGATGCCGACCGCCTTGCGGGCGAGTTCCTCATTGATGCCGGCGGCCCCAGCCACGCGCGTCAGCAATTCTTCCATGGTTCCAAACCCCTCGCCAAAACGGCTTCGGCACGAAGCCTTCGAAAAATAGTTTACATGTTTACGATCTGATTTCCAACGGCCGCGGGCTTCCGCCTTCTGCGTCCTTTGGTTACACCCTTGCCGGACCGGTTTGAAACCTGATGGGCAAATTTCAATGGCGAATGACGGCGCGATTCTGATCGGCAAGAGCGGCAAGCCTGAAAACCTCCTGCTCAAGCTCGCCAATCGCCATGGGCTGGTGACCGGCGCGACAGGCACCGGCAAGACCGTGACCTTGCAGGTGATGGCCGAGGGCTTCGCCCGCAACGGCGTCCCGGTCTTCGCGGCCGACATCAAGGGCGACCTCTCCGGCATCGTTGCGCCCGGCGATTCCAAGCCGCCCTTCGTCAACCGCGCCAAGGAGCTCGGCCTCAAATCCGAGCCGGACCAGTTCTCGACCGTCTTCTGGGACGTCTTCGGTGAGCAGGGCCACCCGGTCCGCGCGACGATTTCCGAGATGGGCCCGCTGCTGCTGGCCCGCCTGCTCGACCTCAACGATACGCAGGAAGGCGTGCTCAACATCGCCTTCCGCATAGCCGACGAGCAGAAGCTGCTGCTGCTCGATCTCAAGGACCTGCGCGCGATCCTGAGCTTCATCGCCGAGAACGCGCAGGAGCTCACGACCAAATACGGCAACGTCACCTCGGCGTCGGTCGGCACGATCCAGCGAGCGCTGCTGGTGCTCGAGAACCAGAAGGGCGATCTCTTCTTCGGCGAGCCGGC